>JANNCO010000051.1:0-5689 GCA_031386655.1 Polaromonas sp. | reverse complement strand
GGGGGTATAGCTCAGCTGGGAGAGCGCTTGCATGGCATGCAAGAGGTCATCGGTTCGATCCCGTTTACCTCTACCATCAAATTGTTGAACGGTAGTAAACAAAGGTTTCTGCAAAGGTTTTTGACCCCATCGTCTAGAGGCCTAGGACATTACCCTTTCACGGTAAGTACCGGGGTTCGAATCCCCGTGGGGTCGCCAAATATCTAGGTACTGACTAGGTATTTTGGTTTGAAGAGAGTTAAAGTTTAGCAATAAGCTTTTTAGGAGTGGTAGTTCAGTTGGTTAGAATACCGGCCTGTCACGCCGGGGGTCGCGGGTTCGAGTCCCGTCCGCTCCGCCAACACATAAACCCTTGTAAATCTCTGATTTACAGGGGTTTTTTCTTGCGCAAGAGCTTACGCAATATCTTGCGCAAAATTCGCGCTACAGCCTTTCTACCAACAGCTCAGCGCAATGCGATGGTTCAGCGCAACGGCACGCAGGTACAACTGTCCAGCACAGTGCTGGTGCCATCGCTTGCGCGCGTCATGGTGCAGCCAGCCGTGTTTTTACTCAAGCGGTAAATCTGCGGCATGCTGACTTCGCGGCCTTGGGCCAGCTGACCTGTTTTATCAATCAAAGGCGCTTCCACAATGCTTAAGCTGTCGCTTTGCGCAAAAGCTGCAGGTGTCAGCACTGTGCCCAACCCCTGCGCAGATGTGATGAATTTTTGCATTTGCACCCTGCAGGCATCGGTCATACGGTCTGCCCCGATGCGTGCTGGTACTGCGGCTGAGCCGGCGGTTTGGCAGCCCATCAAAAATATTACGTTCAGTGTTAGCAGCCGCCGCGACTGAAGCTGCTGCCGACCAGGTTGTAACTTGCTCAAAAACTTCACCGCGGTTTGCCAGCAGGCATGCCCAGTATGCCGCTTTCCTCCAGTGGGCTGCGCATCATTTTGTAGTTGCCACTATCCAAAATGTTTTGTCTTTGCAAAGCCGCACCGCTGTTTGCGCCTGCACTCATGCCTGCGCCGGCTGCTGGGCAGCTGCCCGTATGCAGGTACGTCAGGGCACCAGAGAGCATCGACTCTGTTTTATCACCGCGCTGTTTGCTCAAGTCGTCTGCCACAGTGCAAGTAGGTTTAAAGCCGTCGGTAAAGTCGCCAAAACCGTTGGCATTGACACCTTTGATTTGTATGGCGGCATACGATGTGCCGCAGTTGTCTTTGATGTTAAATCCGTAAGGCTTACCGCAAGTGGTGCTGCCAATACGAATTACCTCCAGGAAAGGTGCCAAGCCGTTGATCAGCGACTCGCTGGCCGAACAGGTGCTGGCCGAGGTCAGCACAAAAACACGTTTTAGCCCCAGCTGGGGCAAAGGCTGGCCGGGTTTCACGTCTTCTGTAAAGCCCAAGCTGACTTGCCTGAATGGTTGTGGCTTGTCGCAATTTTCAAAGGGGTTTTTGTCATTGCAAATATTTTTGGCATAGGTTTTACCTTTCAAGCTGGCATCACCAATCATGTAGCTCAGTTGGTTAGACAATTCTATAAACCCACCGCCGTTGTAACGCAAGTCAAGCACCAGCTCGTCCACTGATTCGGCTTCAAGTTGGGTGATCGCTTTGATAAGCTGCTTTTCTGCGCTGGCGATAATAAATGAGTTGAGAACCAAATACCCTACGGTGCTGGTGCCTGCCTCAAACGTCTTGGCCAATGGCACAGGTGTCACCTCTACCGTGGTAGACGAGGTGACGGTAACGTCGCGTGGTGCAGTGGCGTTGGCGGCTTGTAGCCCAAAGGTGGTGGTTTTACTGGCTGTGGCGGGGCTGATTGCAGCATCCAGTAAAGCAGTTTCTTTATCAGTGGTGGCATCAATACTGATGCCGTCTATCGACTTGACTGTATCGCCGCGCTGCACGCCGGCTATGGCTGCTGGAGAATTGGGTTCTACATATAAAACTCGCAGCAAGCGGGGTGGCGTGCTTTTGATGAATGCAAAACGTATGCCGTAACCCGATGAAATGCCGTCTTGCTGGTTTTGCCTGTCTGCTGTAGGTGAGGTAAAACTGAATTGGTCTACCAATTTATTAGAAGCTGTGCGTTTGGGGGTCAACAGAGCATCAAAATATCTGCTTACAGTTTGAAAAACACTATTGTTGTTAGCCGCCAGCGTGAAGGTGGTAGAAGTAGCCTCTACCGAAGGAACATCTTTGTACCAAAAATAAGTTTCGTCCATGTGGGCCCTGACCCAAAGTTTTTCAGTGTCAATAGTGCCTTGCACATCGGTGATGCCGGTGCCCGTGCGAGGCGTAACGCACTGCTGTGCAACCGAGGCTGCTGTGTAGGTTAACGAAGATGACGTTGCAGTAGTTGCAGTGGTTGCAGTAGATGTTGTAGATGTTGAGGCGTTCGCGCTTGCATTAGGAGAGGGCGCCAGGCTGTCACTGCCGCCACCCCCACCGCCACAAGCTGCCAATAAAGCAAACAAGCTGATCGAAAATGCAAATTTAAGTCGAGTCTGTAAATTTGGCGGGGATCTAAGTGCAAGAGAAGTAAACATATAGCCATCTTTCACATGAATATAAAAGCGCAAGACTACTACTATATAAAGTATCTACTAGTTATTTATAGTTAACAAATCCTGTGCTGAGCGCGGTTCCCAGCACAATAATTGCGCCGCACACCAGCATGCCCAAGGTAACAGCCTCGGACAAAAACAGTGCGCCATAGCCCACGCCAAACACAGGAATTAAAAAGGTCACCGCTGACGCATTGGCCGGGCCAGCGGCGGCGATGATGCGAAAGAACAATATGTACGCCAGCGCAGTGCAAAAAAGCGCTAGCAGTACGATAGCTAGCCAAGCAGTGTTGCTGGGGTTTTGCGCAGGTAAGTGCATAGCAGCCGGCACCAGCAAAAATAGCACGGCCCCTACCTGGCTGCCCGTGGCGCTGGCCAGTGGCGGTAGCCCGGTAAGGTATTTTTTGGCGCAGCTGGCGGCTATGCCATAGCACAGCGTAGCGGCTAGCGTAGCCAGCACAGCCATGCCGGGCGATGCAGCACCTGCCTTAAAAGTGGCACTGTCCCACGCCAGTGCAGCCACGCCTGCAAAGCCAATAGCCAAGCCCAACAAGCGAATACGTGTGGGCTTGTCGTGCAGCCACAGCCAGGCCACCAGGGCGGCCCACAGCGGGGTGGTGGCGTTCATGATGGACGCCAAGCCGGTGTTAATGTGCAGCACCGCAAAGCCAAACAGCACAAACGGCGCGCCACTGCTGAGCACGCCCACCAGCAGTGCTGGGCGCCACTTGGCCCGCAGCGCCGCCCACTGGCCGCGCCACAGCAGCAGCGGCAGCAAAAATGCTGTAGCCAGCAGCACCCGCAAGAAAGCCGTGGCAAACGGCCCAAATTCTGACGCGCCCATCTTCATCAGCAAAAACGACCCGCCCCAAATGGCAGCCAGCAAGATAAATTCAAACCCGGTAGATAATTTCATGAGAGATAGTATGCTCTAAAAAACATAGCTGCTTGAGCAGGATTAATGCTATCTGGCAGCTTGATTGATGAAAAAATAGTGTGCAATGCAGATGGTTCGTTCGCCTTGAGCTTGCTAATGTCCTTGTAAACGTTTCCGGCCCTTCGACAGGCTCAGCACAGTACACGCCAAACTCAACAAGAACAGGAGTTGCAGGGCTGCCGCGAGTAACGCTAAGCAGCCAAGGCCAGCTCTGGTTGCAGCACAGTAGCGTTTTCTAGCAGCAGCAGTGCCTTTTTACGGTCTAGCCCGCCTGCATAGCCGGTCAGCGCGCCGGTGGCACCCAGCACGCGGTGGCAAGGCACGATGATGCTAAGCGGGTTGCGCCCCACGGCCGCGCCCACAGCGCGCACCGCAGCCGGCTTGCCAATGCGCTGCGCAATGGTGCTGTAGCTGGCTACTTGGCCGCAAGGTATCGCCAGCAAAGCGCGCCACACCGCTTGCTGAAAGGCGGTGCCGTTGCGCAGGTCTAGCGGCACGTCAAACGTGCTGCACTGGTTTGCAAAATAGTCGGTCAGCTGGCGCTGCGCTTGGTCGATAAACGGGCTGGGGGCTATGGGCCACGCGCTAGCGTCTGGCCTGTGCTTTTGGCCTTCAAACCACATGCCGCACAAGCCTTGCGGCGTAGCCGCCAGCAGCAGGGGCCCCCAAGTGGTGTGGATGGTTTGTTGTACTGGAATAAAGGGTGTTTTCATATATGAAATAAGCTTTCTAGGCCGTAGAACCTGCTCAAGCAGCTATTTAATTGATAGTGTTTCCCACGCCCGCAGCACCGCGTAGCTGCGCCAGGGCCGCCAGGCTTGGGAGGCAGCCTGTGCCGCGCGGGCTGGGTTTTTCTCGCCGCGCAAGCCCAGCGCGTTGTGCAGCGCTATGTCGCCTGCGGGGAACGCATCGGGCCAGCGCAGTGCGCGCATGGCAATGTACTGCGCTGTCCAGTCGCCAATGCCGGGCAAGGCTTTGAGCTGGTCAATGGTTTGCAGCGCGCGGGCGGGGGTGTTCAGGTCTAGCTGGCCGCTGCCTACCGCTTGCGCCACCGCGATGATGGCGGCTTGGCGCTGGCGCACAATGCCTAGCGCGCCCAGCGCATCTGACGAAGCCGCCGCCAACGCAGCGGGCGTGGGGAACAAGCGGGTAAGCTGCGGGAACGGTGTGCTGACCGGCTCGCCAAAAGCCTGCGCAATACGCCGGGTAAAGGTGCAAGCCGCTGCCACGGTGACCTGCTGGCCCACTATGGCGCGCACCGCTACTTCAAACCCGTCCACACAGCCGGGCACACGCAAGCCTTCGGTGCCCGGGAAGTGCGTGGCCAGCACCGCGTTAATGGCCCTTGGGTCAGCGTCCAGGTCTAGCGCCGCGCGCATACGCGCTATCACCGTGGGCAGCACGCTGCGCAAGCTGTCGCTCACATCTAGCTGCACCACACAGCGCGCTTCGTCAAACCGCCAGCGCAGCCAGCCTGCAGCATTTTGAGTGCCATTTTTGAGGCTAAAAGTGCGGGTAACCCAGGTAGATTCTGCTTCGTCAGCTATGTTTTCTATAGTATCTATTTGCCGTTGACGCAAAAATTTCAGCATGGCTTGCACGTCATACGGTGGGCGGTAGGCTAGCAGCACGCGGGTGCAGCCGGTGTCTGCACCTGGGTAGATTGCGTTTGCCGCTATCTCGCCGGTTTGCATTGTAGGTTGCGCAGTTTTGGTGTTTTGTGGAGTCGTCAAAGTGCGTGACATTTTGATGGCAGTCGCTACCGATGCCGCCGCCGATAGTGGCGAATCCTTCGCACCCTCACGCCGCAACTGCGTGGGTGCCAGCCGGTAATGCTGCACAAACGCCGTATTAAAGCGCCGCAAGCTGCCAAACCCGCTGGCCAGCGCCACATCAGCCATGGGCATGCGCGTGTCGGTTAGCAGCTGTTTGGCGCACAGCAAGCGGCGCGTTTGCAGGTATTGCACGGGCGGCACGCCCAGGTGGGTTTCAAATATCCGCCGCAAATGCCTGTCGCTTACCCCCAGCCGCGCTGCCACCTGCGCCACGCTGGGCATGGCTGGCTGGCCAGCGCTGCAAGTGGTGTCGTCCCACAGCCGCGCTGCTTGCAAAGCCAGCGTGTGCGATGCGTCTTGGGTAGACCATATCAGCGAATGCGGCGCCAGCTCGGGCCGGCAACGCAAGCAAGGCCGG
>JANNCO010000272.1:0-4746 GCA_031386655.1 Polaromonas sp. | reverse complement strand
GTGCAGGCCTTGGGGTTGCGCCCCAATCAGGGCGGCGGGCTTGAAGCACGCAGAAATTTGGGATCAGGCAATGTGCTTGTTTGAGCCGTCAGGCGAGTTTGCACATTGACCCCAAATTTGGAGTACCGCAAAGCTTACCCCGAAGGGGGCCGCCGACCGGGGCGCAACCTCAGGGCCTGCGCTGCGCCGCGAAACCGCGGGATCTAAGGAAAGACATCTTCGAGAGAGCAAGTGCATCACACCGCAGAAACCAAGATGTCGAAACAAAGAGATCGGCCAAGTGTGTGAGACAATACAACTGTTGGCTACACCAGAACAGCCCAACACCAGCACTCTGCTGGGGCAAGCCGCCACCCTGTCAGCACAACACATGCTCAGACGCGACAAGCCACTTGTGAACCAGACCGTATTTAACTGGCTTGCTTTAGACGCAAAAAGGTCTTTGCAAGTAACACGGTCACATCGCGCAAAAGCGCTATCTAATGAACTTTGACGAACTTGGCCTCGCACCGGCCCTATTTAAAGCAGTGCAAGAAAAAGGCTACACCACGCCTACCCCTATCCAGCAGCAAGCGATTCCCGCCGTACTTGCTGGAGAAGACCTTTTAGCTGGGGCCCAAACCGGCACTGGTAAAACCGCCGCCTTCGTGCTGCCTATCCTGCACAAGCTGGCCATGGGCCGCAGTGCCACCAACAAGTTTGGCGGCGTCGGCATTCGCGCACTGGTGCTGACGCCCACGCGTGAACTGGCCGCACAGGTGGAAGAATCAGTACGCGACTATGGCAAACATTTGCAGCTGACGTCTACCGTCGTGTTTGGGGGTGTGGGTATCAACCCGCAAATCAACAAGCTCAAGCGCGGCGTCGATATTTTGGTGGCTACCCCAGGCCGCCTGCTCGACCTGGCCCAGCAAGGCATGCTCGATTTGTCGCATGTGCAAATCTTCGTACTAGACGAAGCCGACCGCATGCTGGACATGGGTTTTATCCACGATATTCGCAAAGTGCTGCAAATGGTGCCCGCGCAAAAGCAGTCGCTGCTGTTTTCGGCTACTTTTAGCGATGAGATTCGCCAGCTGGCCCAAGGCCTGCTGAACAATCCCAAGTCGATTCAGGTTACGCCCAGCAACACCACGGTGCAGCGCATCAGTCAAAGCTGGCATTTGGTAGGCCGCGCTAAAAAGAAGGCGCTCTTGGCGCACATTATTCAAGAGCACAACTGGAGCCAAGTGCTGGTGTTTACACGCACCAAATTTGGCGCTAACCATGTGGCTGAATTTTTAGAAAAGAACGGCATCAGCGCCATGGCGCTGCACGGTAACAAAAGCCAAGGTGCGCGCACCCAAGCACTGGCTGGCTTTAAAAGCGGCGACATTCGTGCGCTGGTAGCCACCGACATTGCCGCACGCGGCATTGACATTGAAGACCTGCCGCATGTGGTGAACTACGAAATACCCAACGTGAGCGAAGACTACGTGCACCGCATTGGCCGCACAGGCCGCGCAGGCAAAGAAGGCCAGGCGGTGAATTTGGTGAGCTTGGACGAGGAAGGCTTTTTAGCCGCGATTGAGGCATTTACCCGCCAAGACATTCCGCGCAAAGACTATGCAGACTTTTTGCCCGATGCGGACGAGCGGGCCGAGCCGATTGCCATGGGCCGCCAAACTCTGTGGGGCGGCGCTGGCAAACCACCCAGCCGCGATGTGATGGCCCAAGCCGCTAAAAACGCCCGCCGCGAGATGACCGACCGCGTGCGCGAGAAGCGCAGCAGCGAAGGCGGTGCTGGTGGTGGTGGTGGTGGTGGTGGTGGTCGAGGCCCCGGTGGTGGTGGCGGACGTGGCCCTTCAAGTAACGGCCGTGGCCATGGTGGACAACACCAAGGACAAGGTAATGGCGGCGTAGAGCGCAACCACAACGATGGTGGTTTTGGTGGTCCAGGTCCACGCGGACCTTCACATAATCCACGCGGCCCCTCGCATAACCCGCGCGGCCCCGCGCAAGGCAACCGTGGCCCACGCGCGCCCTACCCACAACAAGATGGTTTTAACCAAGGCCCCCCACAGGATCGTATGCAGCAGGATCGTGTGCCGCAAGAGCGCACACAGCAAGACAGCCAGCGGGAAGATGGCGACTTTGCCGACCCACGCGAGCGACAGCACCTGCAGCGCGATGGTTTGCATTTGCAGTCGCGCGCATTGAGCGAAGGCCGTCGCAGTAACAACCGTGGCAACCAAGGCGGCGGTATGGGTGGTGGCGCACAGCCCGACCCCTTGCGCACCAGCATCGACGTGATGGGAAGCCGTGGCCGCGGCGGTGGTGGTGGTGGCGGTGGCGGTGGTGGCAATCGTAGTGGCGGTGGCGGAGGTCAACGCTCTGGCGGTGGCGGCGGCTATGGTGGCGGCAGCGGCGGCGGCGGACGTAGTCGCTCGGGCGGTGGCGGCTACGGCGGCGGTGGCGGCAACCGTGGTGGCTACTAAATCTTAGACGCACTGCCGGGTCTGCTGCACTGCCATTTTGTATAGATAGGACACATAGCATGGCCCAGCCAACAAACGATTCGCGCACTGCGCTACTGGCAGGTAGCACCGGCTTAGTAGGCCGCGAGCTATTGCAGCTGCTGCTGGCTGACGCACGCTACAGCGCCGTGCATTGCGTGGGCCGCCGTGCCCCTGCAGTTACGCATGCCAAGCTGGTGGCACACGTGGTCGACTTTACCAACGCAGCGCAACTGGCTACGCTGCCCAAGTGCGACGACGTGTACATCGCCCTTGGCACCACCATCAAAGTGGCAGGCAGTCAAGCGGCTTTCAAAGCTGTCGATTACGATACTTTTGTGGCACTGGCCCAAGCAAATACTGCTCAAGCAGCTATAAATAATATAGCAACTATTCAACGCTTGGGTGTAGTCAGCGCCATGGGTGCAGACGCTACATCGCGCGTTTTTTATAACCGTACCAAGGGCCAGATGGAAGCTGCCGTGGCCCACCTGGGCTATGCCAGCGTCAGCATTGTGCGCCCCAGCCTACTGGCGGGCGACCGCAGTGCGTTAAAGCAAACTGCGCGGCCAGGCGAGCAAATTGGCTTGAAGCTGATGCGCGCCTTCAGCTTTGCCATACCTGCCAACTACCGTGCTGTTGAGGCTGCCGATGTAGCGCGTGCATTGCACCGCATGGTCACACAAGGGCGCAGTGGCACACAGATCGCTCTGTCGGGTGAATTGCAGCCGCTGGCTGCAAGCTAACTATGCAGCGGCTAACTAAACTGCGGCTAACTAACCAGCAGCCCTAACTAACCTGCGGTTAGGCAAAGCCTTCTATTACAGCTAACATGCTGGCAAAGGAAGCCACCATGACCTCTGCGCCATTACGCACACTGCAAAACCAACAAGCGCCCAGCAATGTCACCACGCTGGTAGCCGCCACGGCCAACATGTTGAACCTGGCCAACCCAGGCCGCATGTTCTATGAGAACCAAGACGTCTACACCCAGCGCGACTACGAACGCAAAATCGACTGGCTGGGCGGGCGCATCGCTGCGCTGAACGCCGATGTCTTGGCCGTGCAAGAAGTGTGGGACGACGCAGCGCTGAAAGCCGCCGTCAACCGCAGCGGCCTGCGCTACAGCACTGTGGTGGTGCCCGGTGCCGAGAATGTAGCCGCGCCCCACACGCCCGTCAGTGGTGAAGGGTTTAATACCGTCAACCCGCAAACTGTGTTCTCCGGCGGCGCGGTGCACACGCCGCGCGTAGGCATCATCACGCGGCTAGAGGTAGACAACATTCAGTCGTTTAGCCAGTTTCCTGACAACATGCGTATCAACGTGCCCGAGCTGGGCGAATACGCCAAGTTCGAGCGCCCGCCGCTGCTGGCCACGCTGCGCATGAAGCACGGCCAGCGCATCCATGTGCTGACCGCGCACCTGAAAAGCAAGCGGCCTAAATATTTGCAAGACGCGCAGGGCCAAGTGATCGAAGACCGCGAGGACGATAAAATCACCGCCCGCGCCACCCTGCGCAGCCTGATGCTGCGTGGCGCGGAGGCCGCTGCCTTGCGCTGCATTGTGGTTGACTTACTTGAACGCACCCACGACCCACTGATCGTGATGGGCGACTTGAACGACGGCCCCCACAGCGTCACCACGCAAATGATTGCCGCCACCAACGAGGTAGCGTACGACAAAGGTGCGCGCGACACCGCCTTGTTTAACGCCTACGAAGTGCAAGGCGACATGGCCTTAAAGCGCGACGTGGCCTACAGCCATATTCACCAAGGCTACCCCGAGGTGCTTGACCAAATATTGGTCAGCGAAGAGTTCCTCTACAACAGCCGCAACAGCATCGGCGACGTGCGCCGCGTGGACTACTTTAACGACCATTTACAAGAAGGCAAAGACCGCAGCCGCTCTGACCATGGGTTTGTACGCGCCGTGATACGGGTGCGGTTGCCACAGGCCTGATGCAGTATGCAGTTACTATTAATTTCATAGCTGCTTGAGCAGTATTTCATTTGGCTAGCGGCCTAAAAGCATCATAAAATCGAGCATAACCAGCATCTTCCATGTGCGATGTATCCAAACCAAACGCTTGCAGAGCATGCCCCAACTCCTTGTCCTCGCGCACGCTGTGTAAATCCAAGTCTTCCGGGTCTAGCAGCCATGCGTTGCGCACACGGCCGTCTTGCGCTCTGGCCAACATGTCAACCAGCGCCCATGCAGGATGCAAGCGGTCAATGCCGTGCTGCACTTTTT
>JANNCO010000489.1:0-25371 GCA_031386655.1 Polaromonas sp. | reverse complement strand
GACCAGCTATGCACGGTCAAAGGGGTGGGTTTGCGCACGGCAACAACACTGGTCTCTGAGTTGCCCGAGTTGGGCAAGCTCTCGCGCAGGTGTATCAGTGCGCTAGTTGGGGTAGCCCCCATGAACCATGATTCTGGCCGCATGCGGGGCAAGCGCACTATTTACGGCGGGCGCGCCAGCGTGCGTGCTTCGCTCTACATGGCAGCCTTGGTGGGCACCAAGCACAATCCGGTGCTCAAAGTATTTTATGCGCGGTTACTGGCCGCAGGTAAGCCCAAGAAGCTGGCATTGGTCGCTTGTATGAGAAAGCTATTAATCATTCTCAATGCGATGGTGCGGGACAGTAAACCGTTTAGCTTTGCTAAGCATGGTTTGCCTGAAATCGCTTGACTTTTAAGACAGTTGCTGATCCCCTGCATTTGCGTTCCTCGAGCCCGAAGTTCGAATCGGTGGCGACAGGGCTGCGCCACAGCCGGTCGCTTGTAGTGGGCTGGGGTTTCGCGCGGCGGTAGTCACATAACACCAGATCGCTACCCATCTGCCAGTCACCCCGCCAGTGGAGCGCAGCAACGTTCGGTAGGCCTATGACAAACAGTAAAGGGCCGCAGGTCCGTTTGGCATAGGCCTGCCGTGCGGTGCTGTGTGACCGCGAGGTGCCAGGGCAGCAAAAGGCCAACGAACGAAACTACGCTGCGTTACCGCGAGGTGCCAGGATAGAAAGCAGCGCTGCTGCGCGACAGCTAGGTCTATAACCCAAAGCCTATAAACACTACAAGTTCAATAGCGATTTAGGCAATATCTACGGCCTAAACAGCTAAAAATCCTCTGGCAGAGCAATACCCAGCTGCTCACTGACTGTGCGTACCTGCGCACGCAGTGCAGCGTTATCGGCTTTAAGTAAGACCGTGGTGTTCTCCAGCGCCGTCACCCGGGCCAGCAGGCCGTCGGCCTCGGTGGCGGTGGGTGCGTTGCTGGTCAGCGCGTCAACGTCTACCTCACCGCACAGCAAATGTACCCAGCGCTGTTCTCGTGCACCGCTGGCACGCGGCAGTTTCAGCACGGTGGTGGGGCCACCGTCGTCACCGCGCTGCACCAAGGTTTGTAGTACAGCATCGACTGCTGCAGCGTCGGCAAATTTGTACCAGCGCTCGCCTGCAGTGCGCAGCTCGGCGGGGGTCTGCGGGCCGCGCAGCATTAGCAGGCCCAGCAGCACGGCTTGCGGCTCGGTGGTGCCCGATACGCGCATAAAGTTGTGCTCAAAACGCGGTACACGGCTGGAGCTGGCCTCAAACACCAAGCTCATGGCTTTCAAGGCCTCCAGCGCCGTGCGCGTGTCGTCGTCTGCTATGTCCATCACTGGGTCGCGGCTGGTTTTTTGGTTGCAGCCCAGCACCAGCGCGTTCAGCGACAGCGGGTAGCTGTCGGGGACGGTGCGGGCTTTTTCCATCAGCGTGGCCAGCACGCGGGCTTCAATAGGGGTGAGGCAGCGCATAGGTAAGAGAGATAATAGAGCGAATGCAAAAGATAGTGATCTTAATCTCTGGCGGCGGCTCCAACATGGCCGCTATCGTGCGCGCGGCGCAGGCGCAGGGCTGGGCCGGGCGCTACGGCGCGCAGGTGGCCGCTGTAGTGAGCAACCGGGCCGATGCCAAAGGCCTGCAGTTTGCCGCAGCACGCGGCATTGCCACAGCGGTGGTGGACCACAAAGCTTTTGCAACCCGCGACGCGTTTGATGCGGCCCTAGCCCAGCAAATCGACAGCTATGCGCCTACGCTGGTGGTGCTGGCAGGTTTTATGCGCATTTTGACGCCCAGCTTTGTGCAGCGTTACGCGGGGCGCCTGCTCAATATCCACCCGTCTTTGTTACCGGCCTTCCCCGGTTTGCATACGCACCAGCGGGCTTTGGACGCGGGTTGCCAGTTTGTTGGTGCTACCGTGCACCAGGTAACCGCAGAGCTGGACCACGGCCCCATCTTGGCGCAAGCTGTGGTGCCAGTGCTGGTGGGCGACACGGCTGATACGCTGGCGGCGCGGGTACTGACGCAAGAGCATCTCATGTATCCGCGCGCAGTGGCTGGTGTACTGGTCAAGCACCAGCTATCTGCTATAAATTAAATAGCTGCTTGAGCAGGTTCTACGGCTTCAATGGCCTAAAAGCCTTAAGAAATAAGGGTAAAACGGGCTTGTTTTACGCCATCAACCACCACCGCTTCATTGAACATGGCTGCAGGCCGCACCCACAGCCCCATTTGACCGTACAGGGCGCGGTACAAGGTCATAGGTTCTAAGGTTTCTGAATGGCGCACGGTGCCTACGACATCGTATTGACCGCCTTTATAGTGGCGGTAACGGCCAGGTGGGGTTTCAATCAAAGGGGGCAGGTCGTGGTCGGTCATGGGTGGTATTGTCTCGCTTTGGCAAGTTTATCTCTGGGCTTGCCGGTTGTTGCGGTGCAAAACATATGTCTGGCGTGCAGTAAGCTCAAGCAGCTATTAAATTAATAGTATCAATAGGCCGAACTTTTACAATGGCGTGCGTGCAAACACCACCCCCACCACCTGCGCTGCCCCCGCTGTGCGCAGCGCCAGTGCGGCGGCGCACAGGGTGGCGGTAGTGGTGGTTACGTCGTCTACCAGCACCACATGCGCGCCTTGCACTTGGGCCGCTTTGGTAGGTTCTACCGCAAAAGCATGGCGCAGGTTTTGCAGCCGCTCGGCGCGCTTTTGGCCCACTTGGGACGCCGTGTCGCGGGTGCGCAGCAGCAGCTCGGGTTGAAGTTTGGCCATGGCACTGCGGCTGTCAAGCAGGCATTTACTGATTTCCAGGGCTTGGTTAAAGCCGCGCAGGCGCAGCCGCTGGGGCGACAGGGGAATGGGCACTACGATGCTGGCGCGCTGCACCGCAGCTGTCATGGTGCCCTGCAGGCGCATGACATCACCCACGGTACGGGCTACCGAAGGGTCGGCACCTTGGCCGCTTGCGCCTTGAAATTTAAGCTGGCCCAGCAAGGCGTCCCACGGGTAGCCATACGTTACCGCAGCCCAGCATGCGTCCAGCGGCCCGGGGTGCTGCACGCATTCGCCGCACTGCAGCCTAGAGTTGGTTAAATCGCCCAACGATTCGCTTGGCAACTGCAGCGCGCAGGTGCGACAGCGCGGCACGCCGCGAGCAAACCGGCCCAAGCAAGCTGCACATACCCGCGATATGCCCCAAGCGCGGCAGGCGCAACATTGGCTGGGCAGAGCGCGGGTTGCGTGGTGGAGCAGTCGGGTGAACATACGGCAGATGCAAAAAACTGAGATTAAAAATGGCCATGCCAACCGCAAAAATAACAGCTAGCTCAACCTTGCAGGCCAATATACTCGTACTAAGGCATTAGTAAGCCAGCATTGCTCTAAAGGCTAGAAAATGCGCTCACCCTGCCGTTCGCCTAACTATTTTTGCAGCTTAGCTTGCTACTGTTCCAGCGCCGTAGGCTGCTTTTCAACTTATGAACGACCACCGCCCGCCCACTATCGACCCAGCCGCTGCTGCCCGTTGGGCGCAATATCGCCCGCAGCATGGTGACCCGCTGCAAGCCCCATGGCTGCACGAGGAGGTGGGCACGCGCATGCAAGAGCGCTTGCAGTGGATCAAAAACGCCCCACCCGCCTGGGCTCATTGGGCCCCAGTGCGCGGCGGGCTGCAAACCCACCAAAAAGTGGCCCTGCAGTACCCAAAATCTGCATGTTTTATGGTGGAAACCCAGGTAAAACCTGCTCAAGCAGCTATTAAATTGATAACATCACCGTGGTGGACAATGCAGCGCTGGCGCGCCCCTGTTCCGCTGGCACAGGCCCCAGCAGACGGGGCAGTACAACTGGTGTGGGCCAATATGCTGCTGCACATGCAGTCCGACCCGCTGGCGTTGATCGGGCAGTGGCAGCGGGCGCTGTCGGTGGATGGTTTTTTAATGTTCTCGTGCTTGGGGCCCGACACGCTGCGCGAGCTGCAGACCCTGTACAGCGACCTGGGTTGGGGGCCTTGCAGCCACACATTTACAGACATGCATGACTGGGGCGACATGCTGGTGCAGTCGGGCTTTGCCGAGCCGGTGATGGACATGGAGCGCATTGTGCTGACCTTTGCCAGCCCCGACAGGGCACTGCAGGAGCTGCGCGGCTTGGGGCGCAATTTGCATCCGCAGCGCTTTGCCGCGTTGCGTGGGCGGGGCTACAAGGCGCGGCTGGAGGCTGCGATGCAGCAGCGCTGGGGCAGCTTAGGGGATGGCAGCATCCAGCTGACGTTTGAAGTAATCTATGGCCACGCTTACAAACCCGTACCGCGCATCAAAGTCAGCGCCCAGTCAGCCGTGTCCATGCAAGACATGCGCAGCATGCTGGCCCAAGGCAAAACACGGCCTGGTCCGGATGGGTCTACCTGAGTCACGCTAAGTTCGCCTTCCAAGACAGCCACTGGCTTGGTTGTCGCCTACTGGCCTAAAACCACCCTGCAAGGTAGGGTTCGCAGAGGGTTAATGGGCATTCCTAGGGTCAACCCGCGCTACAATATGACAAGTTTAAGTTTTGGGTATGTTCCCACGCTGCTCTCTTAACAATGGCTTTGATAAGCTTTTGATCTGAGATATTGATGTGAAACTGTGTTCGTGTCGAATTTTGGTTTTCGATTCGCTACCGTGTCAGACCAGCAAGTCCACTGGAAATTGCTGCGCAACTGCTCGGTAACGCCCGCGCAATTAGGTTGGCTATATGCCTCTTTATGCGTTGTCTCTTTAGGCATCGCGGGAGGCTTTTGGCTGCAAGGCGCGACGATGATCATGCCTTTTGCCTGGGCTGAGCTGCTGGTTGTGGGTATCGCCTTTTTGGTGTACGCCCGCCACGCTACCGACGGCGAGCGCATTGTGTTGCATGGCAGCCAATTGGTGGTGGAGCAAACCAGCGCTGGCAAAGTGCAACGCGCAGAATTCAACCGCGCATGGGTGCGGGTAGAGCCACAAGGCGACGACCGCTCATTGATTGAGTTGTCAGGCCAAGGGCGCAAGGTGCATATAGGGCGGCATATTCGCCCTGAGTTGCGCCCGGCGCTGGCCAAAGAGATACGCATGGCTTTGCGAGCTGCTTAGTTAGCAGTTCGCAAATTCAAAAAGACAAGTTAAAGAGTTTTATTTAGTTGATTGTTATTTGAGGCAAACAGAAGTGAACAAGGTGAAATACATCTCCAGCATGTTGCACAACATGACTTTAAGGTTTTCGGTAGCAGCAGGTTCGGCTCTCAGCACAGCTGCCTATGCGGTTAGCGATTTGCCCGGCGGTCCGGCGGTAAATCAACTTAACTTGCACCCCGCAGTCACCAAAATCGCCACTGAACAGCATTGGCTGCACTGGTTCATGATGATCATCTGCCTGGTAATTTTCCTGGCTGTATTTGGCGTTATGGTTTACTCCATCTGGAAGCACCGCAAATCAGTCGGCCATAAGTCGCAAGAGCTGGCTGAACCATTGTGGGTAGAGCTGGGCTGGACCATTGTGCCGTTTCTGATTGTGATTGGCATGGCACTGCCTGCTACCAAAGTACTGGTAGCGCAAAAAGACACCACCAACGCGGATGTCACCATCAAAGCTACAGGCTACCAGTGGAAATGGGGCTACGACTACATCAAAGGCGAGGGCGAAGGCATTGGCTTTATCTCTACACTAGACAACACACACCGCGAGCTCTCCAACTCTGGCCTGCCCAAAGGTACTGTCATTCCAGAGGACTACTTGCTAAAAGTAGACAATCCTATGGTCGTGCCGGTAGACAAAAAAATCCGCATTATTACCACAGCCAACGACGTGATCCACGCATTTGCGGTGCCCTCATTTGGTATCAAGCAAGATGCAATTCCCGGCTTTGTGCGCGATACTTGGTTCCGCGCCGAAAAAATTGGCGACTACCACGGTCAATGCCAAGAGCTGTGCGGTAAAGAACATGCTTACATGCCCATCCACGTAAAGGTGGTCAGCGCTGAAGACTACAGTAAATGGGTGGACGGCGAGAAGAAAAAACTAGCCGCCAAAGCCGACGACCCCACCAAAGTGTGGACGCTGGACGACATTAGCAAACGCGGCGAAAAAGTCTACAACGCCAACTGCGCCGCTTGTCACCAAGCGACCGGCAAAGGTGCAGGCCCGATTAAAGCGCTAGATGGTGCTGCCGTGGTGCTAGATGCCGACAAAGGCAAGCAAATCAACATTTTGTTGAATGGCCAAAACAACGGCGCGATGCCTGCCTGGAAGCAGCTATCGGACACAGAACTTGCAGCGGTCATTACGTTTACCAAAAATAACTGGTCCAACAAAACAGGCCAGATCGTGCAACCCGCTGACGTCAAGTCTGCACGCAAATAACCTTTTAAATTAACTTCACTTCTACACAGAACCCGAAGGACAAAACATGAGCGCAGTATTAGACAATCACGGCCACGTCACTACAGGTGACCACACTACCACAGGCGGCCACGACGATCACCACGACCATGCGCCAGCAGGCTGGCGTCGCTGGGTGTATGCCACCAACCACAAAGACATTGGCACGCTGTATTTATTGTTCAGCTTCACCATGTTTATCGTGGGCGGCATCTTGGCGATGGGCATTCGCGCAGAACTGTTTCAACCTGGCTTGCAGTTCATCAACCCTGAATTGTTTAACCAACTCACCACCATGCACGGCATCATCATGGTGTTCGGTGCCATCATGCCGGCGTTTGTGGGTTTTGCAAACTGGATGATCCCATTGCAAATTGGCGCTGCGGATATGGCGTTTGCGAGGATGAACAACTTCAGCTTCTGGCTGATGATTCCAGCGGCACTGATGATTGTCAGCAGCTTTTTCTTGCCTGGTGGCGCACCTGCTGGTGGCTGGACGTTGTACGCGCCTTTGTCCCTGCAAATGGGCCCCGGCATGGACGCTGGTATTTTTGCCCTGCACATTCTGGGCGCCAGCTCCATCATGGGGTCAATCAATATCATAGTGACCGTTTTGAACATGCGTGCTCCGGGCATGACGCTGATGAAGATGCCTATGTTTTGCTGGACTTGGCTGATTACAGCGTACCTGCTGATCGCTGTGATGCCAGTGCTCGCTGGCGCGATCACCATGACGCTGACCGATCGCCACTTTGGTACCAGTTTCTTTAACCCTGCTGGCGGCGGCGACCCAGTGATGTTCCAGCACATCTTCTGGTTTTTCGGCCACCCCGAGGTCTACATCATGATCTTGCCAGCCTTCGGCATCGTCAGCCAGATCATTCCGGCTTTTGCACGTAAAAAGCTGTTTGGTTACGCGTCTATGGTGTATGCCACGTCGTCGATTGCGATTTTGTCTTTCATCGTGTGGGCGCACCATATGTTTACTACCGGCATGCCGGTGACCGGGCAGCTGTTTTTCATGTACGCTACCATGTTGATCGCGGTGCCTACCGGTGTGAAGATTTTCAACTGGATTGCTACAATGTGGAAAGGCGAGATGACCTTTGAAACGCCTATGCTATTTGCGGTAGGCTTTATCTTCGTGTTTACCATGGGTGGCTTTACGGGCTTGATTTTGGCTGTGGCACCCATTGACACTCAAGTGCAAGACACCTACTACGTTGTGGCGCACTTTCACTATGTGTTGGTAGCTGGCTCACTGTATGCACTGTTTGCTGGCTATTACTACTGGTCACCCAAGTGGACTGGTGTGATGTACAACGAAACGCGCGGCAAAATTCACTTTTGGTGGAGCCTGATTTCGTTCAACGTTACCTTCTTCCCAATGCACTTTTTGGGGCTTGCGGGTATGCCACGTCGTTACGCTGATTACCCTGCACAGTTTGCCGACTTCAACGCACTGGCTTCCGTTGGTGGCTTTGCATTCGGCTTGGCACAGGTGTATTTTTTCTTCTTCATAGTTTTACCGACGATGATGGGCAAAGGCGAGCCAGCTAAGCAAAACCCATGGCAAGACCCTGATGGCCGTGGTGCCGAAGGCTTGGAGTGGGAAGTGCCATCACCAGCGCCGTTCCATACTTTTGAAACACCGCCTAAGTTGAACAAAGCGGCTACTAAAATTGTGGCGAATTAACCTTGGTTGAATCCGAATGCAAAGCAATGTGATGGCTATGCCACAGCAAAAAAAGAAAAACTTAACACTGGGGTTGATTCTGGCCTCAGTAGTTGTGGTTTTCTTCATTGGGTTTATCGTACGTCTTACGTACTTTGGCGCGCCGAAGAAACCTCAGATGATGCCTATCACATCTATTCCTGTTTCGCCAACTGATGGCAACGCCAAGCCTTGACCGGCTTGCAAATAGCATGGCACTTAAAACTGAAAATTTCAAAATGGTGGGCAAGCTCGCCATAGTGACATTAGCCATGTTCGCATTTGGCTATGCGTTGGTGCCAATATACAAAGCTATCTGCGAGATGACGGGTATTAATATTCTGTCTTTGGGCGAAAGCCAGATTCCCGGCGCACGCAGCAAAATTGCTGCCAACACGCAGATCGACAAAACTCGCACTATTACCGTAGAGTTTGACGCCAATGCACGTGGCCCTTGGGACTTCAAACCTGCGCAACGCTCGGTTCAGGTGCACCCTGGCGAGTTGGTAACGGTGATGTACGAATTTCAAAATATTCAAAATCGGCGAATGGCAGCGCAAGCGATTCCCAGCTACGCGCCCAAACAGGCCTCAGCCCACTTTAACAAGCTGGAGTGTTTTTGTTTTAATCAATACACGTTAGAACCCGGCGAGAAAAAATCGTGGCCGGTAGCGTTTGTGATTGATCCCAAGTTGTCGAAAGACGTGACCACCATCACGCTGTCCTATACCTTTTTTGAAGTAGGTGGCAAGACACCTGCTGCACCTATCGATAAAACTGCGGCGGCGCCAAAGTTAACCGACTTGGCGCCGCATTCCAGTGTGAAGGCGCCTGTATGAGCCAGTTACCAGACCAGCCGGACAACGTTTTACAGCGCAAAGGGTCTTGGCTGCGTACCATTCGGGCAGTAGCGTGGTCTTTCATTGGACTGCGTCAAGGCAGCGAATTTCAAGAAGATACGCAAAAGTTAAATCCCCTGCACATCATGGTTGTTGCTATTGCAGGTGTGAGCTTGTTTGTTGCGGGTTTGATATTTTTTGTGCGTTGGGCAGTGGTAGCTGCGCGGTAACGGTTTGGTCGTATCAGCATTATTTCAAACAAAATCTTTAGAATTAAAAGTTAGGAGTCCATCAACATGAGTTCAGTGTCCCACGGCGCCACACCGTATTACTTCATTCCCGCGCCATCGAGCTATCCAGTAATGGCAGCTATAGGCTTGTTTTTCGTCATTTTGGGTGCTGGCCAGTGGATAAACGGCGCAGGCTGGGGCGCATATTCTCTGGCGTTGGGCATGGTGTGGTGGTTATCTGTATTATTCTTGTGGTTCCGCCAATCAGTTGCTGAGAGTCAATCCGGTCTGTATGGTCACAAGATTGATTTGTCTTTCCGCTGGAGCATGAGCTGGTTTATCTTCTCTGAGGTCATGTTCTTTGGCGCTTTCTTTACTGCACTGTGGTGGGGCCGAACACACTCAGTGCCTGCTTTGGGCAGCTTGGAGAATGCTTTACTCTGGCCAGACTTTAAGGCCGCATGGCCCAGCATGGTGGCGGGTGCTACCGCGTCGCCTGCAGGCATTGTCGAACCATTCCAAACTATGGGACCATGGCCATTACCTACTATTAATACCGGTTTGCTGTTGACCTCTGGCGTGACCATGACCATTGCGCACCACGCCTTGTTAGTTGGCAATCGTTCTAAAACAATTGCATTTATGTGGATGACAGTTTTACTTGGTTTGACTTTCTTGTTTGTTCAAGGCTATGAGTATTACCATGCATATACCGACCTTAATCTGAAGTTGTCGTCGGGCATCTTCGGTTCAACCTTCTTTATGCTGACAGGTTTCCATGGGTTCCATGTGTTCGTAGGTATGTTGATGCTGCTTTTTATTACGTTGCGTCTTCAAAAAGGGCACTTTACCAGTGATAAACATTTTGGTTTTGAAGGTGCTGCTTGGTACTGGCATTTTGTCGACGTAGTTTGGCTAGGCTTGTATATCTTGGTGTATTGGTTCTAACTTAAACGCGCAACAAGAAGCTCCATAACAAAAAGCCGCTAAGCGGCTTTTTTAAATTGAAGTAAATTTTACTTTCCCACGGGTAGACCAGTGGGATGAATGTAGCCTAACTTCCAAGCGATTAACACGCAAATGAACAACACCACCGACACGGCTATTCGCACGGTCAAGGCGCGGGCCATGCCTTTGTTGCGCCGTAGGTTGGCTTGCTCTGTCGATGCAGGGGCATTGGAATCGTCAGCTTGCCCACCGCGCAACATGAAAAACAGAGCAGCAGCCAAGCTAGCGAGAATAGCGATAAAAGCGATAGCGATGAGATATTGCATAGATTGATTATCCTGTGAACTCACATCCGCAACTTACAGTAGAGAAAAAAGCTTTACCCAAACACAGGGATACTATGCACTGGGCATTGGTAGCTATCACTTTATTTGGCTTGGTAGCTACACTGGCACTTGGCACTTGGCAGTTGCGCCGCGCGGCCTACAAGGTTGCGCTGGCAAGCCAAATTGAGTCCAAAAATCAACTTGCAGCGATAGAAAATATCACGCAAACAGCATCTGGCTATCCAAATCAAGGCAACTCTCCAACTGAAAACCCGTGGATCCATCGTCGTGTTGATGTGAAGGGTAAGTGGCTGTCCGAGCACACAGTATTTCTGGACAATCGGTTCATGGCCAATCGAGCAGGTTTTTATGTCGTGACACCTCTGCAGCAGGAGAATAGCAACGCTGTAGTGTGGGTGCAGCGTGGCTGGGTGCAGCGCAATGTGCAGGACCGCGCGCGCCTGCCTGACGTGCCAACATCAGCCGACACAGTACAAGTACAGGGCCGAGTGGTATCGGCTGTGTCGAGGGCATATGCGCTGGGCGAGACTCAAAATGAACCAGCATACCCGTTGAGCAATACACCGCAATCCACGCCTGCGCCTGTGGGCACAAGTGCACCCGCCACTGCAAGGGCATCGCGCATTTGGCAAAATCTACCCAACATTAATTTTGGCTCGCAAGCGCAATTGATGCCTGTAGCTATACTTCAAACTGCTGCGACCAACGCCTCGCAAGACGGATTGCTTCGCGACTGGCCGCAAGCCGATGTGGGTGTAGCAAAACACTATGGTTACGCATTTCAATGGTTCGCACTGTGCGGACTGATAATAGCTTTGTATGTCTGGTTCCAAATCCTTGCCCCCCGCCGCAAATCCACATAATGCCTCCCAGATGGCGGACACTCCGTTGACCATGACGGTGCATGACCTGCCCACACCGGGCGTGCCCGGTGTGCCGCGACAAATCTCTGGCCGCTGGAAAATGATGGCCGTGCTCTTAGTATGTGCCGCACCCGTCATTGCATCGTATTTCACCTTCTATGTAGTGCGTCCCGGTGCGCAGCGTAACTACGGCACTCTAATCCCGCTGGCCACACGCGCGCCTGAATTAGCAGCATCTGCAAAAATCAACGATCTACCTGACATCAAAGCCGTCGCGCTGGACGGCACAGTGTCCAACTTGCGCGCCTTCAGGGGGCAGTGGCTGCTGGTTAGTGTGGCGGGCGCTGCATGCGATGTTGCATGCCAACAGCGTATTTACCTGCAGCGTCAAATGCGCGAGAGTTTAGGCCGTGATAAAGATCGACTGGACCGCGTGTGGTTGATCATTGACGACCAACCTGTCGCTTCCACATTGGTTGCGCAAGTGCAGTCAGCTAATGTAGATGCGTATGCATTGCGCGTGCCCCAGTCAGCGCTTGCCCAGTGGCTCAAGCCTGACACGGGTCAACAACTGGTCGATCACTTGTATTTGATAGATCCTATCGGTCGTTGGATGATGCGTTTTCCTGCGGATATTGATCCGACTAAAGCCAAACGCGATTTGGAGCGCTTGTTGCGCGCATCGGCAAGCTGGGACCGCGCTGGGCGTGAGAACCAGGGACAACCTTAATGGCTGCCATACCCAATACCCAAGCGCTTTTCGACCTTGCGCCTGCCTTGCAGCTTATGCTGTTGGGCGGGCTTCTGGCGTTAGGGCCTTTGGTATGGGTGTGGTTGCGCAATCGCCAAGCATCTTTGCCGCAACGCATGCGGGTACTGACCCTGCTGACTTTATTTTTAACTTTCGATCTGGTCCTGTTCGGTGCATTCACACGTTTGACAGATTCTGGCCTGGGTTGTCCTGATTGGCCAGGCTGTTACGCCAGTGCCAGCCCATTGGGTGCCAAAGCGCAGATCAGCGCTGAGCAAGCCGCTATGCCAACGGGTCCTGTTACGCACGAAAAAGCGTGGATCGAAATGATTCACCGCTATGCTGCCAGTGCAGTAGGTGTGTTGATCCTGGTCTTGGCCGTTATGAGTTGGCTACACCGCCAGCAGTTGCACCGCCGTCTGCAAATATCGCCGTGGTGGCCCACGCTGACTTTATTGTGGGTATGCCTGCAGGGCGCGTTTGGCGCGTTAACAGTTACCATGAAATTATTTCCTGCCATTGTTACTTTGCACCTGTTAGGCGGCATGGCGTTGTTAGCACTGCTGCAAACACAGGCTACACGCTATCGGGTGGGTACAGGTTTAAGTGATGACGACTCGGCAGCTAATTTACCAAGCTCTACGCGTGTTTGGTTAATGGCAGGTTTTGCAGTACTGTGGATCCAAATCGCGCTAGGTGGATGGGTTAGCACTAACTATGCAGTACTAGCGTGCAACGAGTTTCCCATGTGCCAAGGCCAGTGGGTACCGCAAATGAATATGCGCGAAGGCTTCGAGCTGTGGCGAGAGTTAGGGCAAACGGGTGCAGGTCAAAACATCACTCTGGCAGGGCTGACGGCTATCCATGTGGTGCACCGTATGTCTGCTTTTATAGTTTGTGCTGTGCTGGGTATCGCGGCTTACAAAATGTACCGTAGCGCACCAGCGTTCAGCAAAGTGCACACTGCAGCATGGTGGATTGCGGCGCTGCTGTTGTGGCAGATTATTACGGGACTGAGCAACGTCGTATTGGGGTGGCCGCTATTGGCAGCAGTGTCCCACACCGGGGGTGCAGCGGGCATGGTTATAGTAATTACTGGCGTTCTTACCGCTGCGCGCATGCAAACGGTTATTGACCCGTTGGAGCGTAGTGGTGTGGCAACATCTACCCTGCAAGGCATGGGCCATGTGAACTCTGCTTTTAACCATTTGCCAGGAGGCTCGCGGTGAGCAGCGCAGAACCACCTATTGTTTTACCGACGACTGCATTACGCAAAGGCAAGCTGGCGCAGTTCAATGCGCTCACCAAACCGCGCGTGATTCAGTTGATAGTGTTTTGCGCGTTAATCGGCATGGTATTGGCTGTACCTGGTGTGCCGCGCTGGAGCGAAGTGCAGACCATGTCAATAGCATCGCTGGGCATATGGCTAGTGGCAGGTGCGGCGGCTGCGTTTAACTGTTTGGTCGAAAAAGGTATTGATGCCAAAATGCGCCGTACGGCATGGCGTCCCACTGCACAAGGCGAGCTGAGCGATGTGCAAACTGGCGCGTTTTCTGCCGTGTTGTGTGCTGCAGGCTCGTGGTTGTTGTACGTGTATGTCAATCCGCTCACGATGTGGCTGACTTTTGCCACTTTTATTGGCTATGCGGTGGTCTATACCGTGATTTTGAAACCACTGACTCCGCAAAATATAGTGATTGGTGGCGCATCAGGTGCCATGCCGCCCGTGCTGGGGTGGGCCGCCATGACGGGCGAAGTATCACCCGAAGCGTTAATTTTATTTTTGATAATTTTCCTGTGGACACCGCCGCATTTTTGGGCACTGGCTTTGTACCGGGTTGAAGACTACCGAAAAAGCGGATTACCCATGCTGCCTGTGACACACGGTAATGAGTTCACGCGGTTGCAGATATTGCTCTACACCATAGTGCTGTTTGCTGCATGCCTGATGCCTTTTGCCTACGGCATGAGTTCATGGATTTACCTTGCGGCAGCTGTGGCACTGAGCATGGGCTTTTGCTATTACGCTATCAAGCTGTGGCAACATTACAGCGACGCGCTCGCACGGAAAACTTTTCGCTTCTCGCTGATTCACTTAAGCGCACTGTTTGCGGCGCTTTTAGTTGACCATTACATTTTGTAGATTGATTGTGAAAGATGCGTTTCATGACGACTTTTAAATTTATCGCCCGCTGGGCATTGATTATGCTGACAGGCGCTGCATTAGGGATGGCCGCTGGCTGTACAGAACAAAAAACTGCCTTTGCCAGCGTGGACGTGACGGGCGCTGACTATGCACAGAAATTTGCACTGACAGACCAATTTGGCAAGCTACGGACCCAGGCCGATTTTTTGGGCAAAATAGTTGTAGTGTTTTTTGGCTTTGCGCAATGCCCTGACGTTTGTCCTACTACGATGGCCGAATTGGCAGAAGTCAAAAAATTGCTCGGTAAAGACGGCAATAAATTACAAGTAGTTTTTATCACAGTTGATCCAGATCGCGACACAGCACCAGTGCTTAAAGCCTATATGGAAAATTTTGATCCTGGTTTCATTGCACTTCGTGGTTCACCCGAAGAGCTTGCCGCTACAGCAAAACATTTTAAAATTTATTACAAAAAAGTAGAGGGTAAAACACCAGGCAGCTACACCATGGACCATTCTGCGGGCAGCTATGTGCTGGACACACAGGGCCGCGTACGTTTGTTTACCCGTTACGGCAGCGGTGCTGCAGCTTTGGCGCAAGACATCAAGCTGTTGCTGAAGTAATCAGCTAGAAATTCAAAGTACGCAGCACTTTGCGTGGCTCATCGCTGTCGACTTCGCTGCGTGCCAATAGCCAGCCAAGCTGGGCCTTGGCATCGTCACCCAACTCTAGTGCTTCGGGGTCGGGCATCAGGGCGCAGGTGATGCGCAGTTTGAGTGAGGCTCCTACGGGCAGCAAATCAGAAGGGCGGTGTGCGCTGGCTGATATTTGCGCGGCTATCTTGGCAACATAACTGGCTTTGCAGGGCCCCTCTATCAACAACACAAATTGGTTGTCATCCAGGCGGCCTGCAGTATCCACATCACGTGCTGTCAGCTGCAGACGGGTACTTAGCAGTACCAGTGCGGTATCGCCAATTGTGCGGCCGTGTTCTTTGATAAACCATGCGTGGTTATCCAACTCTACCAGTACCAATGCATATTGCTGATGGTAACGCGTAGCGCGCGTTAACGCTCCTTGTATCTGACGCAGCAGATCGCGTGTATTGGACAGTCCAGTCAGCGCATCCTGCGTAGGCAGTCCGGCTGCGCGTGCAACACCCGCAGTGCGTGCGCCGGCACGTAGTGCCAAGGCATAAAACAGCAATGGCATTTCTACAATTGAGCCCAGCATCACGCCGTATTGCGTAAAAAAGTTGCTGTCTATCCAGCCTATATTGCGTAGCAGCTGCGGCACCACGCCAATGACTACTGGCAAGAATCCACGCGCAACCCAGCGCACACTGGCGCTGCCGCGTGTCCATCCAAACCAGGCTACGCTGTATACCATGACAATGGTTGCAACTGACAGTACCGTAAGCATGTGAAAACTCCACAGCGTGGGTGCAATCAGTTCTAGAGCCATGTTAAATGTTAGTGCCAACATTAAAAACACCATACTTTTGTCTAGCCTGGGCATATACACGCGTGGCTTGAGCGTATTACGTACAAACCATAGTCCTGCTACTGTTGCTACACCCGGCAAGAAGAAAGTGGCTGTGTTGGACCACTCTGCCCAGTTGGGCCAGATATATTGCGCTGCCAGCCCTGTGTAGGCCGCTTGGGTGAGACCGATGGCAAACACATACACAAGATAATGCAGAAAATTATTGTCACGTAACGCCAAGGCCATGGCAACGCACACCGCAGCCAGCATCAACAAAAGACCAAAATAAGCGCCTAGAAAAAGATTTTCTTTTTGTTGCTGCGCTGCTAAGCTGCTATCGCGGTAAATATGCAGTGGTGCTGAAAATGGCGTGCGTTGCTGCACAATTCGCACGAAGTATTCCACGGGTTGCGCGCTGTCTTGTGCCAATCTGAATGTTGCAAACCGGCTTTGCACAGGCCATTGCGTGTGCGGTACAGCATCGCCTGCGCGCGATTGCTTCCAAGCGTTGTTGCTGCGCCAGAACAAAGTCACATCATCAACGGTGGCCGAGGAAAATTCTAAGAACCATTGCGCTTGCGGGTCGGCGACACGCGCCTGAAACTTCAGCCACAGTACTTTGCCATGCACGTTATGCGATTGCGAGGTGCGACGTGGCATAAACAATGGTTCGTTGTTTTGCCTTGCGACTATCTGTTCAATCGTAGAATTGCCGACATCGTCTATCCAGAATTGAGTAGCGTTATCGATCCCTAAAGTATTGACTTGGTTGCCTAGCTCAATTGCTGGCGTATGAGCGCTAAACTTTGTCAGCTCTAACGCAACACTCTGATCAGTAATTGAAGTCAATTGCGCTGCACATGGCAATGTAAATGCTGCGGCAGCCAATACCACCACGCCAGTACGCTGGCATAGTGTGAAGAGACAATGACTTCTTGCAGCTAAAAGCCACAAAAGACGTGGAAGTTGTGTAAACATAGTGAACAATGTCACTATGTTACTAGAATGCTTTATTTGTTAGTAAATGTTTTTACTAATTTAACGACTAGGCAAGTATTGACGTGATTTGCTTCACATCAACGTACATATAAACACTAAACTATGCAGCGGAACTGCAATCTACAGGCTGGCAGTTGTCGATAAAGCATGCCCAAATCAGCATGCAGCTGTCAAGCAAACTCAGCTAGTGTTTTTTTCATCTTTTTCATGGCGGCCACTTCGATCTGGCGTACACGTTCTGCGCTGATACTGTATTCAGCAGCCAAGTCATGCAAAGTCAGTCCACCTGAGCCGTCGTCGTTGACCTTAAGCCAACGCTCCTGCACAATGCGCTGGCTGCGCGGGTCTAACTCAGCCAGTGCAGTGGCAATACCGTCTGTAGCTAATACATCGCGCTGTTGTGCAGCCAGCATAGCTGTGGGTTCGTGATTGGTGTCAGCTAGATAGGTAATAGGACCAAAAGCGTCATCGCCGTCGTCACCTGGGCTGGGGTCAAGCAACACATCGCCGCCCATCATGCGCGTTTCCATCTCGATAACTTCTTCGCGTTTAACGTTAAGTTTTTTAGCCATCAAGCTGATTTCACTGGCGCTAAGTGTGTCGCGATGGGTTGCCTGGTCGCCAGCAGCTGCATCGGCCTTAAAGCCTTGCTTCATAGAGCGCAGGTTAAAAAATAACTTTCGCTGGGCCTTGGTGGTGGCAACTTTGACCATGCGCCAGTTTTTCAGCACATATTCATGAATTTCTGCTTTGATCCAGTGCAATGCATAGCTGACCAAGCGCACACCTTGGTCGGGGTCAAACCGTTTGACCGCTTTCATCAACCCCACATTACCTTCTTGAATCAAATCGCCATGAGGCAAACCGTAGCCTAGATATTGACGAGATACCGACACTACCAAGCGTAAGTGAGATAGCACTAACTTACCAGCAGATTCTAGATCGTTGGTTTCTTTAAGCTTGCGGGCAAAAGTTTGCTCTTCTTCTAAAGTCAGCATGGGCATGCGATTGGCCGCTGTGATGTAGGCGTCCAAATTGCCCAATGAAGGGACCAAACCCCATGAATGGGCGTGGGAAGAAGCGAGCGTTAAGGTTCCAGACATACTAGAACTCCTTTCAAGAAAATCAATATTAGCACTCCTGTAGACAGAGTGCCAATACAGAAGTTCAATGACCTTGATAGCTTAATGACTATGGAGTCAATTAGGAGTGCGGCTTTGGTCGTAAGGGCCCGACTCTTTGTCAGACGTGGGCGCGTCTGCTAAATCGAGGAAGGCGGTGGGACGGTTTTCTTCGGTAGGCCAAGGCTGGTTCCACCGATCATCGTCGAGCTCGAGAGTCTCAATACCCGCCCTGCGTGGTGCCACATCGGTGGCGTGCCATTCTGGGTGGTGATTCGCACTGGCCTCAGACTGGCCTAACTCGGCAATGATATAGGTGTACAACAAATCGTAGGCACCCGCGTCTTCAGGGTCAATATGCCATACCGGGATGGATGCCAGCGTCAAGGTGCGTTCCTTGGCTTGGGCTCCGCGAGATTCAGGGGTGCCACTTTTGCCAGCCAGCTCCACCACGCCCAGAACATCACCTTTATCAGAACAAATCAAAAAATCTACACAGCGACGGCCCACTCGGTAAAACCAGGTGCCATAGGGCAAAGAGCTTTTAACTTTGACAAATCGCGACAATGACACCTGCGGCAAAACCACAATCTGGGGTGTAATACTTTTCAGCTTGGCAAATGCCTTCAATTCTGTTTTAGTCAATGGTTTGATGGTGCGAGGCTGCCATTTATCCAAATCTACCGAACTATCTTGCCCGCCACCTACCCGACCACGCAACAGAAACCAAGCCAGCGCGGCAACCGCGAGAACAATTAGTGCAATAGCAAGCGTAGGCATGGGTTGAATTTCCGTGAAAATTGATAAATGATTAAACCATCAAGCCCAAGCTGTAAGCGCTACATCTACCGCTAGATTGTTACCAATGGATTCCAAGTTTACATAACAGCTTGCTCAAGACAAATAGTGGGCCTACCCACAGGTATTGAATATCTTCAAAAAAACTGGGCTTTTTACCTTCGATTTTATGGCCAATAAACTGGGCAATCCATGCACCTACAAAAAGTGCAGTTGACCAAATAAACACTTGGGTGCCCATGGCGTAGATAGCCGCAATAATTAAAATTGACCAAACCATCATGGCACTAAAAAATAGCCAAGAAAGACGAGCGTAATACACCATGCTGGCGGCTATAAAAAGATAGGCCACGGCGGGGTGCAGTGCAAAAAGCAACCCGCACAGACTGAGCATGATAAGCGGGATGGCCACAAAGTGAATGGCTTCGTTGCGCGGGTTTTGATGGCTTTGGCTGTAGTGGTTCAACAAGATATCGATCTTGCGTTCTACGGGGCTGGTGGCGGTGCGCATAGGTAACTCCTGAATCTATGCATAGTATTGCAAAGTTTTAAGCAGGGCTATGGGGATTAACAGTATGGAATCAACGAGAAATCTTCACCCAATCTCGGGTTGTTGAACCTAAACAAAGAACAATGTGATGCGTCGGGTCCGTCCAGAAGTTCTAGATCTAAAAATGTCAATCTTCAAAGCACAAAACTACTCAAACCGACGCTCACGCAGCCATTTGGTGGCAATCCACTTTTCCCCGGCTATCACCGGTGCACCACCGTGCAGGCTTTTGCTGATAGGGTGGGCGCGGCTGTAGCTGAAGAACACGGCGTTGCCGCGTTGTGGGGCGACTTCCAGTTGCACGTCAGGAAAGGTGGTACCGCCGCCTTTTTCGGGCTCGGACAGGTACATGATGATGGTGGCCACGCGCTGGCCACCGCGCTTAAGGATAGTAGGTGTGCCAGGCTCGGCGGGGTCAAAATAGTCATAGTGCGGTTTGTATTCAGCACCGGGTTTGTAGTGCAATATCTGCAGCCCTTCGCCGTTTTCTATCGGCCAGTTGACCAAGGCGGCCAGGCGCTCTTCTAATACTTTGACAACCTCGTTTTCATCGCGCCTGAAAAACATGCCGCTGCTGGTGCGGTCGTCGTTGAGTTCTTCGCCGCCGGTTTTAACCGCCACAGTAAGCGACCGGTTCAGGCGCGGCTTGGCAGCCGCTATCAGCGTGTCGCATTCATCAGGCGTGAGCACATTGCCAAACACCACTATATGCGGCGTGGCCATGCTGGACAGCACGCGCACACGCTGGCCCGCAGCGTCCACGTACAGTGGTGAATCGCCCAGCGACGGCACGGGTACGGGTACAGCAGGCGGCAAGGCCTGCTGCATTGGTGTGCCCTGCAGATGATCGCGCAGCGTGGACTCTAACGCTTCGATGGCAATGTCCTCACTCCAGCCCGAGGCCATCATCGACTGCAACACAGCGTCTGCGCCAAAGCCTTGCTGGGCTTGCTCAACAATCCAGGTGCGCAGGGCGGGCGTGATAGCTTGCGCTGCGGTTTGCGTTGCGGTGTGCGCTACTTTATCGGCAGGCTGTGATGCGGCGTTTGAAGCAGAGTTTTGTGTCATAGCTTTCTCCTGAACACTAAACGGTCGGGGGCTGACTGGGCGGCAGCAAAAGCATAGCCATCGCTGTGGAATGATTGCAATTTTTTCACGGTGGTGATACGTTTGTCGATGGCATAACGCGCCATCAGGCCGCGAGCGCGCTTGGCAAAAAAACTGATGACTTTGTAGTCGCCATTCTTATGTTCTTCAAACACACATTCCACCACGCGAGCTTTAAGCACTTTGCGGTCAACCGATTTGAAGTACTCCTGGCTGGCTAGGTTTACCACGATGGGCGTTTTCTCAACCGCCAACCGTGTGTTGAAATATGCGTTGATGTAGTCGGCTAGCTGCGTGCCCCAAAACTTGTACAAATTAGCCCCCTGCGCGTTAGGTAGGGCAGTACCCATTTCCAAGCGGTAGGGCTGCATATAGTCTAGAGGTCGCAGCACGCCGTACAGGCCACTGAGCATACCGATATGCTGCTGCGCCCACCGCAAATCGTCCACTTTTAAGGTGCTAGCGTTCAAGCCGTCGTACACATCGCCGTTGAAGGCCAGAATGGCTTGCCTGGAATTTTTTGCAGTGAACTTGGGCGACCACGCGGCATAGCGCGCTACGTTCAGTGCCGACAGCGCATCGCTTAAATGCATGAGCCGCGCAATGTCTTGCGGCGATTGGGTAGTGAGAATATCGATCAACTGCGCCGATTGCGCTGTGAACTGCGGCAGCGTGTGGGGCACTGTTTTGGCAACAGGCGTGGTGTAGTCAAGCGACTTGGCGGGGGACAAGATAAAAAGCATATGCAATATTCTGCCCTACCAGCAACGGTGCCTGCTGCCGTGCGGTAATTTAATCAATCTAACGTCAGCTGTAGTGGCTACAGATGATAATAACAAGGGTTGAGTTACTATTAAAATAATAGCTGGTTAAGCAGTATCTACGGGCTATAAAGCTTATTTCTTATATAAAACTAGCAATTAACTGCGCTACCAAGGCCGGTTGCTCATGCACTATCCAGTGCGTAGCGCCCGGCACGCGGTGCACCTGCAGATGCGGTACGTAGCTGCCCAGCCCATCGATCAGCGCAGGTGGCAGGGCAATATCGTCCATGCCCCAAATAACTTGCGTGGGGATGGTAACGGTCAACATCTCACGCGGTAGCGTGATGGCACCTACACCAGTGCCTGCGTCTGAGTCCGCAGCCGTAGCGGGGCGCAATGGGGAGGCGCGGTAGTAGTTGCAGCCACCTGTCAGGCCATGGTCCCACACGCTGCGGTACTGCGCTTTTACCTCATCGGTCAGCCAAGCATAGCCGCCTTTACCGTTGCTGCTGCCGCCCAGCGTATGGGCAAAAAACTCCCACAGCCTGCGGTAGTCGTCCTCAGCCAGCAGTTTTTCAGCATCAGGCCGGACCAGAAAATTCATGTACGCGCTGGCTGCCTGCTGGGCAGGGCAGTCGCGCAGCTCACGCAAAAAAGTACCTGGATGCGGTGAATTGACGATGCACAGCTTGCGCATCAGCTGCGGCATTTGGTTGGCCAGGTTCCACGCCACCGCGCCACCCCAGTCGTGCGCCACCAGCGCCGCCAGCGGCGCGCCGGGCGACTCGATGGCAATCAACGCCGCGATGTCTTGCACCAAATATTTTGCCCGGTATTGGCCTACCTCCACAGGTGCAGACGACGCCTCAAACCCCCGCAAATTAGGCGCAACGCACCGGTAGCCCAGCCCTGCAAAATGCGCCAGCAGCCCGTCCCACACAAAAGCCCCTTCCGGAAACCCATGCAAAAACACGATTACCGGTCGGCCCTTTTGCCCGCTGGCGCGGCAGCTTAAGGTGATGCCGTGGGGCAGGGTAAGTGGGTAAAGTTCAGGCATGGGTAGGTTTCGCGTACGAATTGCATGAGTGCACACGTACTATAAATTTAATAGCTGCTTGAGCAGGTTTTACTTGGGTTACTGGCCTAAAACACTTTAAAAATGCACGCTTCAGAGCCTTCTCAAGCCTCTGGCGCGCTTTCAAGGTCACCATTCAGCTCAGCCGCGTCCAGCGCCACATCGTGCGCTACCTCGGCGGCGTCTTCGGCGTCGACCGATCGCACCAGCGGCGCGGCGGCCCAGGCGCGCAACTGTAGGGCCATCTCGTCTACGCCAATGCGTTTGAGGGCAGAAAACATTTTGACCTCGCCGCCACCGGCTTGCAGCTTGGCAATCGACAGGGCTTTGGCGGCATCGGTTTTATTAAGCTTGTCGGCCTTGGTCAGCAAGATGACGAACTTGAGGCCTTTTTCTACACGCGGACGGATAACGTTGAGCAAAATGTCGTCTAGCTCAGTCATACCAAGGCGCGGGTCGCACAGCAGCACCACGGCGGCCAGGTTTTCGCGGCTTTTCAGGTAGTTGGCCATCACGCGTTGCCAGCGCAGCTTGCTGTCTTTGGCCACCGCAGCGTAGCCGTAGCCGGGCAGATCGGCCAGTACGGCGTCTTGCGCGCCCTGACGGCCAATGGAAAAAAGGTTGATGTGCTGGGTGCGGCCTGGCGTTTTAGACGCGTAGGCTAGTTGCTTTTGCTGGGCCAGCGTGTTGATACAAGTCGATTTGCCTGCGTTAGACCGGCCTACGAAGGCGATTTCGGGCACGTCCAGGGCAGGCAAGTGGTGCAGCTGTGCGGCAGTGGTGAGAAAGCGCGTGGTGTGCAGCCAGGCCATGGCCTCTTTGGCCTCGGTGGTGGCTACGGTGGGTTTGGCGTAGTCGGGCGCAGTGCGGTTAAGCGCGCTGGCCTTGCCTTGCTGGGCCAGCGACACCGTAGAACGGGCTTTGCTACGCGGGCCCGGGTTGGCAGATTTTTTAGACGGTGTGGGGGACATGGTGAGGCGGCTGGTGGGCCATCAATTAGGTTTGCATTAGGCTTGCAAAATAGTCTGGAAAGCACGCTGGAAGGGATTTCCCGCATGAAGCATTGTAAAATCAAAGGGTTTTACAAATGAGTTTTTCACCTCAGACAGTTACAAATGACGTTTTTAGCCATGAAATTTATCGCTCGTTTCTTTTTTGCCACCTGCATCGCGGTATCAGCCTTGGTTGCCTTGCCTACCATGGCCGCTGGCCCAGAAGCGCCCAAAATGGCCAAGCCTGATCTAGCCAAAGGCGCTGAAAAATTTACCGCAGTGTGTGCAGCCTGCCACGGCGCAGACGGTAATTCAGGTTCGCCCGAAAACCCCAAACTGGCCGGTCAGCACCCAGAATATTTGGTCAAGCAGTTGATGGAATTCAAATCTGGTAAGCGAAAAAATGCCATCATGCAAGGCTTTGCCTCCACCTTAAATGATGAAGACATGCGCAACATAGCTTACTGGGCCACCGCGCAGAACCATAAACCTGGCTTTGCCAAAGACAAAGACCTGGTGGCCCTAGGCGAGAAGATTTACAAAGGCGGCATTGCTGACCGCCAGATTGCGGCTTGCGCAGGCTGCCACAGTCCGTCTGGAGCAGGCATACCGTCTCAATACCCGCGCCTGGCTGGCCAACATGCCGACTACGTAGCATCGTCTCTGCGCGCTTACCGCGATGGCAGCCGCAACAACAATATTCAAATGACACAAAACGCCGCCAAGCTCAACGACCGCGAAATCAAGGCGGTGTCAGACTATGTGGCTGGTCTGCGTTGAGCTGTTCTGAATGGTGCAGGAACTAATTGACTATTGCGGGGCCTAAAAGACTCATTCGCTGGAGCGGTCTTTTAAGTTTTTGTTTTTCGGTTGCCTTCAGGCAGACTGTTCCGGAAAATAGAACTTGCTTCATCACTTCCCTTCTAAAAAGGCGGGTTTTCTGAGAGAAACCCGCCTTTTTCAATTTTGTTTGAGACAATTGGGCAATGCAAGTTTCCACCCACGGTATGCGGCTTAAAACGCCATCCCACGCGCTGCGCGCTGCGGTGGAATTGCTGTCGTCCATGCGGTTTTCCATCTCGCTGCTGTCGGTGATTTGCATTGCCTCGGTAATTGGTACAGTGCTCAAGCAAGGCGAGCCACTGGGTAACTATATCAACCAGTTTGGCCCGTTCTGGGCCGATGTGTTTTTAGCCGTCAGCTTGCCTACGGTGTACAGCGCTTGGTGGTTTCTGTTGATCTTGGCTTTTTTGGTGATCTCTACCAGCCTGTGTATCAGCCGCAACACGCCCAAGATTTTGGCTGACCTGAAAATCTACAAAGAAGGCATGCGCGAGCAAAGCCTGAAAGCCTTTGGCCACCGCGCACAGGCCAGCTTGAACGAAAGCGTGGAGGCTGCCGCCCAGCGCGTGGGCAACACACTGGTGGCCGCAGGCTGGCGGGTGAAGCTGCAAACCCGCCCCAACGGCCTGATGCTGGCGGCCAAGGCTGGCGCCGTTAACAAGCTGGGCTATATTGCCGCGCACAGTGCCATTGTGCTGGTGTGCGTGGGTGGTTTGCTGGATGGTGATTTGTTCATTCGCCTGCAGCAGTGGTTTAACGGTAAGTCTATTTACAGTGGCGGCGGCATGATTGCCGACATCGCACCCCAGCACCGCTTGTCGCCGTCAAATTTGGCTTTTCGGGGCAATTTGCTGGTGGCTGAAGGGGCTACATCATCTACCGCCATTTTGAACCAAAGCGGTGGCGTGTTAATTCAAGATTTGCCGTTTTCGATCGAGTTGAAAAAATTTATTGTCGAGCATTACTCCACTGGCATGCCCAAGCTATTTGCCAGCGAGATTGTGATCACCGACAAAGAAACTGGGCAGAAAATTCCGGCACGCGTTGAAGTCAACCACCCAGCCAGCTACAAAGGCATCGAGATCTACCAAAGCAGCTTTGACGATGGCGGCTCCAGCGTCAAGCTGCGCGCCATACCTATGGGCTTAGGTGCCAAGAGCTTTGATGTAGAGGGCGTGATTGGCGGGCAGACCAATTTGGCCAAAGACGGTGGCGCAGACAAGATGACACTGGAGTACACCGCGCTGCGCGTGATGAACGTAGAGAATTTCGGCAAAAACGGTGATGGCTCGGCGGTAGATGTGCGCAAGGTGGATTTGCGCGAATCATTTGACAAAACGCTGGGCGCTGCCAACAAAATAAAAACTACCAAAGAGCTGCAAAACATCGGCC
>JANNCO010000485.1:0-4814 GCA_031386655.1 Polaromonas sp. | reverse complement strand
AATGCGGCGCACCAGCGCGGTAGCCTGGTCGCACACGATGGGGTAGCTAAAGGATAGACCATTTGCGCATCGTAGCGCAGCTGCGCTGCAGTGTGAGCCGCAGGGTTGTGCTGCGGCAAGCAAGCTGAAGGGCTGTACTGCGCAGCGTAGGCTAAAGGGCCGTGCTGCAGCGCGCAAGCTGAAGATCCGTTATTCAGAGCGCAAGCTGCAGCATAGTAAAACAGCGCAAGCTAGCCCAGCACAGGGTCAGTGCAAAATCACTGGGTTTTGTGCCAGCTGGGTGTAGCATTCCAGCGCGTCTTCTACTTCGTCTTGGGTCGGCGTTTTTTCTTGCCAAGCGTTAATCTGTTGCTGAAACAGCTCGGCCCATGAGCCGTCCAAATACACTTCTTTACCCGATCGTTTGTCGACAATCTCAAACCCGTGGCGCGCCAGGCGCAGGCCGGTGTTGTCGCCGTGGCTCAAGGTGGCTTTGCCAAAGGCACCGCCCACGCTGCTGATGGCTCTGCCATGCAAGGCAACTTCTACAGCGTCTTGCGCGGTAGAAGCATCTTGTGCGTCTGCCTGCAAGTGAACTACTACAAAAGAGTCAGAGTCATACAGCATGTTCATGGAGCGAAGTTCCTTGGTTGCATAAAGAGTTACGTAATGCGCGTGCTAATAAATTTGTAGCGCACTGTCTATGATGTAGTAACGCACCAGCTTATTTCAAGGCTGACAGGGTTTTAACTGCGCATTTCACGTAAAAAGCCACAGTAACAGCGCTTATTACATATTCAGCGCAGCGTAGGGTCATTGTTTTTAGCTGTTTCGTTTTTCAGCGCGGGGCTGCGCAGCAGCATTTCCAGCGTGGTGCCGTTTTGTTCGGTTTGCTTGATGCGCACGGGCATATAGCCCAGCTGGGGCGCCAGCCACAGCTCTACTTTACGGTCAAATTCTTTGCGCGGGTAGCGTACCAAGTGCAGTGCGGTGGTGGTGCCTGCAGGCAGCTCTATTTTCTCTGTGCCTTCCAGGGCAAACGTCCACATCTCAGCGTCGTCAGTGCCAGCTACAGGCATGCTGATAGTAGGCTGGGCCAGTATTCTTGCGGGGTCGCCATTGATTATTCCTGCCAGTTGCATCATCACGCTCAAGCGATCTTGCGCCCTGTTGGTCCAGGGGGCATCGGGCTTGTTGTTAGCAAAGCTGATGATGCCTTTGTCGGGCTGAAAATGCGTTGCCTTTTCGCTGCCCCTAAAGCGCTTGTCGGTGTAGCGCTGGGGCTGCAGGCCTGCAGCACTGAGGCTGCCCACACTGGTCTGGCGCAAAAAGCTGATGAATAAAGCCTTGGATTCAAGCTGCAGCTGGTAAGTGCGGCCGTCGCTAGACCATTCCAGCGTGCCCGCCCCCGACTGTGTTTGGGACCCTGTAACGTACACGACGTTGTAGGCAAAACTGCCCGAAGCCGGAAACGCCAACTCTACTGGGCTGGTGGCTGTAGCTGTTTGGTCCGGGTTTTGTGCTGATGCCAGTGGCTGGTCTAACGACTTTTCAACCGTCGCAGTAACTTCTGTGGGCATGCTGGAAATCCTGTCGTCGGGCGACATGGCATTGTCCGTGATGGGAAGTTCTGGGAGTTTATTTGCTACAGATCCAGTAGCTGGTTGAGCAGGTTTTTCCTGGGTTAAGGGGCTATTTGACTCAAATTTCTGGGTTTCAAGCGGGGTTTTTTTAGTAACAACAGGCGCTGCTTTCTTCACAGCTGGCGGCACCACCGCCGCAGGCTCGGGGATGGGCTGTGGCGTGGGCTGTGGTGTGGCTTCGGGCGTTGGCTCCGGTGCTATGGTGCGTGTGCGCAGGCTGGACTGTGCTGGTGGATCAAAACTCCAATGGCTAGCCTGTCCCGACAGCAGGCTCCAGTGCACTAGCAACACGCCTGCCAACAGCACCCACAGCGTGCGCCAGCGCATGGGCAGTCGGGTCAAGGTAGCAGGGGATGTCATGCAGTGAATATAACGCTTTACCGCCCAGTGTTGCCGCCTTGGCAGCAGCAGCATCATGCCCGCAAGGCAACTTAAAAGGCTACCTCAACAGGCGCTTGTGTTGCGCCTAAATCGCTGGAGAGTTGGCGTGCACTGCGCTTGAGTGCTGTGGCCACCGCACCGTCCCACGCGGTGTTAAAACTGGCCACCGACCCTAGCGACACGATGCCCAGCACCATGTGCCCGCTGGCATCAAACACCGGGGCGCAAAACCCTGCAATGCCTGGTAGCAAGGTGTCGCACACCCGTGCCAGTTTGCGCGCGCGAATGTCTTTAAACAGCGCCTGCGCCGCTGCCGCTGTGGTGGGCGTGTCGCCGCGCGGGGCCTTGGCAGCGGTGGCCAGTTCTGCTTTCAACATTCCAGCGATAGCCGGTGGCTGGGCATAGGCTGCAAAGCAGCGGCCCGTGGCGCTGGTCAGCAGCGGCATCACATCACCTAGCCGCAAGTTGACGGTCACGGCCTGTGGCGGCTCTTGCCAGTGCACAATGGTGGGGCCATGGTTACCCCACACGGCAATCGCCAGTGTGTGGCCCACTTGGGCCATCAAATCATCCATGCGCTTGCGCGCCATTTGAACCGCATCCAGCCTTTCCAAAGAAGCAAGCCCTAACTTAAGCGCCGCCGGGCCCAGGTCGTAGCGGCTGCTGGCAGTGTCTTGCACCACCAGTTCCAGCCTTTGATAACTTACCAAATAACGGTGCGCTTTGGCAGCGCTCATGCTGGCAGCGGCGGCTAAATCGCGTAGCATCATGGGTGCGCGGGCCTGTGCCAAAGTGTTCAGCAGGGCAAAGCCCACTTCAACCGACTGGATGCCCGCTTGGGGTTTGGTGGCCATAAAGGTGCGCGATCAAAAGACTTGTAAAATTACGCAATAGTAAACGAATTTACCTAAACGTAATTCGAATATTCTCTCAAGATTCTTTAAATATCTTTACACTAAAACAAAATTTGTATGAAACTTGCCACCCTGAAAGACGGCTCCCGCGATGGGCAACTGGTTGTTGTCTCGCGCGATTTAACCACCGCCCACTATGCCACCGGCATTGCCGCCAAGCTGCAGCAGGTGCTAGACGACTGGAATTTTCTGTCCCCGCAACTGCAAGACCTGTACGACAGCTTAAACCAAGGCAAAGCGCGCCATGCCTTCCCGTTTGACCCGGTGCAATGCATGGCCCCGCTGCCGCGTGCTTACCAGTGGGCCGACGGCTCGGCGTATATCAACCATGTCGAACTGGTGCGCCTAGCCCGCAACTCTGAGGTACCCGCCAACTACTACACCGAACCACTCATGTACCAAGGCGGCAGCGACGACTTTATCGGCCCGCGTGACGACGTGCTGTGCGCCAGCGAGGCGCATGGCATCGACTTTGAAGCCGAAGTTGTTGTTGTCACAGGCGACGTACCCATGACCAGCACACCAGAACAAGCGCTAGACGGCATTCGGCTGGTGATGCTGGCCAACGATGTCAGCCTGCGCCACCTGATCCCCGATGAATTGGCCAAAGGCTTTGGCTTTGTGCAAAGCAAACCCGCTACCGCCTTTAGCCCCGTAGCCGTTACGTTAGACGAGCTGGGCAGCGCCTGGGACGCAGGCCGCGTGCACCTGACAGTGCAAAGCCAGTGGAACGGCCGCACCGTGGGCATGTGCGACGCTGGCGAGGAGATGACATTTCACTTTGGCCAGCTGATCGCCCACCTGTGCAAAACCCGCAACGTGCGTGCCGGCAGCATCATCGGCAGCGGTACCGTCAGCAATAAAGGTGTGGAGAAAGACGGTAAAAAACAATGGCCCAAAGGCTACAGCTGCATCGCCGAAAAACGCGCTATAGAAACCATACAAGACGGCAAACCCGCCACCGACTACATGAAGTTTGGCGACACCATTCGGATTGAGATGAAGGGCAAGGATGGGCAGAGTGTGTTTGGGGCGATTGCGCAGACGATAGCGCCACTGCATGCGCCAGCTGAGCCTGCTGTTTTAACTAAGCTGGCCAAGGCCTAGCCGCTACACATCATGCAGACTCAGCACATCATCGCCCGCACCCAGTGCTGGCTAGAGCGTGCCGTGATCGGCCTGAACCTGTGCCCGTTTGCCAAGGCAGAACATGTGCATGGCCGCATACGCTACAGCGTGAGCGACGCGACGCAGCCCACAGATTTGCTGTTGGCGCTAGAGCATGAAATTACTTTTCTTCTAGCCCAAGACCCGGCTAAAACAGAAACCACGCTGCTGATCGTGCCGCACATGCTGGCTGATTTTTTAGACTACAACGATTTCCTGGACGAAGCCGACAGCACGCTGGAGCATGCTGACCCGGATGCGCAGCTGCAAATTGCCAGCTTTCATCCGCAGTATCAGTTTGCAGGCACCCAGCCTGACGATATAGAAAACTTTACCAACCGCTCGCCTTACCCCATGCTGCATCTGCTGCGTGAGGACAGCGTAGCGCGGGCAGTAGAGTCTTTTCCAGAGGCAGAGCTGATTTATGAGCGCAATATTGCCACCCTGCGCAAGCTGGGCCTGGCCGGATGGAAGACAATGCTGGCATGAAAGCCCCACGTCGCGAACCCCAAGCCAAGCCTAAAACTACAGCACAACCTACAACACAACCCACCGCACAAGGCGGTGACAAATACGATGTACGCCCCGAGCAGTCGGTAGAGTTGCTTAAAGCCCTGCATATCCTCACGCGCGAAGGCAAGCTCAACCAAGACTCGCGCCGCAAGCTCAAGCAGGTGTACCACTTGTTTAACTTTATCGAGCCCTTGCTGCAAAAGGTACAGGCCCAACA
>JANNCO010000476.1:0-2755 GCA_031386655.1 Polaromonas sp. | reverse complement strand
GATACTATCAATTGCATAGCTGGATGAGCAGGATTTGCTTGGGTCAATGGCCCTAAAACACTCTGAAAACAGGCCTCAGAGTACGCTTAGCGTGGCTTCAACGCTTGCTCTGTGCTCGCCTTGGCACTTGGCGTGAACATCTCCGCGGCTGTCCTCCGCCCTGCGGGCTCCCCCTTTATGCCGCTGCGCTGTCCCCACCAATCGCCAAGGCGGCGTACAGGCTAGGTGCGAATACAGAGCGGGGGATTACCTGCCAAGGTCACAATAGCTGGCAGGCGGTGTACTCAGCGCAGCGGCATAAAGGGGGAGTCGGCGGCCCTAGGCCGCCACGGAGGACAGCCGCGTAGCTGAGTACGCCACCTGCCAGATCAGGTACAAGACTACACCGCGCCCGAGGACAGCTTTGTTGCTGAGTACGCCGCCTGCCAGATCCCGTACAACAATAGCAATCTTCAAACCAAGCAACTTACTTAATCGCTATAAAAACTGTGCAGAAAATTAATCTTCAGTTCCAGCAAAATGCTCAACAACCGCAGCTTCCGATCTAAAAAATATTAATCTTCAAAGCTCACATTTCCACAACGGTGTAGCTATATCTTCACACCTACCGCTGTTCAATCTTTTTAATACGCAAATCCACATGCGTTTCATTGTTCAGCGTCACTTTGATACGCACCGGCAGATGTTGCAGGCTGGGTGCAAACCACATTTGTGCGGTGATGGTGCCGCGCGAATTGGCGATAGGTCGCGGGGTCAATCCATAGGCCAGCACGGGGCCTATATCGGGCAGGTCAATGGTCTCTGGTGGGCCTACGTCGTAAGTCCACTCGTCCAGGCCACCAGGGCGGGCCAGCCACACGCGTACAGTCTCGCCTGCTGCCAAACGCGCCCTGCCGCTGGTAAAACGCTGGCCCAGCTCGACAAACTGGCTGGCAGTGTCTTGCACCAGCTCCTGCGGGCCGTCAGGGCGCGGCAAGCGCTGCCCATTTTGCAATAGGGCTGATTGCGCGTCCAGCGTTACGCTGCGACGTCGGCCGTTGGGTAATTGCTCTTCATAGACCTCGGGCACCAAGCCTGTGGCGCGAATGCGGCCTTGGCTGGTAAATTGGGTTGAGATAGGCCCTATGCCCAGACTGATGCGCACTTGGTAGCGGTCGCTAGCTGTCGCTGGGGCTGGGGCTGTCGCTGGGGCTGGGGCTGCAGTGTCCTTACCTGCCGCGGCTGTGCCTGCTACCGGTCGCGTCCATTGCACCTGCGCATCGCCATGCAGCTCACCGCGGAAGTAGCCGCCCAGCGCGTACGTCAAACGTGTGTCACCAGGCCACGCACCCACTTGGGCCAAGCTGGCCGCAGTGTCTGTGCTGCCCGCTGTGTTGGCAGACACCACCGTGTTGCTTGTGTTGCTTGCGCTGCCTGGCGTGGTGGTGTTGGCCGCTATCGCATCGGCTGCCGCAGTGGTAGAAGCTGCTACGGTCAACGACGCAGTGCTGGCTGGGTCGGTGGGGGTATTGACTGAAGTAGAGAGCGTGGGCGCGGGTGTGGGCAAGGGTGTGGAGTCGCTTGTACTGGTCTGCAGCACCGCAGTTTTGGTGCTGTTAATTACTATGCTTTTAATAGCTGTTTGAGCAGTATCTACGGCGCTTGCAGCCTTATTTTCATTATTTTTTAAGGGTGGCAAGGGATTAGATGGCACATTTGCAGCGTTCTGCTGGGTAATCTGCCGTGTAAACAAGGGGTCGGTCGACTGCGTGATGGCACTGGTCATGGCGTGCATTTGCTGCGCTACGCCCCACAGCACTATGCCGTGGGCTGTCAGCACCAGCAGCAGCACCGCCGCCAAGGGGATCAGCCAGCGAGCCATGTGTTAATTGGCGTTGCACTGGGGTCAGCTGTGCCATGGGCAGCCGGCTTGGCCGCATGCAGGTGTGTGCTTTCAACACCTGCCGTGCGCAGCACCCAGGTGGCCAGATCTTCACGCTCTGGCGCAGGCAGCGTAAGCGCCAGCGTGTGCAAGCGCTTGTCGCGCGAGACCAGCGCCTGCAGTGCTTTACTTTTTGCACCGTGGGCTTGGTCTATATACAGAGCTATATCGTCCAGCTTGTTCAGCCGCCACAGGCCACCGCGCGCGGCGCTGGCCCCCACAGCCAGCCATTCGTCGCCTGCGCAAAAACCTGCCTGCTCGGCAGCGCCACCACGCAGCACTACCTTAACTTGCACTGCGCCGCCTTGCACTCCACCACCTGTCTCGGCCACCCGTAGGCCCAGGCGCTGGGCCAGTTGCGGTTTGTCCTCTATCACCTGCACGCCGTGGGCCTTGAGCAGCCGCTCCAGCGGCAGGGCGCCCGTGCCATGCACCCACTGGGCCAGCTCGGTGGCAAAGCTGCGGCCGCCCAGGTCGCGCAGCACAGCGGCAAAGTCTGCCTCGGTCATCAGGCCGGTGTTGGCTGGCCCCGCTTTGCAGCGCACCCACAGCGCGCGCATCACATCGTCCAGGGTAGTTTTGCCTTCGCTGCGCAAAGTGAGGTCAAAGCACAGCGCCACCAGCGCGCCTTTGGTGTAGTAGCTCACCGTGGCATTGGCTGTGTTTTCGTCTTGGCGGTAGTATTTAACCCACGCATCAAAGCTGCTTTGCGCCACGCTTTGCACTTGGCCCCCGGGCGTTTGCATCACTTGGTTGATGGTTTTATTGAGCAGTTTTACATACTGCGCGTTGTCGATCAAGCCCGCGCGGCGCAGCAGCAGGTCGTCGTAGTAG
>JANNCO010000475.1:0-3765 GCA_031386655.1 Polaromonas sp. | reverse complement strand
CATCGCTGTCCAAATACGTGGGCAGTTGCGCTGCCACGGTTTGCCACAGCTTGGCGTCGCGCAGGCCTACCGATATACTGGTTTTTTGTTCCAGGCAAATAAACGGATAGTTGGCAAAATAATCGCGCACACCCGGCATGCCCTCAGCCAGCTTGGGCTGCAGGGCCAGTTTCAGGCCACCGCGCCCTGCCAGGCTATCAGCGGGCTGCTGCACCTCCAGGTTGAACGCGCCGTCAACTTGCACCAGCGTAGCTTGCTGCACGGTCAATGGCACAGCAGTGGTAATACGTTGGCGCGCCTTAAGCGCATCGCGCGCGCCGCTGATGGTGTCTTTAGCCTCAATCTCCCACAAAATCGCCTCGCTGCGAATCTGCGCCAATTGTGCGGGGGCAGTCACGTTCCACGCCACTTCGCGCGATTCACCAGCGGGGATATCAATCGTTTGCGGTTTTGCTTCGATCATGGTCACGCGTGGGGTGACCTCTACCTTCATCGCAGCTTTGGTAGTGTTGCGCAGCGTAATTTGAGCGCGGAACTGGTCGTCCTCGCGCACCAGCGGCGGCAAGCCGCTGATGATTTGCAAATCTTGCGTCGCCCGGATATTGGTTTGTCCGGTACCAAACAATCCGGTACCTACATCGGCCACGGCCACAATTTTAAAAGTGGTGATAGCATCGTTCAGCGGTACGTTCACCACGGCTTGGCCGTTGGCATCTAGCTGCACGCGTGGGTTCCACAACAGCAGCGTGTCCAGCAGCTCGCGCGTAGCACCCCGGCCACCGCCGCCACCGGCGGGCACGGCCTTGCGGCCATAGTGCCTGCGGCCAATAATTTCCATTTGCGCGGTCGATGTTTCTACGCCCCAGCTGCGCCGCTGCAGCATAGCGTCCAGCAGGTTCCAGCTGCTGTTGGGCATCAGCTCTAGCAGGGCTTGGTCTACTGCTGCTAGCGCCACTTCGGCGTTGGCAGCGGGTTTGCCATCGGGCAGCTTGGCGGTGATGGTGACGGTGGCGGTGCTGCGCACGGCGTAAGATTCTTTGTTAGCGGTAACTTTGATGTCCAGCTGATGCGCTTTGGTGCCCACGCGCAGCTCGGCTGCGCCTAGGCGGAAAGCGGGTTTGCTCAAATCTACCAGCGCAGTGGGCGCAGTGTATTCGCGGCCCTCGTACCAAAACGCGGTCCACCATTCACGCGGTGCTTTGTAGCCCCAGGTAAACAGGCTGTACCAGGGCACTTCGCGCAGCCGCCCGCGCAGCACCAGTGCGGACACGTACACGTTGGGTGCCCAGCCTTCGGCAATTTTGACGTTGATGGTGGGGTCTTGACCGTTAAGCTGCACGATTTGCGTCTCGATAATGCCTTCGCGTTCAATGCTTACCAACGCAGTGGCAAACCGGAAAGGCATACGCACTTGTAGTTTGGCGGTCTCGCCGGGCGCGTAAGATTTTTTCTCGGGCAGCAGGTCGATGCGGTCATGGTCTTCGCCGCCAAACCACAGTTCGCCTTGCTTGGTGACCCACACGCTGCTAGCAGCCTGCGATGTGTTGCCGTCTTTGTCTTTGGCCACGACGGTCAGTTCTACCTCGCCTGCTTCGCCCAGCTTGGTCTCGCACAGCAGCAGGCCACGGCTGTCGCTGGTGCCACTGCAGACTTTGCCAAGGTCTTTGGTCTCAGTTTTATTGTCGTAGCTGTAGAAACCGCCCACCATGCGCTTGCGGCTGGTGGTGGTAATACGCGCTACGGCGTTGACTTCAATGCTCACGCCAGCTTGTGCCTTGCCTGCCAGGTCTAGCGACAAGGCCTGGAACTTGATTTTCTGGCTGGCAGACACCCAACCTTCGGTGCGAATACCGGCTACCACTGCAGCAGGCCACAGCGTGTGAGTGCTGCGGATGGTTTGCACTTCGCCATTGGGGTCTGAGTAGGTGGCCTCCAGCAATAGTTCGCGCGGTTGTTTGGCCGCGGGGATGCTGTCTACAGTGACTTTGCCTGCACCAGTTTTATCCAGCGTGACGGCCAGCTTGTCGGCCACTACACGGCTGTCACCACGCGAAGCGGGTTCTTCTTCGTCGGCTGATGTGGCTTTTGCGGTGTCATCAGTGCGTTTGCGTGGGGGTTGAAAGCTGTATTCTTCAAAGTCGGGGTAGCTTAAATTTTTACTGCGTACCAGGGCTGAGACACGTACCGGCAGGTTGCTGGCCGGGCCGCCCGAGACATAGTTGATTTGCACAGCCGTGGGCACGACGCTGGTTTTAACCAGCGGCTTTTTGTCAACTGGCAATACACTGCCTTCCAGCACAGGCAGCCGAAATTCTTCCACACGAAATTTACCAGTAGTCAGCCGGCCGTCATAGGACTCGTCTTCGTCAGAAGAATTTCTACTGGATGTTTTTTTCTCACTGGGTCCGTAGTCCAGCTGCACGGTATATTCGCCCAGTTTGGCTGCAGGCGGTACGGCAAATGTGCTTTCTGCGCTGTAGCCACCGCTGGCGGTTTTACGCCAGGCAAGCGCTTGTTTAAATTGCTGGCCGCTACCGATGTGGGTGACGATCAGGGTCTGTGGGCCCGATGCGGGTTGGCTGAAACCTTTTAAGCTCTGGTCGCGCAGCAGGTGCTTCATCGACACGGTTTCGCCCGCGCGCAGCAGCATGCGGTCTAGCACGGTGTGGGCTACTTCGTCTTTGCCTGCTTTGAGATTGGTAGGAAAATTAAAGCGAAATGGCTCTATGCCGCGCTGCCAGTCGCTCCAGGTAAAGGCCATGTCTTCTACACTGTCAGCGCCTTTGTGGCGTGCGCTGACAAAATAACTTTGCATATCGTTGCCGCGTTTGTCGGTGCAGCGCGGTGCCTCGCTAGACAAATCTTTGATCAAGGCAATGCCTTTGGCATCTGTGACGCCCGTAGCCAGCTCTTTGCCATTGCAGTCTGACACGCGCACTGCAGCACCTGCCACCACGGTAGCTTTGTCCAGCGTGGTCACCCATACAGCAGAATTTTCGCGCCCTAATTTAAAGTGCACACCCAAGTTAGTAACCAATGCAGACGAGCGCACATACATGGTGCGGTTAGCGCCGCGCTTTTCGTCCAGCAAGGCCAAGCCCAGTTTTTGCGATGCAATCTCGACCACATGAAATCCCGGTGGCAGTGGAATACCCACCACTTCAAACGGGCGCGACTGGCCCTCGGGTGGTTTGGGCAGCTCTAGCTTGCGCACATTGCCTATTTTGGCCAGTAGCTGCGTTTCGCGCGACTCGCGACCTTGGTTATTGGCGTTTTGTACTTTGCGGTACCAGTCGATGATTTCTGCGTCGGTCTTTACCTGCAAATCTGTCACGCTGCTGCCCGGCTTGCTGCCCGGTTGTAGAGATTGCACTTTCAGTTCAGGCTCAACATTGCGCAGAGTGACCGGCAGTAATGCAAAAGTAGGGCTGCCCGGCTCGGCAAAGCGTTCCACCACACCAAAGCTGCTGGCCGCAAATTTGGCCAGCGGCGGCTGTCCACCTGTTTTAGTGTCCAGCGGGAAGGATGCGGCGTTTTGCAGTGTGCGGCCCGAGGCGTCCACAAATCCTTTTGGTAGTACGATTTGGTAGTTAGCGTCTTCTGCAAACGGGCCTTTGAAGGTGATGCCGTTGATGGTGCTATCGTCCCCGCCTTCTTTGTCGATCTCAGGTTTGAAGCTGTCTTTGGCACCCTTGAACACAATGCCTTGCGCCATTTTGGTCGTAATCGGCGCGTTAAAACGCAGGCTCATCGGGCGAATCGGCA
>JANNCO010000427.1:0-10020 GCA_031386655.1 Polaromonas sp. | reverse complement strand
GGTTGGGTTGTTTGGAATGGTCAATACTATCAATTGCATAGCTGGTTGAGCAGGTTCTGCGGCCTACAACGGCTAAAACACTCTGAAAACAGGCCTCAGAGTACGCTTAGCGTGACTTCAACGCCTGTTCTGTGCTCGCCTTGGCACTTGGCGTGAACAACTCCGCGGCTGTCCTCCGCCCTGCGGGCTCCCCCTTTATGCCGCTGCGCTGTCCACACCAAGCGCCAAGGCTGCGTACTAGCTAAGTGTGAATACAGCGGTGGATTACCTACCATGTTTGCAAGAGCTGGCAGGTGGTGTACTCAGCGCAGCGGCATAAAGGGGGAGTAGGCGGCCCTAGGCCGCCACGGAGGACAGCCGCGAAGCTGAGTACGCCGCCTGCCAGCTCCCGTACAAGGACAAGAATATCAATCTCCCGCGAAGCTGAATGCACCGCCTGCCAGTTCCCGTACAAAAATAGCAATCTTCAAGCTATGCAATCCAGCATATTCATCGCAGTTCACGACGCTGGAATATTAATCGTCCAGCACAAACTAGCATCAACTTGAGAACACGCTCAGCGCGAACCTGAAGAAGTTATTGCTAGCAACCGTTTCAGTGTTCGCCGCTAACCGCCATATCCGCCAGCAACGCTGTCACACGCGGGTCCTCGCCGATGGCGGCGGCTACTTCAAAATGTACGTTGGGATGGGCTGCGCGCAGTGCCACCACCAGCTCGGGCAGGTCTTCGCGCGCATGTTTGCCCATGCCTAAAAACATCGGGACAATGCGCACTTTAATAGTGCTGCTGTGGCCACTAGGCACCGTAAGTTGTGCTCGAGCAGCTATTACTTCAATAGCGACAGTGGGCAGGTCAGGTTCGCACAGTTCCAGGTAGGCGCAGCGTGCCAGCAATGCATTTCCGGTTTGCTGGTTGATGCGCTGGGCCACGGCTTCAATGGGTGCACGCCACAGCGGGTCGCGCGAGCCGTGGGCAAACAAAATGATCGCGTCAGGTGGATTGGATGGCATACAGGTTGAACAATTCAAAATAATTTTACAAGCGTCGCTAAGGTAGCTATGGTGGCTAACGTCGCAACACCAGCCAGGTAAACGCCCCCAGCGACACCATCGAATACAAAATACCTGGTATGGCCGCAGATATCCAGGGTGACCAGTTGTTCAAATTACCCGCGTAGCCAAATACGTTGTTGAGTAAAAAGAAGCTGATGCCTATCATCACGCCGATAAACACATAGCCGCTGATCGAGTCTGAACGGAAATGCAAGTACGCAAACGGCAGTGCCAGCACCACCATGACCAGGCAGCTTAAGGGGTAGAAAAGTTTGCGCCAGAACTCTATCTCGTAGCGCTGCGATGTCTGGCCGTTGGCCTCCAGGTGGGTCATGTATTGAAACAAATCCACCGTGCCCATGCGCTCGGGTTTCAGCAAAGCCACTGACACCATCTCGGCGTTCAGCTCGGTAGGCCAGCGGTAATTGGCTGCGGTGTTGGTGTGCTGTACCCGTGCTTTGGTGGAACCCAGGCCCGCCGCGTTGGGTGCTGCGGGTGCAGTGTCGCCACTCAAAATAAATTCGCTGCGCTTAACGCCTTGCAGTGTCCATGCCGCATCGTCGGCAAATGTGCCGCTTTCGGCCTGCAGCGTTGACACCAGCAAACCATTGGCATTGAATTCAAAAATTCTGATGTTGCGCATATCGCCTTTGCTGGTAAGCGCGCCTACGTTGACCGAAAAGCTGGAGTACTGCTGGCGCTCTTTGAGCCAGGCACCCGTTTGGCCCAGCGATATTTGGCCCAAGTAGCGAGACTTAAGCAGTTGCGCCACCTTGGCGCTGGCAGGGGCCACATAGTCACCCACTACAAAAGTCAGCACCGTGAACACCACGCCCAGCGACATCAAGGTGCGCAGTGCGCGCCAGGGGTCCATGCCGCTGGTGCGCAAAATAGTGAACTCAGAACTTTGCGCAAAACGCGCCATCACCGTGATGGAACCTATCAGCACGGCAATGGGCAGCGCCTCGTACAGGCGCGAGGGCATCCACAGCAGTACAAACAGCGCGGCGTGGGTAATGCGGTAGGGGTTGGCCTTGTCGCCCCGGCCCAGGTTACCCAGTTCTTCCACTAAATCAAAAAACGAGAACAGCGCCAAAAAAGCCAACGCGACATACGCCACAGTAATCAGCATCTCGCGGTGAATTAGGCGGCGCAGTGTTTGCATAAATAATGAGAGCGTGATTTTATAATTACTGCGGCGTGGCAGCACGGGCAGACAGCCAGTTGCGCGGCGACCACTGCATGTGCCGCGCGGCCAGCCAGGTGCAGGTAAGCAGCAATACGCCGCCATGCAGACCCACCATCCAAGGCATCAAGCCGACGCGGGCTTCACCCACCCAAGCCTGGCCCACATTCAGCAGGTTGTAGTACACCACAAACGCCAGCAGCGCAAACGCCAAGCTGTAACCCCGGCCAGAGCGCGGGTTCGACGCCGATGCCACCAGGGCCAGCAGTACCAAATTAAAGGCCGCCAGCCCCAGCCCCAGCCGCCAGCCCAGCTCGGCCAGATAGGGCGCAGTGCGCTGGCGCAGCAAGTCGATGGAAGACAGCGCCTTGGGCGGCGCTTTGTCGGGCTCGCTCAGTTTGATCTGGCCTACCTTGGTGCCGTACTCGCCAAATTCGCTGATCTTCAGTGCAGCATCCAGTTGGGTCTGTTCCAGCCGCTGGCCGTTGTTGAGAATCAAAAACTGGTCATCGCCCACCATCTCTATGCGCCCACTGCGCGCTGAGGTGGTGGCTTGTTTGCCTTGCTCGTTGGACGCGATGAAGATATTGCGGCCTACTTTGTTGCTGGGCGCAATACTGGTGGTGGCGCTGTCAGTGGCTGTGCTGCCTACGGCGCTGCTGCTAGTGCCCACAGACGCTGCCACAGGCGGCCCAGCAGGCATGGTGGCCTCATCGTCGCTGGTAGGTGCATCGCTGCGTTCAATAAAAAACACCCGCGTGCCGCTGGAGTTTTCCTGAAACTGCCCTGCTGCTATGCGGTCCAGGTCGCCGCGCGTCTCATAGCGCTCGCGCAGCAGCTGGGACTGCTGGTTAGTCCAGGGCCATACAAACAAAGCCATCAGCACAATAATGACCATCACCGGCAATGCAAAATGCAGCAGGGGCCGGGCAAAACTGGCCAGCCCCCGCCCGCTGGAGAACCACACCGCCATCTCAGAATCGCGGTACATGCGGCTGATGGTGGCGGTCACAGCTATAAACAAGCTCAGCGTCAAAATAGTAGGCAAATGCCCCAGCACGGCATAGCCCATTAGCATCATCACGTCTTGCGGGTTGACATTGCCCTTGGACGCCAGGCCCAGCGTGCGGATCAGCAGCATGCTCATCACCACAGTAATCAGCACCACCAGCGCCGCACCAAAAGTGCGGGAGAGTTCTTTGCGAAGGGAAGAATCGAATAACATGGTGCGCTGGTGTCAAAAGCCGCTTGCAGTATGCTTATGTGGTGAACAGAAAGTACGTATTATGAACTTTGAACTAAAAACCCTGTCTTGGTTGCAAGCTGCCGCAACCCCTGCGTCACTGCTGGTGGTGCTGGTAACTAAAACATCCAGCGAAAATGCCCAACCTGCGGACGGCGCCCTGGCCGCACTGGTTGCCCAGGCCCGTGCGGCTGGCGACCACGACGGCGCGGCAGGCAAGCTGCTGCAAACCTACGCCATGGCGGGTATGAAAGCGCACAAAGTGATGCTGGTGGGGGTAGGTGAGGGCAGCTCAGCGGCACTGCCGCGTAATGTGAGCAAGGCAGTAGCCGCTGCAGTGGCGGCTTTCAAACCTGCCAGCAGCGACAAGCAGGCGCATATTGTCATCAGCTTGGCCGCGCTGGCAGATATTTATGCGGTAGACCCCGCCGCACAGCAAGCCGCTGTTGCGGCTGCTGTCAGTGCCACTGTACAGGCTGCTGCGCAAGCCAGCTATGTCTACAGCAGCACCAAAAGCAAGCCCATTGCGCGGCGTGCTGCTTTCGTTACTGTGGGTGTGCCGCTGGCCCGCGCGGTACAAGCTGCGTTTGACCAGTCTGTGGCCTGCGTGCAGGGGGTAGAGCTGGCCAAAGAATGGGCCAACCGCCCCGGCAACCATGCCACCCCGTCCATGCTGGCCGATATGGCTTTGTCGCTGGCTAAAGGCCACAAAAACCTGTACTGCCAGGTGCTGGGCCCCAAAGAAGTGGCCAAGCTGGGCATGGGCTCGTTCATGGCCGTGTCCCAAGGCTCAGCCCAGCCACTGCGCTTTATTGTGCTGCGCTACGAAGGGGCTTCGAAAACCCAGGGCACGGCCAAAGGCCAGGCCCCCACTGTGCTGGTAGGCAAGGGCATTACCTTTGACACCGGCGGCATCTCGATTAAACCCGCCCCCGACATGGACGAGATGAAGCACGACATGGCAGGTGCTGCCAGCGTGCTGGGCGTGTTCAAGGCGCTAGGCATCCTCAAACCCGCCATCAACGTGGTGGGCTTGATTCCAACTTGCGAAAACATGCCCGATGGCAAAGCCATCAAGCCCGGCGACGTGGTGACCAGCATGAGCGGCCAAACCATTGAAATACTTAATACCGACGCCGAAGGCCGCTTGATTCTGTGCGACGCGTTGACCTATGCCGAGCGTTTTAAACCCGCCGCTGTCATCGACATTGCCACCCTCACCGGCGCCTGCGTGATCGCGCTGGGCCACACCCGCAGCGGCTTGTTTGCCACCGACGATGCCCTGGCCACTGCCCTGCAGTCGGCAGGTGAGGCCGCGCTAGACCCGTGCTGGCGCATGCCGCTGGACGACGACTATGCCGAGGGCCTGAAAACCAACTTTGCCGACGTAGCCAACGTGGCAGGCCGCGCGGGCGGGGCCATTACCGCCGCCAAGTTTTTGCAGCGCTTTGCCAAAGCCTACCCTTGGGCGCACCTGGACATTGCAGGCACCGCGTGGAAAAGCGGCGGCGCAGCCAAGGGCGCTACCGGCAGGCCCGTGCCGCTGCTGCTGAACTATCTGTTGCATGCCCCACTGCAAAAAGACCCTAAATTTACATCCAAATCACCAATTGAGGCCGCAGAACCTGCTCAAGCAGCTACTAAAAAGATAGTAAAAAAGCCACCTGTGCCAGTCTCGCGCAGGGCCAAGCTGTAGTTGTCTGCCCAGGCCATGCCCCAGCTTGACTTTCACTTTAACGCGCCCAGCAAAGTGGCCTACGCATGCCGCCTGCTGCGCAAAGCCACTGCAGGCGGTGCGCGTGTAGCGGTGCTGGCCCCACCTGAGCTGCTGGGCCCGCTGGACATTGCGCTGTGGACATTCAGCCCGCTGGAGTTTGTGGCCCATGTGCGCGCGCCCTGCACCCCGTTTGACAGCGCCCGCAGCCCCGTGCTGTTGTGCGACGATGTGCAAAGTGCTGACGGATTTGGGGTGCTGGTCAATCTAGGCACCCAAGTGCCAACAGACTTTGAACGCTTTGACCGTGTCATTGAGGTAGTAGACCAAACCGACGCCGACCGCCAAGCCGCCAGAGTGCGCTGGAAGCACTACACCGCGCTGGGCCTGCAGATCACCCGCCACGATTTGAACCTGGCGGCTTAGCCAACGATGGTTTTCAATTAACATCACATCGGCTCCACAAAACTACACTGCCGTGGTGGCATCCAACGTACACAGCGCCCCATTTATATGCAACAACCCCCCTACCAGTTTGTGCCTACCCTGACCGATGTTGTGCTACCTGCCACTGCGCTCACGGCTGCAACAGCTGCAACAGCTTCAACAGCCGATACAGATCCATCCAACTCCCCAGCACCCGCACAGGCTATTTCTACAGACGCGCTGCTGTCGCAAATACAGCAGCGTGTGTTGCAAGATGTCACCGACCGTGTCATGCAGCAAATAGAGACATCGCTGGAGCGCCATGTGCGCGAAGCCGTGGCTGCTGTGGCGCTGTCGCATGCCAGCGCGATTGCCCGCGACTTGGCCCCTGCGATAGAAAGTGTGGTGACCGACACTTTGGCACATGCCTTGCAAGATGCATTAGCCAAAGAACTGGGCGATAAATCTGGCTACAGATAACGCGTTGATCGTGAAAACCCCTAGGAATCTTGCGTCATCCTAGCTATGTTGGCCCGCGTTTTGCAGTATCGTACAGGCCGTTGGGTAAATTTAATACTCTCAACTATTCTGGCGACTTTGTTTATCTTATCCTTTAGGGGTTTTTCCATGAAATTGAAATTAACCGTACTAGCCGCTTTGGCTACTATCGCAGGCGTAGCGTCTGCACAAGACATGGCCGTTGTAAAAATCGGTCACGTAGCACCTATCTCTGGTGCCCAAGCCGCCTATGGTAAGGACAACGAGAACGGTGCCCGCATGGCCATTGAAGACTTGAACACCCAAAACATCGTGATCGGTGGTAAGAAGATCAAGTTTGAACTGGTTGCCGAAGACGACGCAGCTGACCCAAAACAGGGCGCCGCCGCTGCACAAAAGCTGTGCGATGCTAAAGTCAACGGCGTGGCTGGCCACCTGAACTCAGGCACCACCATTCCCGCTGCCAAAATCTACAACGAGTGCGGTATTCCCCACATCACCCCGTCAGCTACCAACCCTGGCTTGACCAAGCCTGGCTACAAGACCACTTTCCGTTTGTTGGCTAACGATGACGCGTTGGGTGCCGGTTTGGCGCTGCATGCCGCTGATAACTTAAAGTTAAAGACCGTTGTCGTGATTGATGACCGTACTGCCTACGGTCAAGGCGTTGCCCAAGTGTTCAAGGCAACAGCCAAGTCCAAGGGTATGACGATTGTTGATGAACAGTTCACCACTGACAAAGCTGTCGACTTCATGGCTATCTTGACCGCTGCAAAAGCTAAAAATCCAGATGCCATCTTCTTTGGCGGCATGGACCCACAAGCTGGCCCAATGCTTCGCCAGATGGAGCAGTTAGGTCTAACCAAGACTAAGTTCTTTGGCGGCGATGGCATTTGTACCAACGACTTGATCAAACAAGCTGCTGGCGCAAAAACGCTAGAGAACGTGGTGTGCGCTGAAGGCGGCTCATCATTGGCCAAAATGCCCAGCGGTGACGCATGGATGAAGCGCTACGAAGCCAAGTTCCCCAAGCAGTTCCAGGTCTACAGCCCGTACGTGTACGACGCAGTGTTTGTGTTGGTTGACGCGATGAAGCGCGCCAACAGCACCGATCCTAAAGTCTACACCGCTGAAATTGGTAAAACCAACTTCAAAGGCGTGACCACCACAGTGCAGTTCGAATCTAACGGCGAACTGAAGAACCCTTCAATGACCCTGTACACCTACAAGGGTGACAAGAAAATTGCTTTGAACTAATCTTTTAGTTCTTGCAAACAAAAAGCCACCTTCGGGTGGCTTTTTTTATGCCAGGTTAGAAGGCTAAAGGGTCGTTTTCTTGCCCGCGCGGCAGGCATCCGAGCAATACTTTACTTCGTCCCAGTTTTTAGCCCAGCTTTTGCGCCATGTCATCTCGCGGCCGCAGGTGACGCAGATTTTGCTGGGCAGCGATGCTTTGTTGCCTTTGAACCCAGTAGATGGGCCGCTTGATGCGCTGGTAGATTTTTTATGACCCATGGGGTTGTGCTTTCGTAGTGCTTTGGCGCGGGCACCGTTGCCCTAGCCGTGTGATGCAGATGGGGTGGGGTAGTGGCTAGCAGATGTAGGTGTAGGTGCCGTTGCCGTTGCTTCAGCTTAAGCTGTTGTGGTAGTGGTGTGTGTCGGTGCGGTAGTAACCACGGCGCAGTTCCATGGGTACATCCTGGTAAGTGTAGGCCACGCGCTCTACGCTGAGCAGGGGGGCGCCTAGCGCTACTTTCAGTAGCTGCTCCAGCCCACCCTCTGCGCGTACGGCGCGTATTTTTTCGTCAGCGCGCACCATGCGCACATTGAACTGGGTTTCAAACAGCGCATACATGGGGCCGTGGTAGTCGGACAAACGCTCTGCTGTTAAGCCTTTAAATGGTGTGGCAGGCAGCCACAGGTCTTCCACAATGGTGGGTACGCCCGCGTAGCTCAGCACGCGGCGCGCCTGCAGCACGGCGTCGCCGGTTCGCAGTGCCAGAGCGCGCGCTATGTCTGCACTGGCCCTTGCTCTGCGGCAGTCGATGATGTCGCGCTGCGCCGGGCCTTCGCTGCCGGGCGCGCCCGTGTCGGGCACCAGCTTTAAAAAGCGAAACTGCACATTATTCTCGGCATGGGTGGCCACAAAGGTACCTTTGCCTTGGCGGCGCACTACCAGGTTGTCGGTGGCCAGCTCGTCAATGGCTTTGCGCACGGTGCCTTGGCTTACGCGGTAGCGGGCAGCCAGATCCATCTCTGACGGTATAGCCTCGCCAGGCTTGAACTCGCCTGACTGCAGGCTGTGCAGAATCAAGCTTTTGATCTGGCTGTACAGCGGGCTGAAAGCCGGCGTGGCACTTGCAAAATCGTCAGCAGGAGAGGATGGAACGGCGGCCATGGGAGAGCGTGGTTTGCAAGAAGTTGTTGGGAAAATAATGCCTACAAAAGCGGCTTAAATATCTAAATGGCATCATATCTTATATAAGACATAAGACAAATTGACCGAACCGTGTTTTGAAGGGTAAACTCTAGGGCTTTAGCGCTGTTTACTTGCCTACAACAGCTTGCCACGCCGTGCACACACTCGCGTTGTAGATTCGAAGTTACAGCAGGGTTACGTCACTATTTCATCACTTTTATTATTGGAGTTTTTCCCCATGAGCAAAAAACCTGTTCGCGTGGCCGTTACTGGTGCCGCTGGTCAAATTGGTTACGCACTGTTGTTCCGCATCGCTAGCGGCGAAATGCTGGGTAAAGACCAGCCAGTAATTTTGCAATTGCTGGAAGTGCCCGTAGAAGGCCCGCAAAAAGCGCTCAAGGGCGTGATGATGGAGATTGACGATTGCGCATTCCCACTGCTGGTGGGCATGGAGGCGCACAGCGACCCCATGACCGCTTTTAAAGATGCCGACTACGCGCTGCTGGTAGGTTCGCGCCCACGCGGCCCGGGCATGGAGCGTGCCGAGCTGCTGTCGATCAACGGCGCGATATTTACGGCGCAGGGCAAGGCGCTGAACGCTGTGGCCTCACGCACGGTCAAGGTGCTGGTGGTAGGCAACCCGGCCAACACCAATGCCTATATCGCCATGAAGAGCGCCCCTGATCTGCCGCGCAAAAACTTCACTGCCATGCTGCGCTTGGACCACAACCGCGCCGCGTCGCAAATTGCCGCCAAAACCGGCAAAGCCGTGGCAGACATTGAAAAACTTGCCGTATGGGGCAACCATTCGCCCACCATGTACGCCGACTACCGTTTTGCCACTATTGCCGGCGAGAGTGTCGCCAAAATGATCAACGACCAAGTGTGGAACAAAGACACCTTCTTGCCCACTGTAGGCAAGCGTGGCGCGGCCATCATCGAGGCACGCGGCTTGTCGTCTGCCGCATCAGCCGCTAACGCCGCCATCGACCACATGCGCGACTGGGCGCTAGGCACCCACGGCAAATGGGTCACCATGGGCATTCCATCCGACGGTCAATACGGTATTCCCAAAGACACCATGTTTGGCTTCCCGGTCACCTGCGAAGGCGGCGAATACAAAATTGTCGAAGGCCTGGAGATCGACGCTTTCTCGCAAGAGTGCATTAACAAGACGCTGGCTGAGCTAGAAGGCGAAAAAGACGGCGTGAAGCATTTGCTGTAAGCGTCATGAGCGACGCCGGGCCGCCCCAAGTTGCGAAGGCCCCCTCGGGGGGCAGCGCAGTACACGCAGTGACAAGCGTGGGGGCATCAACATCCGACGCCGGGCCGCCCCAAGGCGCGAAGGCCCCCTCGGGGGGCAGCGCAGTACACGCAGTGACAAGCGTGGGGGCACGTCCACATCCACGCGACGTGTTGTTAGGGGCGCAAGCAGGCAGAGTTGTCTTGCCGGTGTGTGACCACTACAGCGGCGTTGAGGC
>JANNCO010000403.1:0-3980 GCA_031386655.1 Polaromonas sp. | reverse complement strand
GCCAGCATGGCTTGGTCAATGTGCTTGCCCCGCCAAGCCTCTGCAGTCACCTGCAGTTGACCCAGATAAGTAAATGTACAACGCTCTAAAATTACGTTGGACACATCTTTGTTGCATCCCACTTTTGTCCAACCCTGTGCGCGAGTTAAAAAAGTTTTAACACCAAAAGCCGCACCCCAATACAGGTTGTTAAACGCATCATCACCGTTACCTATCTTGGCTGGCACCGGTACGATGCCTTGGCTAGCGTTGTCTACCAAAGCGACAATGACATGCAGCTGTGCCATAGGTTTGGCAGCCCAGGCCATGGAGCTGCAGCTCAGTGTAAAAATTATGAATAATAATGCTCTAGAGCTCATAGATACTGCTCAAGCAGCTATTTAAATTATAGCAACTTTATGTTATTCCCACTCTATAGTCGCTGGCGGTTTTGAACTTATGTCATACGTCACGCGGTTAATTCCACGCACCTCATTGATGATTCTGCCGGACACTTTCTTTAGCAAAGCGTAAGGCAGCTCGGCCCAGTCTGCGGTCATAAAGTCGCTGGTGACTACGGCGCGCAGGGCTACCACGTAGTCATACGTACGGCCGTCGCCCATCACGCCGACTGATTTAACGGGTAGGAACACGGTGAAGGCTTGGCTGGTGGCGTCGTACCAAGTTTTAGTGCGCGCAGGGACTTCGACAGGCTCAGTCCCAACGGATGCGGGGTCGGGTGTGTAAGGAAAATTGCGCAGCTCTTCAATAAAGATAGCGTCGGCTTTACGCAGCAAATCGGCGTATTCTTTTTTCACTTCGCCCAAAATACGCACGCCTAGGCCGGGGCCTGGGAAGGGGTGGCGGTAGACCATCTCGCGGGGCAGGCCTAGGGCTACGCCCAGTTCGCGCACTTCGTCTTTGAACAGGTCGCGCAGGGGTTCTAGCAGTTTCAGGCCCAGCTGCTCGGGCAGGCCGCCTACGTTGTGGTGGCTTTTGATGGTGACGGCTTTTTTGCCTTTGGCTGCGCCAGATTCGATCACGTCAGGGTAGATGGTGCCTTGGGCTAGCCACTTGGCGCCTTTGACGGTGCGCCCCGCTGCCTCAGCCTCATTTGCATGGTTTTTATTTGCTCCTACTTTAATAGCTGCTTGAGCAGTCAATACGGCGGCTTGCGCCTTAAACACCTCTACAAATTCACGTCCTATGATTTTGCGTTTGGCCTCCGGGTCGCTTACGCCCTTAAGGTGGCCTAGAAACTGCTCTTCGGCATCCACACGAATGACTTTAGCGTGCAGCTTGCCGACAAACATGTCCATCACCATGTCGCCTTCGTTCAGGCGCAGCAGGCCGTGGTCTACAAATACGCAGGTCAGCTGGTCGCCAATGGCGCGGTGGATGAGTGCTGCCGCTACAGATGAATCTACACCGCCAGACAGGCCCAGAATGACTTCTTCGTCGCCCACTTGCTGGCGAATCAGCTCTACAGCTTCGGTAATGTGGTCTTTCATCACCCAGTCGGGTTGCGCGCCACAGATGTCTAGAACAAAGCGGTGCAAGATGGCGCGGCCTTGGGCGGTGTGTGTGACCTCGGGGTGAAACTGCACGCCGTAGAACTTGCGCGCTTCGTCGGCCATGCCGGCGATGGGGCAGCTGTCGGTGGATGCCATGAGCTTGAAGCCCGGTGGCAGCTCGGTGACTTTGTCACCGTGACTCATCCACACGTTCAGCATGCCCTCGCCTTCGGCCGTGGTGAAGTCTGCAATGTCTTTAAGCAGTGCCGTGTGCCCGCGTGCGCGCACTGCGGCGTGGCCAAACTCCCTCTGCGCAAATCCAGCCCCTTCGGTAGCGCCGCCCTCCACCTTGCCGCCCAGCTGGTGCGCCATGGCTTGCATGCCGTAGCAAATGCCCAGCACGGGCAGGCCCAGGGTGAACACAGCATCAGGCGCTTTGTCGGTCAGCTCCTCGTACACGCTGGCGTGGCTGCCCGACAAAATGATGCCTTTAAGCGAGCCGTCTTTGGCGTAATCGCGCAGCCAGTCGCTGGTCACATCACAAGGATGCACCTCGCAGTACACATGCGCCTCGCGCACGCGGCGGGCGATCAGCTGGGTGACTTGGGAGCCGAAGTCTAGGATGAGGATTTTTTGGTGTTGCATGAAGGGAAAATAAATTTAAGCAGTTAGAGTTATTCCAGATCAGTATCGGTAGCAAGCATAGTCTTCATGCAGGTTTCTAGAGGATTCAAGTGGGCGCTGATCACGCCCATAACTGCAGTTGGGTCGATATCACCCAAGTAGTTGTGAACCAGAATATTACGAAATCCGCTAATTTCACGCCAAGGAATTGCTGGATAACGCGCTTTTAACTTATCAGGCAACATTTGTGTTGCTTCAGATAGTGTTTGCAGGTTCCGCAGCGCAGCGTCGTAGAGCACTTCATCATCCACCAAATTACCACGTTGTTGGATGCGACGCACCTTAGCTATAGCATCTAACACGTGGAGCGCATGTGCGCGCCAGGCTTTACTCATATTTCTACCGCCTCTGCAAGTACTTGACCGCGTATGTGGCGACTAAGTTCATGCTCTGGCACAAGATCAACTCTGCGATGCAAAAGATCTGCCAAGCCTTGGCTCAAAGCCAAGCGCTGGCTGAATAAATCATAGCCTTGCGGCAGTTCCACTAGAAAGTCTACATCGCTGTCCAGCCGTTCGGTACGGCGCGCAACAGAGCCGAAGACACGCAAGCGCTTGGCTCCACAGCGCTCGGCTATCAACTCGATGGCGGGTTTCAGTTGACGTAGTTCATCTAGCAACATGGCATACCTTTCATTGGTCACTCTGCCCGGTAGTTCGGCGCTTCCTTGGTGATCTGCACATCATGCACATGGCTCTCGCGTATGCCTGCGGTGGTGATTTCTACAAACTCGGCTTTGTTTTGCATGTCGGCCACGGTGGGGCAGCCGCAGTAGCCCATGCTGGCGCGCAGGCCACCGGCCATTTGAAAGATGATGCTGACCACGCTGCCTTTGTAGGGCACACGGCCTTCGATGCCTTCGGGCACCAGTTTGTCGGCATTAGGGTTGCCAGTACTGCTTTCTTGAAAATAACGGTCGGCGCTGCCTTGCTGCATGGCGCCGATGCTGCCCATACCGCGGTAGCTTTTGTAGCTGCGGCCCTGAAACAGCACCACTTCGCCAGGGGCCTCTTCAGTGCCGGCAAACATGCCGCCCATCATCACCGTGCTGGCACCTGCGGCAATAGCCTTGGCAATGTCGCCGCTGTAGCGAATGCCGCCGTCAGCAATGCAGGGTACGCCGCTGCCACGCAGGGCGGTGGCTACGCTGTCAATCGCCATAATTTGCGGCACGCCTACACCCGCCACGATGCGGGTGGTGCAAATGCTGCCGGGGCCAATGCCAACTTTCACACCATCAGCACCCGCCTCTACCAGGGCCAGCGCAGCCGCGCCCGTGGCAATGTTGCCGCCTATCACGTCAATTTGCGGGTAACGTTGTTTGATCCAGCGCACGCGCTCGATCACACCCTTGCTGTGGCCGTGCGCGGTGTCTACCACCAGCGCGTCTACACCCGCTTCCACCAAGGCGGCTACGCGCTCTTCGGTACCCTCGCCTACGCCCACGGCTGCGCCCACGCGCAGCTTGCCTTGGTCGTCGCGCGCGGCGTTGGGAAAACTGGTTTGCTTGGTAATGTCTTTCACGGTCACCAGGCCCTTCAGCTCAAAAGCTGAGTTGACTACCAATACGCGTTCCAGGCGGTGTTTGTTCATCAGCGCTTTGGCGTCCGCCAGCGGCGCGCCTACGGGCACAGTCACCAGGCGCTCGCGGGGAGTCATGATGTCTTTGACCATCACGTCCATACGCGTTTCAAAGCGCAAATCGCGCGCTGTGACTATACCTACCACCTTGCCGCCGTCCACCACCGGAAAGCCGCTTACGCCTAATTGCTCAGACAACTCAATGACTTGGTGCACTTTGAA
>JANNCO010000390.1:0-16668 GCA_031386655.1 Polaromonas sp. | reverse complement strand
CTGGCGAGCACGCGGTGCAAACTGACAGAATTTTTGGGGTTCATAACTGCTCCTAATTATTTCGTTGGTTGGTTGGCTAATATGAGAACTCGACTCAAGTTGGTTTAATACCTATTTTTTGCCTCTAAGCAAGGCGACTATCGCCATGGCGTGTCCGTGCCCCAGCTCAAAATCATCTTTGAGCCATCGAATAATTTCACCCGCTTTGACATCGGTTCGAAGTGTTCCATTCTCGGTAAATCCTTTTGCTGCAGCCATCTTTTTGAAGTTAGCGGCGCTTTTGCCGGTTTTAGCTTGTATGTTGTCGATGTAGGCCTGAAAAGTCATGCTGGGTCCTTTAAATTTTCTGTGCGGCGTTAAGTGGGAAAAAGAGCTGATCGCAGTTGGAAGCTGCGTAAATACAGGCCGCCCCATGCCATCAATCCGATGTAAGTGCCGAAGAGAAAATGGCTGAAAATCGGACTACTGACGCGCAAATGCGTGGCCATCGCGCCGCCTAGCAGTGCTGTTAAAAGGATGGCACCTATGACCGCCGTTCGCGGTATTGCATACAGCGCAGCAATTGTTAAAGTCAATACGCCTAGACCTCGCGCAAGGCTCAAGCTTCCTGAGTAACCAAGCTGAGTCAGCGTTTCAGTCACTTGTGGCAGGGGTATCAGCTTAATAATGCCATCCATCAACAAGAACAAAATTACTAGACCGCTTAAGACGCGACCCGTCCACATTCTTGTTTTGGAAGTGGCTGGGTTGAAGGCTATTGAATCCATTTGGTGTCTCCTTATTCATAAACATATAAAGCGATTTAGGTCTTGCGTGTCCTTTTACTAGTGGTAGTGGCTAACACTTTGCTGGGTGCACGCACGGCAAACAGCATTTCTACATACCTGCGTAAATGGTCTACGCTGTCACCTGCAACTTGGGCGGTGCCTTTGGCCTTGGCCAAAATGAAGGCACCTTGCAGCACGGCTTGGGTGTGCAAGGCTAAGCTGTCTGCTGTCCAGTCAGCCTGAATGTTGTGCAGCTTCATGGCAGCTGCTATGTCTAGTGCAATGGTGGCGGCGTGGCCGCTGATGCTGCGTTCGCACGCATCGCGTATGGCGGGCGCGGTGTCAAATGTTTCTTGCACCATCGTGCCAACCAAACAAGTGAATTCGGGCAACGTACCCTGCAAGATGGATTTACGAAAGTCGATGTAGCCCAAAACACGGTCCAGTGGGTCAGGGTGCGCATGATAGGGCGCACTTTTAAACAATTCGCCCGTCATGTCTGCCCAATAGTTAGCGGCAGTAATCGCCAGGTCTTCTTTACCCTTGAAGTGGTGAAAAAAGCTGCCTTTGGTGACACCCGCCGTATGGCAAATGTCGTCTACCGTGGTTGCGGTGTAGCCCTTGGTGCGGATCACTTGCATGGCAGCATCTAGCAGCTTGGTCTTGGATTGATGGGTCGAAAGTGTCATTTTCAAACATACCGAGTAGTTGGTATTTAATGTACCAACTACTCGGTATGCTGTCAAGATAGTTATGTGTAATAAATTAAAACTAGGTTTTTAAGCGGATGACGGATTCTTAGCTTGTGTAGCGTAGACGGCGTTATTCCACAGCATTGCAGCTGTTGCGCCCGGTTTGTTGAAACCATCAATATGCAGCGTCTCCGCCTACACGTCGCACTAATCCTAAGGCGCACACTACAGATAAGCGGTTAGCAAAATAAATACAAAAACCACTATCTTGGGCTGCATTGGCGAGTACTTGGTTTTTAACTACCGCCAACAAAAAAGCAATCAGAACATGACCCCCACTTACCACTAAAAAAAATGAAACTGCACCAGATTTACAGTGCTTTTCTCACATCCGATCTTGCGGCGGCCGAGCGCTGGTACACCAAGCTTTTGGGCCGTGGCCCGGACAACCGACCAATAGACACGCTGGTGCAATGGGAGCTTTTTGCGCAGGGCGGATTGGTGCTTTCAACTGACGACGAAATCGCAGGGAAAGGCGTTATGTTTTTTTATGTTGACGATGTTGCAGCCGAGCGCTACCGGTTAAAGGATTTGGGAATTGCACTTGGGGATGATATTGAGGGCGACTACTCGACACTGGCGCAGGTACGCGATCTTGACGGCAATCTGCTTACGCTGGCAACGCCACCTTCCCGGCCCTTTCCGCCGGGGTAAGCGAGATTAGATTTCCATTGATTCTCCAATCGATATTCTGCGCCCTGACAATTACTGTATTACGGAAATAAAGAGGCAATACCATGCTTAAGATCTATGGCTTCGCGAAAGTTAACGCTGCTGTGCGCGGCCACACCCGCGACCTGCGGATCTTATGGGCGCTCGAAGAAATGCAACTGCCGTTTGAAGTGGTTGGCATGAACCACTCTGCTCATGACCTGAACACAAACGCCTATCGACAACTCAGCCCCTTCGAGCAGATCCCTTCGATGGATGATGGCGGCTTGGTCTTGTCCGAATCTGCTGCCATCCTTGTCTACCTTGCCAAAAAGTCTGGTCGCCTGATACCCAGCGACCGTGCTGGCGAAGCACAGGTCTTACGCTGGTGCTTCGCCGCGCTGACGACGGTCGAGGCGCCGCTGCAAAGCCTGATGGTGTTGGACTGGACGGCAGATGGGACTTGCAGCAAGCACCGCGAGTTTATGGTCGGCTGGGTAAATCGGGTACTGACCAACCTGGAGCGCTGGCTCGCAGAGCGCGACTTCATCGCTACTAATGAGTTCACTGTCGCTGACATCCTGATGGCGCATGTGCTTTCGTCAGGCATCAAGGATGAAACATTAATCGCACCGTACCCGGGATTGGTGTCGTATCGGGATAGGTGCCTGGCCCGACCTGCGTGGAAGCGGACTATTGACACGTACTCTGCGCGGGTTGAAGCTGGGTAAGTTGAGTAATCGGAGTCTGGCCCAAATTACTCACCAATTACTTATTAAACAACCGAGTCACCATTACCTCACTGAGCGAAAGTGCTATTTCATGAAACCACGTATTTCTGTAATTACCCTCTGCGTTGACGACCTGGAACGGGCGGTACATTTCTACCGCGATGGTCTCGGCCTGTTGACGCAAGGCATTACCGGCAAAGAGTTCGAGTACGGGGCTGTTGCCTTCTTTGATTTACAGCCCGGCTTAAAACTCGCAATTTGGCTGCGTGAAAGCCTCGCTCACGATGCGGGAATTCCGATAGGTATTCCAAATCCCACCGAACTCTCTATTGGTCATAACGTCTCTTCAGTTGCCGAAGTCGATGAGGTTATGGAGCAGGCCAAGGCCGCAGGCGCGGTTATCGTCAAATCAGCACAGAAAACCTTTTGGGGTGGTTACGCGGGCTATTTTCAAGATCCAGATCGCCATCTTTGGGAGGTCGTGTGGAACCCCCAGCTACTGCCAAAAGAGTAAAACCCATTCTGGTAATTGTGAGAAATGCTTTTCGGCAAAGCCGCTAGCGCTATTCATTTTCACGTAAGCCGTAAATTGGAGGTACTGCCTTGGCAAAAATCGACATGAAGAAGGAGCTGAAACAGCTCTATCAGGCGTCTGCGAAGAACGTCGTACGAGTTGAAGTACCAACGCTGAACTACATCATGGTCGATGGCGAAGGCGACCCGAACACTTCGCCAGCCTACGCGCAGGCAGTAGAGGCTCTATTCTCAGTCGCCTACACAACCAAGTTCATGGTTAAGCAGGGAGCACAGGCGCTTGACTACGCAGTTATGCCGCTCGAAGGGCTGTGGTGGGCCGATGACATGTCAGCCTTTAGCGCTAACGATAGGTCAAAGTGGAAGTGGTCCATGATGATCATGCAGCCACCGTTCGTCACAGACGAAGGCCTGGCCACGGCGATAAGCGAAGTGCGCAAAAAAAAGTCTCTTCCGGCAATTGACAGGGTGCGCATCTCGGCATTCACCGAGGGCCTATGCGCGCAGGTACTTCATGTCGGACCATTTACCGAAGAGGGCCCAACAATTGTGCGGCTCCATGCATTTATAGACGCTCGAACCGGCAAAGCTGGAAAGCATCACGAGATTTACCTTTCGGATATTCGTCGAGCAGAGCCAAGCAAGTGGAAGACGATCATCCGTCAGCCGATGCAGTGACGGCTAACCCTTCCATCGCGGGGACGCTTTGCGGCCTGCTTCAGTTATGCGCTGCCTATGTCAAACGTCAGGTAACTTTACAACTTGGTTTTGGAGGTTGGGATGGGTAGAGAAGCAATCAGGTCTAAAGAAGTTGATGCATATATTTCTGCGCAACCTCCAGAAGTACAGCGAGCACTTGAAGAGTTGCGGTCATTCATTTGGCAGGCTGCACCGAAAATTTTCGAACTCATGAACTACAACATTCCGGCTTTTGCTTTAGTCGAAGGAGGCAAACGCGACCAGCAAATCATGATCGCGGGGTTTACCAAACATGTTGGCTTCTATCCTGATCCTGCTGTGATAGAAGCCTTCGCTGATCAGCTTACCGGGTATAAATTCGCTAAGGGTTCGGTCCAGTTTCCCTTGGGCAAGGCAATTCCTAAAGCGCTGGTCATCCAGATGGTGAAATACAGGATGGCCCACATACGCAGCGGAAAATGAGGGTCAGATAAATCCCGATTACTGTGTTGCTAACCCAGCCCCGATGCGATATAGAAAGACCTGATCACACTGATGGTCGCACTAATGGTCGAACCAGTTTGCTCAAGCTTTTTCAGAGATTTTCTGTATCGGTTGCTGTTTCCAGCTAATGGGCCAATAAGTCCAGAGCACCAGAAGCAGCTGCAACGGACCGCGTATCCACAGATAATTTGGTCCATGCACACTTTCAGTCTGGCCCACGCTGTTGAATGCCGCATATATATTGGCTGGAAAAAACAATATCAGCACCGTTGTCGCGGCGATCCCGCCCATTCTGCGCCATCGTGCTGTAAACAATGCCATCGCGATACCCAGTTCCAGTATGCCCGTCGCATAAATTATTGCTAGCCGCTGAGGGATCCAAGGTGGAAGCATAGCCACAAGTTCATCAGGAATGACAAGGCGCCCGACCGCGAAGAAGCAGAACGCCAAACCCAAACCGATCGCACCGAATTTGGCGCGAGATTTCGCATCACCGCCAAAGAGAAAGATGTGCACGATGAGCGGTGAAATGCACAGCACAACAATAAACGCGTCTTGCATAGATCAACCTTTAAACACTTTGTGCCGACTTAATGACACCGAAAATTAAAATATGAGTTCGAGAATGGAAAGACCTTCTTTACGATATTGAAAGACCTAGCCCCGCCGACGATAACCCTGTTGCTGGGCACTGCTAGGACAGTTCACGGCTCTTAACAGGATCTTCGCGGGCGATTAAGGTGATCACCGCAGCGATGGCGATGAGTGCTGCGATGATCGCGCTTGTCGCCTCCCAGCCAACCCACCCAACCGCCGCAGCGCCAAACATCGTTCCAAGGGACCCGCCTACGAAATAGGCCATCATGTAGGCGCTGTTAAAACGGGCGGGCGCTGAGGGATTAAGTGCGAGCACAGTGCTTTGATTAGCGACCTGGGCTGCAAAGAGCCCGGCGTCGAAGAGTGCAAGGCATACCAAAGTTACGGCCGTGTTGTGCAGTACAAATCCGCCGATCAGCACTGCGCAGCCAGCAAGTGCCAGACCGACAAGAATCACTTTTCGAGCGCCCACCCGATCTGTCCACACGCCAGCAACACGCGTCGCAGCGATGCCCGACAGACCCGCTAATGCGTACATTCCGATCCGTTCCGCCGAGTAAGAAAATGGCGGCTGCGACAGTGCAACTGCCAAGGCCGCCCAGACTGCGCAAAAGCCGAAAAACCATAAAGCGCCACGCAGTGCTGCCAACCGGAGAGCGGCATGATTCGCGAACAAGCTCGGGATGGAAAGCAAACCAGCCACATACCCGCCCGTCACGCGACCGCGTGTGGCCGGAAGTACAACTCGGCAACAGACCGCGAAGACCCCGCACGCTGCTGCGAAGACGAAAAGCATTTCTCGCCATCCCATTTGTTCGGCAAGCCAGCCGCCGACTATTCGACCGGCCAGAATCCCGGCTGATATTCCTGCGGTAACGATACCAAGATTGGTTGCGCGACGGTGCGGGGGAGTCAATCTGCTCGCGATGGAACTCATTCCTGCTCCTACAACCGAACATGCGCCGGTAATCCCCATCAAAAGGGCCAGGACAATCGCGTTGTTGACGGTTGCGCTAAGTGCAAGGGCGATCCCAAGTAGCGCAAATTGGACCCCGAGAACATCCTTTGGCGGAAAGCGGTCGACCAACGGGACGAGAGTTAACAAGCCCGCCAAATAACCGATGGACCCTCCCGCCAATGCGACGCCGATAACGGCGATGTCTGTATGCATGGATGTGGCAACATTTGCGATTGATGGCTGCAGCACGTAAATGCTCGATGTTCCCAGCGCAGCAGCGATGGCCATGAACAACACCATCATGGGCCCTAGATCCGCCGCATTTTCTTGGTTATTCATTGGAGTCCACTCCGGTCGTTGAATTTCGCACCGGTCAATAAGCAGCGCAGGGCAGATCCCTGGCAACCTTCATTTCTGTCTAGGGTGTGAAAAAAAGTATTCATGCAATCTCCTTGAGTTCGGTTTATGAACCTCATTGATAATAACTTGAATTGGGTCTGGTTTTTGAACTCTAATGTAAAATTTAGTTATGGCAACCACATACGAAGCACAGAACTGCACTCTCGCACGCGCGTTGGAGTTCATCGGCGAGCGCTGGACGCTGCTGATTCTCCGAGATGCGTTTTACGGCGTTCGGCGGTTTAACCATTTCCGTGACCACCTGGACATTCCCCGTGCAGTGCTCGTCGAGCGCTTGGCAACCTTGGTCGAGAACGGCATCCTTTCGCGCAACCAAGATCCCGGACACGCGACGCGGTATTTGTACGAGCTAACCGCGCTGGGCCGTGACCTCTGGCCAGCCCTGCATGCGCTTCTGCGCTGGGGTGTGCGCCTTGCCGGGCCGAACCAGTTGCGTTTTGTTCACGTAGTCTGTGGATCTGAAATTGATGAACGTGGCAACTGCCAATTGTGTTGCGGCACGCCACCACCAGAGGCTATTGCGACTGAACCTCGCAATAGCAAGTCCGGTGGGCGAACCGACGCTGTTGCCGTCGCGTTGCGACGACGCCATACGCTGCTTGAGCCACTCACGTAAATGCGGGTCAGATTGACCCCAATTACTCTCGAGGCCCTCACATAACGTGATCGAAGGTTGCGGTCGATTAGTTGGCTGCACATTGCGCGGTGACGAGCCATGCGCGCGAGTTGAACAGTACACCTTGGGCAGTCAAGTGTGCACCCAGCAACTCGCGCAACCGCAGTTTCGCACCATCACTAGCAGCACCCGTTCCAGAAAACTGCAGGCCAATCAATGCGTCGTATGCGCAATTGACGTCCGGGCCATAGAAGACGGGTTCTTGAACCTCGGCAAAATCGATTGAAGTGAAGCCAGCGGCTTTCAAAAGACCAGCAGTGGTTGCAGGCTCGCCAAGCGAAAACGCAGCCGCAGCAGCCGCAGGTGCGGTCTTTTCCGAGGCAAGAGCTTGCCGAATGGCGGTCGCCCACTGGTTACGGTCTTGGCTCTGCCAAACCATCCATACAAGACGCCCGCCCAGTCGCATCGACTTGCGAATATTGGTAAATGCCGACGTCGGATCAGCAAAGAACATCGCCCCGAACCGACTGATGCAAAGGTCAAAACTTGCTGGTGGAAACGCGTAGCGTTGTGCATCCCCTTGCTCAAATGTGACGTTCCGTAGCCCTTGCTCAGTGCTGCGTTGGCGCGCGATCTCGAGCATCTGCGCCGATACGTCTACGCCCAGCACGCTGCCCTTAACCGCGATGTGCGCAGCTTCACGGGCAGTTTGTCCGGCACCACAGCCAATGTCGAGCACGCAGTGATGAGCTTCAATTCTGGCAGCTGCACGCAGATGGTCGTTATGCCACTTCAGCTCTGCATCGTAGAAGTCAGCGCAATTGAACGCCATGGCGTTCCCTTTCCTTGTCTTTGTCTGGCTCGCTGCCGGGTGAAGTGACACCTAAGTTGGCGATACTTGCCGCAGCGGCCTGATCTCAATAGCACCGTTGGCGCGTGCGCAAGGCGTATTGGCAACAAGCAAGACAGCTTCATTCATGTCAACCGCTTCGATAATAGAAAAGCCTGCCAGTGGTACGCTGGCTTGCGCAAAGCTGGTTTGCGAGGTTCTAGCTGCGCCGTCCCAAGCAGTGACTGTGGTCACGCTGGTTTGCACGGCTGCCATAGTGGCACCTCTTTTACGCAGCACCTCGTCCTGCGCCAGGTATTCAGTTTGCTGGTCTTTTGTCAGCGCCAGCCAGTCTTTTTCTGCGCCATAAGCCAGACATAAAAATTGCATAGTGATCTCCCAATCAATTAGTGACAAGCTTCGTATGCTTCATTGATATCGCAAGGACGAACCTCGACCGCAAAACCCAAATGTTCGCCTTAGTTGGCTGAGGCATGCTTTGTTGCGGCTAGCTGCTCGCCTTCGATAGTTTTAGAGTGAAGGATAAGAACGCACCGGCTGATAGCCGCATCTGGTGTAGGTTCGATTCAGTCTATTTAACTTTGCAATAGTGACCTGACCTGAATGGCGCCCTTGTTTTAGTCGCGCTCAGGTGCACCGAGCGGAAAGATCGGCCGGAACGTCCGCGCTTCGTCCACCGCCCGCGCGAAAGATGGACGGGAAAGCAACCGTGCGCGGTAAGCGCGAAGTATGGGAAATGCCTCGGAAATGCGATGCGTCCAGTCTGCGTAGAACAGCGAGGGCGCAGCTGCGCAGTCGGCCAGTGTGAAGGTTTTGCCTTCGGCCCAAGTCCTGCCAGCCAGCTGCGCTTCTAACCATGCGTAAGCAAGCTCTAACTTTTCAACGGCAAGTGTCAGTCCTTCCTGGCGCTTTATAGGATCATTCGTCAACGCACAGACTACCGCGTGCTGCATTGGACTCATCACATGTAGGTCGAAGAAGCGGTCAAGGAAGCGCACTTCAAGCGCGGCCATAGGGTTCTCGGGCACCAGGCGCACCTGCCCAGGGTGCACTAGATCCAAGTATTCGATGATGATGCTGGTCTCGACAATATTGCGCTCGTCGTCCACGAGCAGTGGAAATTTGCGTAGCGGCCACCGCCGCTGCCACTCGGCTATGTGCTGCGGCGTATCCGGCCCAAGACAGCGGAAATCGAAAGGTGTGCCATTTTCGTACAGCGCGATGAGTACTTTCTGCGTGTACGATGAAAAAGGATGACCATAAAGTACGACGGACATATGAAACTTTCTGAATGAATCAACTTGCACGATTCAAGCGGGCAAAAAAGAACGCAAGTAACTGCATCATGTAACTGCTATGAAAAACAAGTTATCTGATCCATTAGCAAAGCGCTCAGGCTGCCCGATCAATCTGAGAATGGAAGTGCTGGCTGACAGGCGGAGTCTGGTCATCATCCGCGACATGATTGGCTGCGGCATGGTTTGATATTGCTAACTGCGCACCTATGCAGAGCTCGACAAACGATAAAAAGCGCAAATGAAGAGCGCGGCAGTCTTCACAAATCCAGCAGAGTATCGAAGCCGCCGATCACCATTCGCTTGCCGTCAAAGTGCATGTCGCCAAGTGCATTCATGCGCGGGTCGTTCATGAATTTCTCGGTGCCAGCATCTCTTGCGGATTTTGACGGCCATTCAACCCATGAGAAGACGACATTCTCGTCACTTTGTGCTTTTACGGCACGCTTGAAGTCGGTAACTTTGCCGTCTGGCAAAGAATCGCCCCAACATTCGACAATGCGTATGGCACCAAATTCTTTTAACAACGCTGCGGCCTCAATAGCCTTTGCCCGGTACGCATCTTGTTGGTTCAAAGACACGGGAATTAAATATCCGTCGATATAGCTCATAGTATTTCTCCTTAGGTTTAAAACGTTGCAAAAAAGAGTTGATGCGTAAAAACTTCACGGCATCACCTTATATCTACTTGCACTGTGCAAGTGGTTGAACAATAACATAACCAATTGCATAATGCAACTAGCATGAAACAATCCTTTGCATCTTTATCGCAGCGTTCGGGCTGCCCCATCAACCTGACCATGGAAGTACTGGGCGACCGCTGGAGTTTGGTCATCATCCGGGACATGATGTTTGGCAACCGGCGCTATTTTGGTGAGCTGCTCAGCCAATCAATAGAGGGTATTGCATCTAATATTCTCGCGGCACGGCTCAAGCGGCTAACGGAAATGGGGTTGATTACCCGCAAGGACGACCCTGCACATAAACAAAAAGGAATTTACAGCCTGACGGAAGTGGCAATACAGCTGGTGCCCGTGCTGGCAGCTATTGGCGACTGGGGGCGGCGGCATCTGCCGGTTACACAAGAGCTGGCTATTCGTGCGCAACTGCTTGCACAAGGTGGGCCAGATCTTTGGCAAGAGTTTATGCAAGAGTTGAGGGGTTTGCATTTGACCCACAAAACAGCACCTATTGCGCCAAAAGATAGCGCGCCTTCTGTGCTTGCGCGGCTTGATAGTGCGTACCAAGCGGCTGTTCGTCGCAATGGTAAAAGAAAGGGTTGATTTAACAGCATGGCAACTAGGCAGGCCAAATGATTCGCTAGGACAATGACGAGAAGCGGTTAAGCTTAATTGTTCTGCGGATCGTGGCCCCAGTTCATCAGCGAATAGCGCCAGTGTGTTTTGCTAATATCGCCAGCTGGGCGTTGCGCCAAATGGCGGTGGATATAGCCTACTACTTTACGTGCGTGATCAAGGTCATCGCTGGTAAATTCAGCTTGGGATTTTGCTAACAGCGCAATGATTTTTTTGCCTGAACGATGCCCTACTGATTCACTGTTTTCGCTAGTTTTAAAGCCCACGGTTTTGGATTCTTCGTTTTTCAACCAAACCGCCAACGCGCTGGCTGGCATGTTCACTGCTTTTTTAAATTCTGCTACAGCTGATTGCGGATTGTCGGCAGTCACTTGGACTTCACCCGTTTCAGGGCTGCTGGTTTATGCGCTGCCCGTTGGCCACTGCTTGCGCTTTGCACCAGCACTTGCGGATTGTCTGGTGATGCGGCTACATGGTGCGTCTTAATATCTGTTGGTGCCGTTAACTTTTTCTTGACGGAGCCGACTACTTTGCCTTGCGCACTGTTCCAGCTGACTTTGTCGCCGGCTTTGAAATCTTTGGTTGCCATGGATTACCTTCAGGTTGTAGATGGTGGTGCGCACTGCACATTACTGAACACCACGGTAACCGACAACGTAGAACCCTAGGTGGGTGAATGGCGGGTTGTCTTGTCAGACAAATCCTGAGGTCATACCTCAACGGCTCCCCATCAAAAATCGCACCCGAGGCATGCGCTGTGGTTCCTGTGCGATGACACTGCACAGGACTCAGCTGGTTGCCAAGCGCCCCACCAGCAGCGGCCCTTGCTGCCCTTCGCGCATGACCAGAATCTCTCCTTCTGCCACACTTTCGCCAGTGATGTCCTGGATGTTGAACATGTGGGTTACAAAAACTTGGTTGGCCTTGGACTGGTTAGAGCGGGGGTTGAAGCTTTGGATGGCTTTGCGCATGGAGTCGGCATTGGCTTGGCGTTGCTCAGGCGTTAGCTGTGTGGGGGAATTGAGTGCCGGGTTGGTGTGCACTTTGTGAGCACCGAAGGCCAGTTTGGCGGTGTCCTGGCAACGGCACCATTCAGAGCTGAATACCTGGCCTACAACAACCTGCATCGTACTGAACATATTGCCCAAGGATTTGGCTTGCACGCGGCCTGCGTCGCTTAAATTGCGCTGTGTACTGCAGTCCCCCAGCTTAAAACCTGGTGGGTCAAACGTGCCGGGCGCTAACGCATGCCGAATCAAAACTGAATGCCCACCCATGCGTAGCGCCTTCCACACAGCTTGGTCTTTAGCCAAGATATTTGAGCTTGCCAAAGCGGGGTAAAGCAAGCTGGCAGCCACTGTGCAGGCCTGTCTGCGTGTCAGGCTGTGCGGCAGATTGTGCAACAGGCTTGATGGCAAGCTGCGCAGCACATTGGGCGAAAAATTGCTTATGTGGGATGGATTCATAAACTTGAGTGTCTACCCATCCCCAACATTTTGCAAACGCCTAATTCATACCGTTGCGGCTGGCCAGTTCCACAAACAAACCGCTGTGGTCCAGGTCGCCCAGCCCATGCTCCGCCGCTTGGGCATACAGCTGTTCAAACAGCGTGGTAATGGGCACGTCCATGCTGGTCTCGTGGGCGGTGTCCAGCGCATTGCGAATGTCTTTGAGCTGTATGGCCAGGCGGCCACGGGGGGCAAAGTCGCGGTTGACCATGCGCTCGCCGTGCAGTTGCAGTATGCGGCTGTCGGCAAAGCCGCCGGTAATGGCCTCACGCACCTTGGCCATGTCGGCGCCGCCGCGCTGGCACAGCAGCAGCGCCTCGGCTACCGCGCCAATAGTCACACCCACAATCATCTGGTTGGCCAGCTTGGCCAGTTGCCCCGCGCCGTGCGGGCCTACATGGGTGCTGCGGCCAAACACGGCCAGCACGTCATGCGCGCGTGCAAAATCTTGCGGCTTGCCACCCGCCATCATCACCAGCGTGCCTGCCTCAGCGCCCACCGTGCCGCCTGACACGGGGCAGTCGATATGGCTGATACCCAGTGCAGCCAAGCGCGCCGCATGGTCGCGCGCCTCACGCGGTTTGGTGCTGGCCATGTCGATCACCAACGTGCTGCGTGCATTGTCTAACCCGCCTTGTGCGTTGTCTGCCTTGCCTTGGTGCATGGCTTTTGCAGCCCCTTGTGCAAACAGTACTTCACCAGTTACCTCGCCGTTTTCCAGCATGCAAATGACGGTGTCAGCGCCTTGCACTGCAAGCGCTGCTGTGTCAAATATTTTTGCGCCAAAAGGTGCCAGGCGCTCAGCTTTGTCGCGGCTGCGGTTAAACGCATGCACCGTATGCCCCGCCTGGCACAGACGTCGGGCCATCGGATAGCCCATTAACCCGATACCTAAAAATGCAATGGTCATCATCAACTCGATATATGCTATGGTAATAATAGCTGCTTGAGCAGGATTTACTTGGGTTAGAAGCCTAAAACAATGTAAAAAATGCCTTTGCAGTGTGGTATTTCGCTTGTGTTATGTCATTGTGTCAACATGATCTTGCCACAACCCGGCTTGCCTTTTACTGACTAAGCCTGCTTGTAGCTTGGTACAAACTTGGTTTAACACCATGACAGTTTCGGGTAGTATGTATCGCATGTTAAAAGCCGCTACAACCAATTACAACGCAGCCTACTTAGACGACCAGTACAACAACCGTTTGCGTGTGCCCGATTTTATGACGCGGCACGTACAGCCATGGCAGCACAGCTCCCAGCAAGTGCGGGCCAACCAAGTGGCCGTGCTAGACGTAGCCTACGGCACTGGGGCGGCAGAAAAATGCGATATTTTCCCAGCTGGGCCAGCTGGTGCGGCAGGTGACACTGACCATGGTGTCGGTAAAAGTCAGCCCGTGCTGGTATTCATTCACGGCGGTTATTGGCGCAGCTTAGACAAAGCCGATCACAGCTTTATAGCGCCGGTGTTTACCCAAAAAGGCGTTTGCGTAGTGGTGCCCAACTACGCTTTGTGCAGTGCGCAGGGCCGCACCACAGTGCAAGGCATTACGCTGCAAATGGTGCACGCTGTGGCGTGGGTGCACGAGCATATTGACCAATACGGCGGCGACCCAGCGCGTATTACCGTGGTGGGTCATTCGGCAGGTGGGCACTTAGCCGCCATGCTGGCGGCGTGCGAATGGGAGCGCTGGGACGCCAGCTTGCCACGCAATACGGTGTGTAATGTGCTCAGCATTTCTGGCCTGCATGACTTAGACCCCCTCATGCACTGCCCCTACTTGCAAACCGACCTACAACTCACCCCTGCGCAGGTGCAGCAGTGCAGTCCAGCGTATTTTGCACAGCCCCGCGCATCACTGATGGCCGTGTGCGGCGCAGATGAAAGCGACGAGTTTTTGCGCCAAAACAGGTTGATCGCAACCGCATGGGGCACCCAGAACGTGCCGGTGTGTGAGGCCATGGCGGGGCATAATCATTTCAGCATGCTGGACACCTTGCTAGACCCCCAGCATCGCACCCACCAGTTAGCTTGCCAATTATTAGGAGTTTGATGGTATGAACGACACTTTAAATCTACTGCACGCTACGCTTGTACCTCGCGCAGCATTGGTATTGTTAGCCGCTGGTCTACTTGCTTCTTGTGGCGGCGGGGGCGGCGAAAGCAGCGCTAGCAGTAGTGGCTACCCTAGCGGCCCTGTCAGCTGCAGTGTGGACGGTCAAAAAGCGTGGCTGCGTGACTATATGAATGACCAATACTTTTGGTATGACAAACAAGGTACGCCCAATGAATCAGCCACTAGCCTTGGAGCTTACTTAAACTCACTCTTATTCAAACCCAAAGACAGATTCAGCAACGCGCAAAGTGCTGCAGCTTTCACACAATCATCAGTGGAGGGCAAATTCACAGGCTACGGTGTTTCCTGGGCTTATGAAGATGCCGCTTTAACTGTTTTAAAAGTTCGTCTGATCGAACCTTTAAGCCCACTGGCTGCTGCAGGGGTAGTGCGTGGTGACACGATAGTAAGTATTGACGGCCTGACACCCGCACAAATTACAGCGGGGCAGTTGCCACCAGTCAGCACTGCGGGTGTCACCCGTGACTTTGTTCTTAAAAATGCGGCTGGTGTGCAACGTACCTTGCCCGTGCAATCTGCTATTTTCTCAGTCAGCCCAGTTATCAAGGCCGAGGTACTAACCGCTAGCAACGGCAACAAAGTAGGTTATTTGATGTACCAGCAATTTCTGGGTACGGGGTCAGCAGCGTTGGGGCAAGCGTTTGACAAATTCCGCGCTGCTGAGGTTAAAGATTTGATATTAGACTTTCGCTACAACTTAGGTGGTTTTACTGACCAGGCGCGCAACCTTGCCAGCATGGCTGGCGGCACGGCAGTCAATGGCAAGGTATTTACTAACTACACTTTTAATGCCAAGCAAACGGCGAAAAATTTTGCTGAAATTTTCAATGCACGCCTTGCACCAGGGGCAGCCTTGGTTGACATCAACAATGTAGTGGTGATTACCTCGTTTGACACCGCCTCTGCCAGTGAACTGGTGATCAATTCGTTGCGCCCGTTTAAAAAGGTGACCACTATTGGCAGCACTACCCGTGGTAAACCCTATGGATTCCGCACCACGGCCGACGTTTGCGGTTTGGTGTACAACGCGGTCAACGTTGAACTATCCAACGCTGCCGGTTTTGCTGATTACAGTGATGGTTTTGCGGCGACTTGCCCTGTGGCCGACGATTTAACCCGCCAGTTTGGTGATGCTACCGAAGGCCGCACAGCGGCAGCGCTAGGCTACATTACCACCGGAGCTTGCCCTGTGGCAGCAAAAATCTTGGATACTAATTCAGCTGGAAGCACCGAAAGCGCTGCTCAACAAGCTATTAAAAATAGAGCATTAAACAATACACAGCTAAATTCAGGCGAAACGGGTACGCCGCAAATGTTGATAAGGTAACACTCTGGGTGACATTGCAGTTGACTCGGATCAGTGCGCTTGCCGTGTGCGAGCGTCTTTGCAAAAGCAGGCGCGTGAAGTGTTGTGAAAAGCTGTCATAAGACTTCACTGGTACGAGACTAATTTAACTAGTAGCTAACTCCAGCGCTTGGCCATGCCACACAACCACAACGACATCTCAATTGCAAAATACCGCACTAAAGCTGCTGATTACGACGCCTCGGCGCAGTTCACCATGCCGCTGCGACAGCGCGCGGTAGATCTACTGCAATTAAAGCCCGGCCAGGTGGTGCTGGATGTTGGTGCTGGCACAGGTTTAAGCTACAGCTTGCTGCGCCAAGCTGTGGGCGACACAGGCCGTGTGCTGGCTTTTGAGCAAAGCCCCGACATGTTCAACCAAGCACAGGCCAGGGTGGCGCGTGAAGGCTGGGCTAATGTGTGGCACGAGTGCCGCAGTGCCGAGGCGGTGGTACTGCCCCAGCAAGTCGATGCTATTTTGTTCAACTATGTGCACGACGTTACCCGCACGCCCCAGGCTGTTGCCAACATCATGCAATACGCCAAACCCGGTGCCCGCATTGCCATGGCGGGTATCAAGTTTTTCCCGTGGTGGACGGGGCCGCTGAACTTGCTGGCGTGGGCCAAAAATAGACCTTACAACGCCAAAGCTGCCGACTTGTGGACACCGTGGGATATGGTGCAAAGTTATTGCGATAACTTTACGCGCGAAAGCACACAGTGGGGCATGGGCTATATTGCCCATGGCGCAGTGAATTCGAGTGGTAAAAAAAACTAGTTATGGTGCGAACATCGGCGCTGCGAAATTCACATCAATAAATGCTCACCCGCATTGTCCCCACCTAATATCACGTAGTTAACCTTGCGCACGTCCATCAGTTTGGTGCCACCGCCGTAGCTGATCGAGCTTTGAATGTCTTGCTCCATCTCGATTAAGGTGTTGGCCAATGTGCCTTTGATGGGTTCCAGGATGCGTTTGCCTTCAACATGCTTGTATTCGCCTTTGTT
>JANNCO010000386.1:0-3174 GCA_031386655.1 Polaromonas sp. | reverse complement strand
AGTTGGTCGCTTGGCTGAGCGTGCGCGCCGGAGAGCTGGACTCGAACCGGGCATCTTTTTCGCGAAAAATACCCCGAAAACACGCGCGAACTTCTGTGTAGGATTTGCTAACTTGTGTACCGCGCGCTCGTCGTAGTATTTTTTATCGAGATGCCCGACTCGTCACATTGTTCTTAGATTGGACTAGACAGACTTATTTCCACTTCCTATTTTTGCAACCGATATTTATTCAACAAATTCGATATTTTTAAGAATAATTCTTGTGTCTAAAAATTACCTAAAAGTAGTGACGTATGTTAAATTACTGTTGTATTTCATAACTTAGGTATTAATAATATGAAACAAATACTTTTACTTACTGTTGCAAGCTTAGCAAGTATTGTGTTGGCAGCATGCGGCGGCGGAGATGGGCCAGTCAACGCTACCCCTACTTTCTCTACGCCATCTGGGTCCCCTGTTGAAGCAGGGATTAACGATTGTGTCGGCAACCTTGCCTTGCTTGGTTTGGGCAACAGCTATGAAGTTGAAGAAGAAAGCGTAGATGCCGCCACGGCTACTACCCCAGAAATCGTACGCCGCTACAGCATTAAATATGACGTACTGCGCAACACTGTTTTTCAAGGCAGTCCCTCCACTGAGATCCGCGGTGTTTATACCTATACTCAAAATACACCTACACCCGCATTTACGGAAATTTTTGTCTATCGAGGCATTGAAGGCTCAGATATTTTGTTATTCGGTAACACGGCTAAGACAGTCGGAGAGGGAATTTTAATCAACAGCCTAACCGTAGCTAAACCATTTGGGCGCATTCCTATTAATTGGAAGCCAGGTCAAACAATAACGACCAAATACGTTGCGAGCTCAACTGGTTTAGCCGGTGTACCAATACCTTCCGAACTCAGTGAGCTAAACACATCAATCAGCACCAGCTACATTGGGCGCGAAAAAATCACTGTAAAAGCAGGGACGTTTGAAGCTTGCAAATTTGAAGATGACAGTGAGACTGTTTTCTCAACAGATAAGGTTACCGTTGCTTCAACCAGGTGGGTTGTAGCAACGGGCAGTTATGCAGGCTTGCAATTGCGAAGTGAATCAGCAGGTAAATCAATTCAAACAGTGGCACTTCGATTCAACGGTTCTTAAGAATGCTTTGGCTGTGTTGTTTAGACTTGCAGTGTGTGCAAGTGCAGGCGACGCACGGCAGCACGTACGCTTTTTTAAGCTGAATGGATTGGTGATTCTTTGGATGTGGCCAAGAGGCTGGTAGCGCAGGCGGGCCTGGCTTTGGCACCGGGCAATGCCTTCGCATCTTAGGCGCAAAAATGGTTGAGCTGGTGCTTTGCGTCAAAAGATGTAGGTAGGCTGCAGCTGGAGGTAGATCGGTTGCGCGGATGGTTGGCGGTTAACCAAGGAAACACTGAACAAGTCCACGCGAATACAGGCGCAAATGTTATGGATAGACGATGTCAACCTAGGCCGAAAAGGCGTACCCGACGCCACCACCTTATTGAACTTTCGCCACCTGCTGGAGAATCATGATCTGGGAGGCGCCATCTTTGCCAAAGTTGGTGAACTGCTATTGGCCCATCGCCTCAAGCTGTGCGGTGGCATCATCGTAGATGCCACCATCATCGCAGCGCCCAGCTCCACCAAGAATCTGGACAAAGCCCGTGACCCCGAAATGCACCAGACCTTCAAAGCCGGGCAATGGCACTTGACATGAAAGCCCACATCGGGGCGGACAGTGCCACAGGGCTCATCCACGGTGCCAGCGTGACTGCCGCCAACGAGCACGACAGCCAATAATTACGCAACTTGCTGTACGCTACAGAAACGCGTTCGTATGGAGACAGCGCCTACCGGGGGCAGCGTGAGACTTTGAATGCCAAAGCACCCAAGGCCAAAGACTTTACCAACCAGCGCGCTTACCGCAATACGCCAACCGCACATTTGCGATGCTGGCTTTAATCAATATTGAAAGGTGGGGCAAACCTTTGGTGGCGTAGGTGCGCTCGAAGCGCCTTGTGAGCTACAAAAGTGGCTCACAAGAGGAAAGAAAACATGCGAAACTGATGAAAACCCAACCCCAAAAACTGAAATGAATAATAACCAGTTCACGCAACTTTGTGCGGTGGGTCAATCAGTGTTTCCCTAAGTATTTGTTGGTGTGCTACTTTGATTTAATAGGTCCATACCCAGCAAATTATTTCATAATAAGAAAACACAAAGCACTATTTGAAATCGTAATAATTTATGGAATAATAGAGTTTCTATACTAAATAACAATGCACGCTGTATCCTGCATGCCTAGAAACACGCCCCGCAGAACCTTAGGAGACCCCATGTCTGCAGTACCTACATCAATCTTTGGCTCTGCCGCCAACGACACAGATTCCCTGGAAACACGCGAATGGATGGACGCCCTGTCCGCCGTGATTGAGGCCGAAGGCCCCGAGCGTGCGCACTATTTGCTGGAGCAGCTTTTAGAGCATGCCCGCCAAAGCAGTATCGACATGCCTTTCTCGGCCACTACAGGCTATGTCAACACGCTAGAACCTGCCGAAGAAAAGCATTGCCCTGGCAATCTAGACATCGAAGAACGCCTGCGTGCATACATGCGCTGGAACGCGATGGCCATGGTGGTTAAAGCCAATCGCCACAATCCGGCTGATGGCGGCGATTTGGGCGGTCATATTGGCTCCTTCGCATCACTGGCCAGTATGTTTGGTGCAGGCTTTAACCATTTTTGGCATGCCGAGAGTGCCGAACCGGGTAAAGAGCATGGCGGCGATTGTTTGTACATTCAAGGCCACGTGTCGCCTGGTGTGTACGCACGCGCTTACCTGGAAGGCCGTTTGACCGAAGAGCAGTTGCTTAACTTTCGACAGGAAGTTGACGGCAAAGGTTTGTCTAGCTACCCGCATCCTAAATTGATGCCCGAGTTTTGGCAGTTCCCCACGGTGTCGATGGGCCTTGGCCCACTGATGGCGATCTACCAGGCGCGCTTTTTAAAGTACCTGCACGCCCGCGGCATTGCCAACACCGAGAACCGCAAGGTATGGGTGTTTTGCGGTGACGGCGAGATGGATGAAGTCGAATCGCTCGGTGCGATTGGCTTGGCCGCGCGTGAAAAGCTCGACAACCTGATTTTTGTCATCAACTGCAATTTGC
>JANNCO010000366.1:0-4330 GCA_031386655.1 Polaromonas sp. | reverse complement strand
GCTGTCCATCAGCCCGGGGCGGCGCAGCACCTCGGCATACAAGCCCTCAGACGGTAAAAACAAAATTGCAAAGTCAGTGGTGTACGGTGGCTGAATGTATTTGTCCGTCATCGACTTGGCTTCCAGCTTAATGCGCTGCTCCAGCGCTTTGCCTGCCACCTCTACACCCAGCACGTCGGCACGCTCTTGTGCGTCTAGCAGGCGCTCGTAATCTTCATTGGGAAATTTTGCGTCAATCGGCAGCCACAGTGGCACACCGTCGTCGCTTTTACCCGGCAGGCGCACGGCGTAGTCGACCACGTTTTTGCTGCCCGGAATGGTGGCTACTTGCACAGCATATTGCTCAGGTGAGAATATTTGCTCCAGCAGCGCACCCAGCTGTGCCTCGCCAAAAATACCCCGCGTTTTCACATTGGTCAGCAGGTGCTTTAGGTCGCCCACGCCCTGCGCCAGCGTTTGCATTTCACCCAGGCCTTTGTGCACTTGCTCTAGCCTGTCGGCCACTTGTTTAAAGCTCTCACCCAGCCGCGTTTGCAGGGTGGACTGCAGTTTTTCGTCCACCGTCTGCCGCATTTCGTCCAGCTTAGCCGTGTTGGTCTTTTGCAACTGCGCCAGCTGCACGTCCAGCGTGTCCCGCACCTCACGCATGCGCAGGGCATTGCCATCGGTAATCTGCTGCAACTGCTGGGTAAGGTTGCTTTGAAAAGTAGCCAAGCTTTGCGTTAAATGCCCCTGAATGGCCGCAAGCGACTGCGCCTGCTCGGCCCTGTCGCCCCGCGCCGATTCAGTAATCTCCCGCCGCAGCTCGCGCTCTAGCCGCTCGTTGGTAGTGGCTAGGGTAGTTTTAATGTCTGCATGGCGCGCTGTCTGCTCTTCTTTTTGTAGCTGGTTGAGCAGGTGCTGCTTTGGTAAACGCACTAAAAGCCATATAAAAAGGCCTATCAGCAGCAGCATATTGGCCACACCAATGATCAGCGAAATTGCGATGTCCATAAACAAAATTTAACAGCCTTAAGGATAGTTTCGTATGGCATACGCCACGTCAGTCACCTCAATGCAATGGGGCGTTACACGGTACAAACTAATATAGTTTGGGGACACCACAATCTCACGCGCACCTTGAATTCTGTCGCTCTGTTTGTACAGGTAGGGATGCTCCGACGTGTGCTCTATCGAGGCTTCAATCCGCTCAAACAGCCGCTGTGCAGCTATTGCGTTTCGAGCACTGATGTATTGCATGATCTCAACCAAATCCTCCAAGGCAGAGGGGCGCCACTCAATGGGCAGCATGTTGAGCGCGAGCTTGCAGTAAAAGTTTTATTTTTGCCATGGCTTCATCGTGGGCAATGTTAGGACGGGCATCATTCACGCTGACATCAAACTTTGCATTTAGCCAAGCGTTATAACTAGCCTCTTGCTCATTACTTTCGAATGGTGACACTAACGGATCAAAAGCTTGATTGGTAACTGCGCTCATATGCTTTTCCTCTGAATGACATGACTGAATTGATTATCCTCTATGCAACTCTTTGTGCGAATAGCAGCACGATTCATTTATGCCAACGAACGAAAAATTTCACCCAATGCAGGTAATTTTTTTCAGTGCTTAGGCTATAGTGTATGTAGCTAATACGATCTCGCACTTGGTCTAATAGACGAACTGATTGCAATGGAGCATCACTGGGTTTCATAGGATTTTTATAACTGTATAAATAAACAGAATAATTATTTGAAACCGTTACTGCAAGCCACTTTCAGGAGGATTGAATGCCCATTTTAAATCGCCACGCCATTTGTATACCGCAGGTTTTGCGGCATACATTACATTAAGCACCTCAGGCTTGTACCATGGTTGATCCCACCGTTTCGGAACAGGCACGGCACTATGCAAAAATCGCGCGCCACATCATCTCGTGAGTCAGTTGACGACGACGGATTGCGCCCCGTCGCCTCGAACAAAAGGTCGCCTCTAACCTACTTTGCGCTGACCATCGCACTCTCCATACCGTTTTGGGTGGCCGGTGCTATGACCAACTTCCAGCTACTCCCAGCTATCCCCGTCAGTGCGCTCGGGTTCTTATGCATGGTGGGGGCGGCCTCAATTCTCGTCTACCACGAGAATGGTCTTGTGAGTGTGAAGGAGTTGCTGAAGAGATCCTTCGACGTCAAGAGAGTCAGAGCAAAGCTTTGGTACGTACCGACCATCCTTGTAATGCCTTGCATCATGGTCTTGTCTTATGTCGCGATGCGCCTGATGGGCATACCACTTCCCGCCCCGCAGTTCTCGTTTGTAACTACGCTAACCCTCTTCGTTGCGTTCTTCGTCGCTGCCCTCGGTGAAGAGTTGGGTTGGTCGGGGTACGCTATTGATCCATTGCAAGATCGCTTTGGCGCACTCTGCGGTGCCCTGCTGCTGGGGCTCGTGTGGGCAGTTTGGCACTTCATACCGCTGCTGTCGGTGCAGCGGTCAGTGATCTTTATCGCTTGGTGGTCGCTCGGCACGGTGGCATCCCGCGTTATCATCACATGGCTCTACAACAACACGGGCAGGAGCGTTTTCGTCGCAGCGCTTTTCCACACCATGCATAACCTCACATGGCAACTCTTTCCCATCAACGGCTCCTACTACGATCCGCGCGTAACAAGCTTGATCATCACAGCCGTAGCCGTAGTCGTAGTAGTCGTATGGGGGCCAAAAAAGTTGGTTCGAGCTCCTGACGTCCGTAGATAGAACCCGCGAACGGCGGTTTCTACCCGACCGGTGCCTAACCCTTCGTTCCAGCGGACTGCCTTCGGCAGCCGCTGAACTCAAACGTTAACTTGCTGTAATGAGTTGTAACGTTCCTAGCCCAATCGACTGTCGTATTCTCAGAGGTCGATGTGTTCATAACATCAGACAAGCCAGTCATTCTGGAGCACCCATCGCAACAGACTTTTGGCTTCGCAACACCGAGTTCGATTGTCATGTTCCCGCTATCGCCGAAACGACTGCTTGTGCTTGATGACAAGCATTCCGAGCCGGCGAATCAGTATTACCCTCTTCAAAAGTCAGCTGCCGCCAGTTTCAACCACGCCATATGGCGTAACGGCAGTCGCTTCATGATTACGGGGCGCCCGATTTTCGAAGTCTTAAGCGAACTCTCGTCGCTGGGAGAAGCGGGTGAACACGAAGACGCATAACCCTTCCATCGAGGGGATGCGCCTAAAGCCTTGGCTAATCTTAAAAAGCATCAAATATCTTTTGAAGTAGCGCAGTCTGTTTTTTATGACGAATTCGGCATCCAGTTCTTTGATAATTATCATTCGCCTGATGAAGATCGTTTTTTGATGCTTGGTTTAAGCTCAGGGGCCAAGTTGCTCATCGTCTGCCATTGCGAGCGAGAAGACGGTGATATTGTCCGCATCATTTCAGCTCGCATGGCAACCAAGCGCGAAAGCGCGTTTTATCCGGGTGGTCAACCATGAAAGCTCAATACGATTTTTCGAAACTGAAGTCGCGTAAAAATCCTTATGCGTCTAAGCTTAAAAAGCCAGTCACCATGCGCTTGTCTGAAGATGTGGTAGTGTATTTCAAGGGCATGGCTGACGAAGCTGGCATGCCCTACCAAAGTTTGATTAATTTGTACTTGCGTGATTGCTTGGCAAACAGCCGTAGAGTGCAGATCAAATGGCCGCAGGCGGCTTAACAATTTTTGCGTTTTTACTATTGCACTAACGCGCAGGCAGCACTAGCCCGCGGTGCAGCACCCGGTCGCTGCTAACTTGGGCATGGTCTGCGCGGTGCATGGTGCAGCGGTTGTCCCACACCAGCACATCACCGGGTTGCCATGCGTGGCGGTACAGGCGGCTGGGTCGGATGGAATGGCGGTACAGCGCTTTGATGACGCGCTTGGCGGTGTCGTCTGGCAGCCCAGTGATGGCCTGGCAGCGTGCGGGTGTTGACAAAAATAGCGCCAAACGCCCAGATATAGGATGGCGCTGAAACAAGGGGTGCCAGCTTTCGCGCTCTTCGGTGGGGCCCTGCACCACGCCAGTGACTGCGTGCAACACCTTTGCATCTGCCAGAGTATGTTTTGCCTGCGTAGGCAGCGTGTCATAAGCGGTGTATTGGTTTGAAAATAGCGTTTCGCCGCCTAGCGCGGGTATCGTCACAGCCCGCAGCGCGGTGTAGGCTGGCGGGTGGGCAACATAGCTGGTGTCGGTATGAAAAACGCTTTTAGGCGGGGTGGTGCGGCCTATGTTGGTCACCACATTTAAATCTGGGTGGTGCGCCACGGGTGTCTCGCCTACCGTAAATGTCAGCGGTCCCAGCTTGCGCAAAAACGCTACA
>JANNCO010000347.1:0-2569 GCA_031386655.1 Polaromonas sp. | reverse complement strand
TGTTATTAAAAGGCCACTTGGAAGTGCGTTTTTAGGGTGTTTTTTCGCGTTGATTTGTTTGTTGTACTGGAACGCGCCCGGCTGTGGCGCAGCCCTATCGCCACCCGAGCCCCGGGCTCGAGGAACGCAAATGCAGGGGATCAGAAATTTAGATGTCTGAGCGCAAAGCGCGAGTTTCGAAATTTCCCCCGGAATGCGTACCGCAGATGCTTGCCGAAGGCCCGGGGTTCGGGTGGCGATAGGGCTGCGCCACAGCCGGGCGCGTTCCAGTACAACAAACAAATCAACGCGAAAAAACACCCTAAAAACGCACTTCCAAGTGGCCTTTTAATAACAAAACAAGCCACTAACCCAAGTAAAATCTGCTCAAGCAGCTATTAAATAAATAGCATACACCAATAACCTTTGCCCACTAACGATGCTTACCCATCATCTGCCTGTACCACAACGCGCTGTCTTTGAGTGTGCGTTGTTGGGTGGCGTAGTCGACATGGATGAGGCCAAAGCGTTTGGCGTAGCCGCTGTTCCATTCAAAGTTGTCCATCAAACTCCAGTAAAAAAAACCGCGCACGTCTACGCCAGCAGCCATGGCAGCTTGCAGGGCGGCCAGGTGGGTGTGCAAGTACTGGATGCGGGCGGGGTCGTGTACCTTGCCGCCTACCAGTATGTCAGCGCAGGCGCAGCCGTTTTCGGTGATGTACACAGGCGGCAGCGTGTAGTCGGCGTTAATTTTGCAAAGCAGCTCGGTCAAACCTTGCGGGTAATTTTCCCAGCCCATGTCAGACGTGCCCAGGGCGTTGGGCGGTGGCACAGGCGGGGTGCTAACCGATGCCCAGATGCGGGTGTAGTAGTTCACGCCCAAAAAGTCTAGCGGCTGGGCAATAGTGTCCATGTCGCCGGGCTGAACGACGTCGCGCGCGGTCATATCGGGCAAGTCTGCACCTTGCGGATATTGCTTTAAAAACAGCGGGTCCATATACCAGCGCACAAAGGTGGCGTACTCGCGCGCGGCACGGGCGGTGTCGGCAGCGCTGGCCGTAGCAGGGCTGGCGGGCGACATGTTCAGCACAATGCCCAGTGGCGCTTTCACGCCGCCTGCGCGCAGGGCCTGCAGCGCCAGGCCGTGCGACAGCAGCAGGTGGTGGGCTACGCGCAGCATGGTGGCCTCATCGCGCAGGCCCGGTGCAAACTGGCCGGTTAAATTACCCAGCACGGCGGTGCACCAAGGCTCATTGTGAGTGCAGATGCTGGCCGCACGGTCGCCCAGCTGCTGGCCCATGAACGCAGCGTAGTCGGCAAACCGGTAGGCGGTGTCGCGCTGTGCCCAACCGCCTTGGCTTAAACCACCTTGGCTTAAACCGCCTTTATCCTGCAGCGCCTGCGGCAAATCCCAGTGGTACAGCGTAATGTGCGGCTTAATGCCGCGCGCTAGCAAACCATCGACCATGCGGTCGTAAAACGCTAGCCCTTGCGCGTTCCACGCGCCCTGGCCCAGCGGCTGCACGCGCGGCCAGGCAATAGAAAATCTATAGGCGTCAACTCCCAGCGATTGGATCAGGTCAAGGTCGCTGTCCAAGCGGTGGTAATGGTCGCAAGCTACATCGCCCGTGTGGCCACCCGTCACCTTGCCCGGCGTGTGCGAGAACGTGTCCCATATCGACAACCCCCGCCCACCTTCGCGCGCTGCGCCTTCAATTTGGTAGGCACTGGTGGCAACGCCCCATTGGAAACTGGGCGGGAATTTTAGATCGGTCATGCGGTTGATTTTAGGGGGATTGACAGCAAACTTAGCGTGCAACGACGGCTTTGAACAGCACAACTCGCAGTGACGCAGAATGCGAGTGCCTCAACGGATTTTAGGTACTATTTTTATATAAACTAGGCCGATAACCCAAGTAAAACCTGCTCAACCAGCTATGAAATAAATAGTAGTGAAGATGAAACCTTCAAGACACTAAAGCTGCAAACTCAAACCAAAAAAAGCTTTACTTGCCCACCAAATCCGTCAACTTGCGCGCCTCAAACTTATCCTCGCGCGCTGCGTTGTCTGGCACGCAGTCGGTTGTATGTTGCACAGCAGACAGCTTTTCAATGGCTTGCCACAGCAGGGCTATTTGCGCCTCTTGGCCGCTGGCGTTGTCTACCAAACCGCGCAAGGCTGTAGACAATGGGTCGTCTTCCAGCGTGATGCCGTAGGCTGAAAATTGAGGATCTTGCGTTGTAACGTCGGCACTCTCGCCCAACTTGGACGGGATGATGCGCGCTGGTATGCCCACGGCCGTGGCCCCTGCAGGCACAGGTTTGATCACCACGGCGTTGCTGCCGATTTTGGCACCGTCGCCCACCACAAAGCCGCCCAGCACTTTGGCCCCTGCGCTGACCACTACGTTTTTGCCCAGTGTGGGGTGGCGCTTGGCCCCTTTGTACAGCGACGTGCCGCCTAATGTCACGCCTTGGTAAATGGTGCAGCCATCGCCAATCTCGGCGGTTTCACCCACTACCACGCCCATGGCATGGTCAAAAAAAACGCGCTCGCCGATGACGGCACCGGGGTGAATTTCAATGCCCG
>JANNCO010000232.1:0-1797 GCA_031386655.1 Polaromonas sp. | reverse complement strand
GCCGCGTATGCCAATAGTGGCGGTGCTGGTGGTGACGCGGTAGTTTTTGGGTGAGGTTTTACTGATCCAGCCTGTGATGGAGCGCAAGCTACCGCGCAGCAAATTTAATACGACGGAATCTTGGTCGTTGCCGTTGACTTTGTAGGCTTCAATGGTCAGCTTGCTGCGCGGGCGAATGGCTAACACGCCAGAGTCGTCAGTGGTGATCAACACTGCGCCATTGGACCCCGTAGTGATCGTGTCCCCGCCCACCACGCGGTCACCTTTGGCGAGCGCTCGGGGCGTGCCGCCGGGGCTTAGCACGCTGGCGTCACCGTTGGCGGTGTCTACGTTGCCGGCAGCCACTGCAGATAAAGGCAAACTAACCCATAGGCCACCGCCTACGCTAATGGCCAATGCAAGTGCAAGTTTGTTAGCTTTCATATTTTCTCTGGTCTTCTTGATCTATGTTGTTTGAGTTTGCCACTGCCCAGCAATCTGTGTCTGTGAAGCATTTGGCAACAAACTGATTGTTAACAGCCCTGTTGTGCAAATAAATGAGGTAAATGTGATTTATCAACACGGCGGCTTTAAGCCTGCCTTACCATTTATAGATACCTTGTACACCCACCACGCTATCGTCAGATTGCAATAAAACATCTCCGTGGTTGCGGCGATTGGCTCTGGCGTAGGCCTTGGCATTCCATTGGCTGGTAATGTCTTTACTCCACTCCAGGCTGTAGCTGTTCGTGTTGAGCCGCGCTGCGCCGGCCACAGGCTGGGTGGTGGTTTGGCGCTGCCAGCTGGCGTTAAAAGTCCCCGCACGGCTGGTGCTTTGTAGGTTCAAACCATAGTTGTTGCTGCGGCTGCTGGTGCCTGCTTCAAATTTTTGTACCAGTGCGCCCAAGGTAGCCTGCAGGCCAAGGGTCTCGCTGCGGCTGTCGTTGCCCCAGTTACGGCCCACAAAAAGCTGCCAATTGGCGCTGCGGCTGTCGTACAGGGGGTTGCCTGCGCTGCGGCTGTGGCCTGTGCCCAGCTGCGCATTGGCGCTCCAGCTGACGCTGGCATAGCTGGCACCTAGCTGGGTGCTGCCGTTGCGGTTGTTATTGCGCTGAATGTCTATGCCTTTGCTGCGGGTGTCCAGCAGTGAGAATGCCAGGCCAGCTAAATCTTGCAGACTGTAGCTGACGCGGTTGGTCAGGCTGTCTAAACTGGACTTGTCGCTGAACAAAACGCCTGTTGTGCTGCCTGCGGTACTGCCTGTTGGGGCCCCCACACCAAAGGCAGGCACCTGTGCAGCCGCAGTGCGCAGGTCTATGCCCCACAGCAGCTGGGGGGTCATTTGCCAATCGGTGCCAAGGTAGGTTTCGCGCACGCCGGGCAGGCTGGCTTGCGACAGCGAGGTAAAGTTCGCGTCTATTTTATGGTGTCCCGCACGCAAACTGACACTGCCAATTTTGTAGTTGGCATCTATCACCAGGGCGTCGCCACGGCTGTCTGGCGGGCTGGTGGCTGTGGTGGTGGTTTGGTCAGCGGATTGGTCAGTGGTGCGGCTGGTGGCTAGCTCGGCCGTGACAAGCAAGTTGCCTTGGCTGTACTTGGTGCCCACACTGGCTATGGTACCTTCCAGCGTGGTCAATGGCATTACCACCGTTCCCAAAGGTGGCGGCACCAGCAACGACAATGGCGTGGCTGTGCCGGGCTTGTCACGGTAGTTTTGCACCGTGGCATAGGCGCTAAGATGCGTATTATTTTGACTGTCAGGCGCGCCGTTTTGGTCGATAAATTTGTACTCGCCTTTTAGGCCTGCCACGTTAC
>JANNCO010000264.1:0-2307 GCA_031386655.1 Polaromonas sp. | reverse complement strand
CGTTGGGCATGGGCATACCGTGCGGTGCTGCGTGACCGCGAAGACTACGAATGCAAAACTCTAAGCACTACAAATTACATAGCTGCTTGAGCAGGATTTACTTGGGTTACAAGCCTAAATGGCACTTATTTTAGAGCTTCTAGGGACTAATTTTCTGAATGCTTTGTGTACTGACGTTGCGTAGCTGCGCATCGCTTACCAAATGCGGCGCAATCTCGTGCAAGGGGTGCAGCACAAAGGCCCGCAGCAGCATACGCGGGTGCGGCACGGTCAGCGTGGAGCTGGTGATTTGACCGCTGCTGTACAGCAGCAGGTCAAGGTCTAGCGTGCGCGGGGCGTTGGCGTAGGGGCGTTCTCGGCCTGCGGCTTGCTCTAAATTTTGTAGCTGCTTGAGCAGGTAATACGGGCCTGAACTGGTTAAAACCTGTACAACGGCGTTGATGTAGTCGGGGCCTGAACTGTCAATGGGGGCGGTGCTGTACAGGCTGGAAGCCTTGACTAAAACCGTATCGGGCAGCTTTGCAATATCAGCAACGGCTTGTTGCACCATGCGCTGTGCATCGCCTAGGTTAGCGCCTAGGGCAACATAGGCGTTAACGGGCTGGCGCTGCATTTTGATTGCGTTGTTGCGATGTTTCGTCTTGAATTATGCAGTGCGCGGCGAGATAAGTGGGATTAAGACTCTATGCCTGCGCCACTGGTACCGCCATCGCGGCGTGGGCCGCGGCGGCGGCGGCGCTTTTTGGGAGCATTGCTGTCGTCTGCATCGCCGGGTAGATCATCTGCCGCATCGGTTTGCTCGGTAGCAGGTTCAGCATCTTGCGTCGTGTCTTTAGTTTGCGCAGACGCGCCCGCTGCGCGCGCCGCGCGCGGTGGCTTGGCAGCAGCAGGTTTAGCCTGCGCACGCTGCTCTGTGCGTTGCTGCTCGCGCTGTTGCTCACGTAATTGCGCCACCAAATCTTCGCGCGTAGCAAAGTCGGCCATGCTGAACTCTTGCCACCAGTCGGCCAAGATAATGTCTACCTCGCCCACGTCGGCACGAAGCCTTAAGAAGTCAAACCCGGCTCTAAAACGCAAATGGTCTACCAGGCTAAACGGTGTAGACCCCACGCGTTTGTCAAAGCGCGGCTGCATCATCCAAATCTCGCGCATATCAGCGGCCAGCTTGCCACGGCCGCTCACGTCGCCAATGCGCAGGTTAAACACATCGTCAATTGCTTCGGTGAGCGCCGGGAACGTGTGTGCGCCTTTTTTAAGCAACTTATCCCAGCCGTCCCGCACATCGTTCCACAGCACGCACGCGAGCAGAAAACTCGGTGCAACGGGTTTGCCTTCGCCCACGCGGCGGTCGGTGTCTTGCAGGGCGGCGGTAATAAAGGGCTGCTCAGCACGCTCTACCACCAGGTCTAGCAGCGGGTAAATGCCTTTGGCCAAGCCCAGTTTTTTCAGCTGCTCAATGCTGGCCAGCGCATGGCCAGTTTGCAGCAATTTCAGCATTTCATCAAACAGGCGGCTTTGCGGCACGTCGCCCAGCAGCACTTTGCATTCAGCCAACGGTTTGGCGGTTTTCGCGTCCATCTTAAAACCCAGCTTCGAGAGCTTGGCGCTAAAACGCACCGCGCGAATAATGCGCACGGGGTCTTCACGGTAACGCGTGGCGGCGTCGCCAATCATGCGCAGCGTGAGTTTTTTGCCGTCCTCCAGGCCGTTGTGGTAGTCCACCACCACCTGCGTTTCGGGGTCGTAATACATGGCGTTAACGGTAAAGTCACGCCGTGCTGCGTCGTCAATTTGCGGGCCCCACACGTTGTCGCGCAGCACGCGGCCACTGGCGTCTACTGCGTGCTTCATGCCTGCCAGCTCGGTTTTGGACGTACGCTCGTTACCACCCACCTGCTCAGCATCCACGCTTTGCACATTGGCGCGAAAGGTCGACACTTCGATCACCTCATGCTCGCGCCCGCGGCCAAACACCACATGCACAATGCGAAAGCGCCGCCCGATGATGAAGGCGCGGCGAAACTGCGCTTTCACCTCCTCGGGCGTGGCGTTGGTGGCTACGTCAAAGTCTTTGGGCCGCAGGCCCAGCAACAGGTCGCGCACCGCGCCACCCACGATGAAGGCTTCAAAGCCTGCATCTTTCAGCGCGGTAACTACCTCCCACGCGCGGGGGTCGACCAAGTCACGGTTAATTTTGTGCACCGACTGCGGTATGTCCACCCGCTTGGCCACTTTGGCAGCGGCTTTGGGTGAAATCAATTTTTCTATGAATTTTTTAATCATGTTGTCCAGAGATCTAATATGCGC
>JANNCO010000257.1:0-3986 GCA_031386655.1 Polaromonas sp. | reverse complement strand
CTCCGCCCTGCGGGCTCCCCCTTTATGCCGCTGCGTTGTCCACACCAAGCACCAAGGCTGCGAATAGGTGGGTCAATAAGCTAGCGGGTGATCGCCCACCATGTTCATAAGAGCTGGCAGGCGGTGTACTCAGCGCAGCGGCATAAAGGGGGAGTCGGCTGCCCTAGGCAGCCACGGAGGACAGCTTTGATGCTGAGTACGCCGCCTGCCAGCTCCCGTACAAGACCTGCATAGTTCCCGAGCACAGCCGCGAAGCTGAAGAAGCAACGTCTACCTGCTCCCGTGCAAGACCTACACAGTTTCCTGAGCACAGCCGCGCAGTTGAAGTAGCACCGCCGACTAGCTCCCCTACAAGACAAAAAAGACAAGACAAGTGCTTTACCAGTACCCATGAACTTTCCCGTCCAGTAAGCCGCACACGCGCTTTGCCATGCTATCCTATGACCCAATAGCGCTTGGCACACACAAGGCGCAATCCATTTTGAATTTTGAGGCAACCCCATGAGACTGATTTTGTTAGGCGCGCCGGGCGCTGGTAAAGGCACCCAGGCCACGTTTATCTGCAAACAGTACGGTATTCCCCAAATCTCCACCGGCGACATGCTGCGCGCTGCCGTCAAAGCAGGCAGCCCCATGGGTGTGCAGGCCAAAGTAGTGATGGACTCGGGCGCGCTGGTGTCTGATGACATCATCATTGGCTTGGTCAAAGAACGCATTACCCAGGCAGATTGTGCCAATGGCTTTTTGTTTGACGGCTTTCCCCGCACCATAGCCCAGGCCGACGCCATGAAAGACGCTGGCGTCAAAATAGATTACGTACTGGAGATTGACGTACCGTTTGACGCCATTATTGAACGCATGAGCGGCCGGCGCAGCCACCCCGCCAGCGGCCGCACGTACCACGTTAAGTTCAACCCGCCCAAGGCCGAGGGCAAAGACGACGTCACCGGCGAGGCGCTAATTCAGCGCGCCGACGACCAAACCGCCACGGTACAAAAACGCCTGGACGTGTACAGCGCGCAAACCCGCCCGCTGGTGGACTACTACGGCAGCTGGGCCACATCGTCGCCCGACGCCGCGCCCAAGTACCGCGCCATCAGCGGCACCGGCAGCGTAGAAGACATTACTGCACGCGCGCTGGCGGCGTTGAAGTCGTAGAGTTTTGCTGCAGCGCGCACACCGTTCGTTGTTCTAGTACGCGCGCTGCTGTGGCGCGTATCTTATGAAAAACGGCCCTGCGGCCCTTTATTGTTTTTTATAAGACACACGCCACAACAGCATGCTTGTAGTAGGCTAGGATTTCGCTCCAGGATAACCACAGAAATTAGACCACTACTCTTGTGCCAGCGACCACGCCAGTGGAGCGCAGCAACGTTCGGTGTGCCTATGACAAACAGTAAAGGGCCGAAGGTCCGTTTGGCATGGGCATACCGTGCGGTGCTGTGTGACCGCACGGTATGCCCAGTAAAAGGTCAACCATCTAAACCGGGCCAGACCGCAGCGCATACGTCTTGCCATCCAGCCACAGGTATTCCACGCGCAGTATGGCTGCGCCCTGCTCGTCTTTGAAGGAAAAGCCGAGTACGGCCAGCGGCGTGCCGGGTTTGATCTCGGGCACGGCCCAGGCTTGCATACGGGTCAGGGGTGCCAGCTCAATTTCCCACATTTTGTCGGTGCGTTTGGGCAGTGTGGCCTTGGCCAGCAGAGCTTTGCCGTCAACGGGGGCCGCTTGGGCGGGCAGCGTGCGGCCAGGCAGGTCGGCAGGGATTTTTAAACCAGGGGCTACTTCAAGCTGCAGTTCGGTATGCGGGTTTTGCCAAGTGACTTTGCGGGCCGTGCCCTCCAGGTAGACCGGGCGGTCTTGGTCAAAGCTGCTCCAGCCGTGGTGGGCCTGCACCAGCGGCCCAAGTGGTAGCGCAGCAGCTGCAAAAACTAGGTGGCGGCGTTGCATGGTGATCTCCTTGGGAGGTGAAATGTAGGGTGGCTTGTAGGGTGAGAATAATTCTAGACGACTCGTCTACTGGTAAGCTATTGATCGCCCGCAGGCTACCACCGCTATCCACAGCACAGTTGACACCACCATTTGCAGTTTGGCTGTAGCGTCTAGTTTGCCCAGTGAGTCGCGGCCATGGAACCACGCTGCGTTGCAGGCAGCGGCAGTTAGCAGCAGCATTTTGAGTGTGAACGCGCGATTGGTCAAAAGTTCGGCCGCTTGAGATGCAAACATCAGTAACCCAGACGCTGCCGCCATGCTAAAGCCTACCGCCACCACCGTCAGCCCCAGCCGGGCCAGGTCGCGCACGGGCAAGCTGGCACCTTTGCCAAACACCCGCAATTCCAGCAACACCAAGTTACCCAATAGCAGGCCAATGCCCAAAATATGCACTACCTCCAGCGCCGGGTAGGCCCAAGCGTGGCTTCTGATTTGGCCAAACAGATCAGTCAACATTACGCAGCCCCTTGCAGCAGCTGCAAAGCCATGGCGATGCGCGCCTTGACGGCGGGCAGCGGCGTGCAAGGCAAAGTATCTTTGGCCGTAGCGCTCACGCCGCCCCACACGCAGCGGCTGGCGCGCAGCACGGCAACGCCTTGGCTTTGCGCTTCCAGCAGGGCGGCTTCCAGGCCACTGGCCAGCGTGCCGTTGCCAGTACCTGCCACCACAATGCCGCGCAAGGGTACGCGCGGGTCACTGCGGTCGGCCAGCAGCGCACGCACGATACGCCCGGTGGCGTTGACGTGGTTTAGCACGATCTCTACCCTGGGGAATTTGCCACCCAACACTATTAAATTTATAGCTGCTTGAGCAGGATTTACTTGGGTTAACGGCCTATTTTCACTATAAAAACCGACTTCCAGAGGTTGAAAACTAATCTGTTCGTCTATCACCCGCGCCACGGGCCCGGCGTCGCCCGAGCTAAATGCGTTGAGCGCATGGCTGTGCACCTTTTGCACCTGCAGGGCGCTGTGCACATCGCCTGCGCACACGCACAGCACACCGCGCGCTTGGGGGTGAACCGCCACGCGCACGGCGTCGCACACATTGCGCGGCCCGTCGGATTCGCTGGACGTGGCGGGGCGCATGGCGCAGGTCAGCACTACAGGCTTGGCCGCCTGCAGGTCAGCCGGCAGCACGCAGTGCAAGAAATACGCGGCCTCCTCCAGCGTGTCGGTGCCATGGGTGATGACGATAGCGGCTACCTCGGTGCGCGCCAGCCAATAGGTGCAGCGCGCAGCCAGGCTGGCCAGCGTAGCAAAGTCCATGTCTTTGCTGTCAATCTGCGCCACCTGCTCGGTGTGCAAATCGTACCCCTGCATGGCATTTTGGAGGCCCTGCACGCTCCGCATCAGCGGGTCAACGCCTATTTGCGCGGCGGTGTAGCCAGTATGGTCAGCCGCACTGCTGGCCGTGCCTGCAATAGTGCCGCCAGTGGCCAACACCACAATTTTTTGATCTATTTTTGCCACAGTGCTTGCAATTTCAATTAAGCTGGTTTAATATACAGTAACTGGATAAGAACTCAGTGTATTTTTTTAGGTTTACGGTCTCAATGTCGCAGTTGCCCTGTGTACCAAGAACTTATCCAACCTTTTCACTACAAATGTAGCCTAGGAGTTTGCCATGTTTGAAAGCCCGAAGTTAACCGCCCGCCAGCAGCAGATTTTAGATTTAGTGCAAAGCGCCATCGCCCGCACTGGGGCGCCGCCCACGCGCGCCGAGATCGCCAACGAGCTAGGCTTTAAGTCTGCCAACGCTGCTGAGGAGCATTTGCAGGCATTAGCCCGCAAAGGCGTGATCGAGCTGGTCAGCGGTACGTCACGCGGTATTCGCCTGCGCGGCGACGCGTTGCGCAGCATCAACGCGTCGCGCACCGACGGCTTGGGCGCGCAGTTTAGCCTGCCGCTGCAAAGCCTGATGCAGCTGGCACTGCCGCTGGTTGGCCGGGTAGCAGCAGGCTCCCCCATCTTGGCGGTAGAAAACTTGGACC
>JANNCO010000250.1:0-3991 GCA_031386655.1 Polaromonas sp. | reverse complement strand
CGCCGCAGCACGATAAACCACCTGCCCCGAGAATCTACAATCACCGTATGACGACCAAACACCTTAAACCTGCTGACTACCTGACCAAAATATTGAATGCCAAGGTGTACGACGTGGCGATTGAGTCGGATTTGAGCCATGCCGTGCAGCTGAGCCGCAGGTTGAACAACACCGTGCTGCTCAAGCGCGAAGACCAGCAGGCGGTGTTTAGTTTTAAGCTGCGCGGGGCGTACAACAAGATGGCGCATCTGTCGCCAGAGCAGCTGAAAAAAGGCGTGATTACCGCGTCGGCTGGCAACCATGCCCAAGGCGTGGCGTTGGGAGCCAGCAAGCTGGGGACCAAGGCCGTGATTGTGATGCCGGTGACCACGCCGCAGCTAAAGGTAGATGCGGTTAAAAATTTGGGTGGCCATGTGGTGCTGCATGGCGACAGCTACAGCGATGCCTACCAGCACGCGCTGGGCCTGCAAAACAAGCAGGGCCTGACTTTTGTGCACCCGTTTGACGACCCCGATGTGATTGCCGGGCAAGGCACTATTGCCATGGAAATACTGCGCCAGCACCAAGGCAAGCTAGACGCCGTGTTTTTGGCCATTGGCGGTGGCGGGCTGGTGAGCGGTGTGGCCAACTACATCAAGGCAGTGCGGCCAGAGATCAAAATTATTGGCGTGCAGATGAATGACTCCAACGCGATGCTGCAGTCGGTCAAAGCTAAAAAGCGCGTGGCTTTGAAAGACGTAGGGCTGTTTGCCGATGGCACCGCCGTCAAACTGGTGGGCGAGGAGACGTTTCGCATCGCGCGCGGCTTGGTAGATGAATTTATCGAGGTAGACACCGACGCGGTGTGCGCAGCTATAAAAGACGTGTTTTTAGACACGCGTTCTATCGTGGAACCCTCGGGTGCCATGGCCGTGGCGGCGATTAAAAAATACGTTGCTACCCACAAAACCAAAGGCGAGACCTACGCCGCCGTGCTGTGCGGTGCCAACATGAACTTTGACCGCTTGCGCTTTGTGGCCGAGCGTGCCGAGGTGGGCGAAGAGCGCGAGGCGCTGTTTGCCGTGACGGTGCCCGAAGAGCGTGGCAGCTTTAAACGCTTTTGCGAAATAATTGGCACGCTGCCCAGCTTTGGCAAGGCTGGTGCAAGCGATGGGGGCGACACAGCTAGCGGCGGCGTGCGCAACGTGACCGAATTTATCTACCGCATCAGCGGCGCAGACGAGGCGCATGTGTTTGTGGGCCTGACTACGTCAAACAAAGGCGAGAGCCTGAAAATTGCGACCCATTTGACCAAAAAAGGCTTTAAAACGCTGGACCTTACGCACGATGATTTAGCCAAAGAGCACCTGCGCCACATGGTGGGCGGTGCTAGTGCGCTAGCCTTCGAGGAGCGCTTGCTGCGCTTTGTGTTCCCCGAACGGCCCGGCGCGCTGATGAAGTTTTTAGCCGCCATGCGCCCGGGCTGGAACATCAGTTTGTTCCACTACCGCAACCAAGGTGCCGACTACGGCCGTATTTTGGTAGGCCTGCAAGTGCCTAAAGCAGACGATAAATCGTTTGCGGCGTTTTTAAGCGGCTTGGGCTACCCGTTTGTGGAAGAAACCCACAACCCGGTGTACCAGTTGTTTTTAAAGGCATAAGCACCGCGCCACACGGCAGGTTTCTATAACAATCCCAAAAATAAGTGCATACCTATCAACTTCGTTCGGGCTTAGCTTGTCGAAGCCTTGGAGAACCCTTCGACGGGTTCAGGGTGAAGGAGGAAAGTTATTTTTAGGAACAACCATTAGCACTTAAATTTTTCTAGATTACTTGCCACGACCGCCATACTTTGTGGCTAGTACTTTATTCAACACTATGACTTTTACATCCCCAGTTATTGCACCGCTACACACCAGCGCAGCCGACATGGCACTAGCCCAGCAACTGCAGCACACGATTGACTTTAAAACCAAGCCGCAAGGCGCGCTGGGCCAGCTAGAGGCGCTGGCGCTGCAGCTGGGCTGCATTCAACAAAGCCAAAAGATCACTTTTAACGCACCGCAAATGCTGGTGTTTGCAGGCGACCACGGCATTACGGCCGAAGGCGTGTCGGCTTATCCGGCAGCGGTAACGCAACAAATGGTGGCCAATATGCTGTCTGGCGGCGCAGCGGTGAACGTGTTTGCACGCCAGCACGGCTTTGCGGTGACGGTGGTGGACGCGGGCGTGGCAGGAGATCTGCAGCCAAACCCGCCCACGCAGGCCAGCGGGCCATCGGATGCGCAACCGCAACCGCAACCGCAATTTTTACACCGCAAAATCGCCCCAGGCACGCAAAACGCGTTTATTACCACCGCCATGACCGCAGCCCAAGCCACTGCGGCCGTGCAAGCTGGCATGGATGTGGTGCGCAACTTGCCCGGCAATGTGCTGGCGCTGGGCGAGATGGGGATTGGCAATACATCCAGCGCAGCGCTAATTTTTGCGCTGCTGGCCAAGCTGCCAGTAGCGGATGTGGCCGGGCGCGGTACGGGGCTGGATGATGCACAAATGCAAACCAAACTGGCAGCTCTGCGCAAAGCCGCTGCGCTGCATGCGGCTGCCAGCACGCCCATGGACGTGCTGGCCGCGGTAGGCGGGTTTGAGATTGCGATGATGGTGGGCGCTATGCTGCAAGCTGCCAGCCAGCGGCGCGTAGTGCTGGTTGACGGTTTTATCGCCAGCGCGGCGGCCTTGGTGGCGTGCCGACTGGCACCGCCAGCGCAAGACTACATGGTGTTTTGCCATGTGGGCGCAGAGCACGGGCATGCTGCGTTGTTGGCGCATCTAAAAGCTACCCCGCTGCTGGGCCTAGGGCTGCGTTTAGGCGAAGGCACCGGGGCGCTGCTGGCTTGGCCGCTGTTGCAGTCGGCGGCGTTGTTTTTGGCGGAGATGGCTAGTTTTGAGGCGGCTGGGGTAGATCAGCGTAGTTGAGTGCTGGTTGGACGAGATGCTCTCAAGTTCTGCATCTCGTATGCCTTGTTCCTTGTTCCTTGTTCTAGTACGCGCGCTGGTGTCGCTGCTCTAGTACGCGCACTGATGTGGTCAGTCCCATGCCCAACGTACCTAGCGGCCCTTTATTGTTTGTCATAGGACACACGCCACATCAGCACGCTTGTATTGGGGCTGGGGTTTAGCTCGGTCGTGATCGCGGTAAATTAAATCAGTACTTGATTGAGATTGCTACCCGTCTGCCAGCAACCACGCCAGTGGAGCGCAGCAACGTTCGGTAGGCCTATGACAAACAATAAAGGGTCGCTAGGTACGTTGGGCATAGGCCTACCGTGCGGTGCTGTGTGACCGCGAGGCACTAGGATAGTAAAAGGCCAACGAACGAAACAGCTCTGCGTAACCGCGAAGTACCAGGCTCGAGTCCAGCACCCCCCAACGCACACCCAACCAATCCGCCAACTCTGCATGCAAGACCCTCCTAGCAACTCAGAACACTACAAAATCAATAGCTGCTTGAGCAGTATTTACTTGGGTTACCACCCTAAAAGACCTAAAAAACACCCCCTACAGCACGTAAAATAACCATTGTGACTTTCATCCGCCATTTTTTACTCGCTGTGCAGTTCTTCACCCGCATTCCCATTACCGGGCGGCTCGCGGCGTGGGTAGGGTACAGCCCCGAGCTGTTGCGCCGCAGCGCCGCGCATTTTGCTGGTGTGGGCTGGATCGTAGGGCTGGTGGCAGCGCTGGTGTACGCCGCGGTGATGGCGCTGACGCACAGCGTGTTTGCGCCACTGGTGGCGGCGTGTTTGTCCACTGTAGCTACTGTCATGCTGACCGGCGGCTTTCATGAAGACGGCTTGGCCGATGTGGCTGACGGGCTGGGCGGCAGCTACGAACGCGAGCGGGCGCTGGAGATTATGAAAGACTCGCGCGTGGGTGCGTTCGGCGCGCTGGCGCTGGTGCTGGCACTGTTGACCAAAGTCAGCTTGCTGGCGGCCTTGGGCGCGCAGGCTGC
>JANNCO010000246.1:0-1520 GCA_031386655.1 Polaromonas sp. | reverse complement strand
TGTCCAATCGGCCCGGCTACTTCTAGCGCGCCAGCCAGCCCGGCTGCGCCGCCTGATACCAGCAGCGCTGTCCACAGCGCGCGGCGGCTGCTAAAGCCTGCGTAGCGCGCCGCAGCCGGTGCCAGCCCGCCCACCAGCTGCGCAAAACCTGCGCGGGTGCGAAACAGAAAAACCCACAGCCCCGCAGCGCCCAGCAGGCCCAGCAGCAGGCCAATGCTCATGCGCGAGCCGTCTATGATTTTCGGTATCTTGGTGACTGCTTCAAAGGTTTTGCTTTGCGGAAAGTTGTAGCCCTGCGGGTCTTTCCAGGGGCCAAACACCATGTAGCTCAGCACCATGTCGGCCACGTACACCAGCATCAGGCTGACCAAAATTTCGTTAGCGTTAAATTTGTCGCGCAGCAGCGCGGTAATGCCTGCCCACACCATGCCGCCCAGCACACCAGCCAGCATCACAGCCACCACTATCCAACGGCCCGTGTCAATATCTGCCAGCAGTGCTACGCCACCTGCAAACACTGCGCCCATGACAAACTGGCCCTCTGCCCCAATGTTCCACACGTTCGACCTAAAGCACACGGCCAAGCCTAGGGCGATGATGAGCAGCGGCGTGGCCTTGACCATCAGCTCGCCCAGTGCGTAGCTGCTTTTAATAGGTTCCCAAAAGAACACTTGCAACCCGCGCACCGGGTCTTTGCCCAGCGCGGCAAACAAGATGATGCCGATGATGACGGTAACCAACAGCGCCAGCACGGGGGACGCCAGCGTCCAAAAGCGTGACGCCTCGGCGCGGGGGATGAGCTGGGGGGCAAATTTAAGCATGCACACTCTCCGGTGTCCACAGCCCACTCATCCACTCGCCTATCTGCTCTACTGTGGCGTCTTTAATATCTACCGATGGTGAGATGCGGCCTTTGGCCATCACTTGCAGGCGGTCGGCTATTTCAAACAGTTCGTCCAGCTCTTCGCTTACTACCAGTACGGCGCAGCCTGCGTCGCGCAGGGCCAGTATCTCGGCGCGTATTTGCGCGGCGGCGCCTACGTCTACGCCCCAAGTGGGCTGCGAGATGATCAGCAGCTTGGGGGCGGCTTCAATCTCGCGGCCCACGATGAATTTTTGCAAATTACCGCCTGACAAGCTACGCGCGGGTGCATTAGGCCCACCAGCTTTCACGTTAAACCGGGCGATGATCTGCGCCGCCTGCGTGCGCAGGGCATTCACGTCAATCCAGCCACTCTTGCCCACCGCTTGGTCGCGCGTCAGCAGCAAGTTATGCGCTAGGCTCATGCTGGGTACGGCACCGCGGCCTAGGCGTTCTTCAGGGACAAAATGCAGGCCCATGGCGCGGCGCTGCTGGGGTGCTGCGTGGCTAACGTCTTGCGCGCCGATGCGCAAGCTGCCTTGCGGCGCGCGTATGTCTTCGCCGCTTAGGGCATACAGCAGTTCTTTTTGTCCGTTGCCTGATACACCGGCGATGCCTAGCACCTCGCCGCTGCGCACCGTGAGGCTAATGCCGTCTA
>JANNCO010000233.1:0-4714 GCA_031386655.1 Polaromonas sp. | reverse complement strand
CGATTTTTTGTTTCAGCATGTCGGCCATCAGGTCGGGCATGGCCCACATGCCTTTGCCGATTTGGGCTTTGCCGCGCAGACCGCAGGCCAGGCCAACCAACACATTGTTTTTCTCGTACGCGCCAATCCATGCGCTGGTTTTCATGTCGCCCTTGCGTATCATCGGGCCGGCTTGCATGGCAGTGTGCATCTCGTCGCCGGTGCGGTCTAAAAAGCCGGTGTTGATAAAGGCGACGCGTGCGCTGGCGGCGGCAATGCACGCTTTCAGGTTGGCACTGGTGCGGCGCTCTTCGTCCATGATGCCGAGTTTTACGGTGTTGGCTGTCAATCCCAGCAGCTTTTCTACACGGCCAAATAGTTCGCTGGCAAAGGCCACTTCTGCCGGGCCATGCATTTTGGGTTTAACGATATAGACGCTGCCTTTGCGTGAGTTGCGAATGCCGTTTTGGCCCAACCCTTTGTTGCCAGCTTTCAGGTCGTGCATGGCGATGGTGGTAGTGACCACTGCATCCAAAATTCCTTCTGGAATTTCTTGGGTTGACCCATCTTTAGCCGTGTAGGTGATGGCCGGGTTGGTCATTAAGTGGCCTACGTTACGCAGGAACATCAGCGAGCGGCCATGCAGTTTCATTTTCTTGCCGTCTGCGCCTACGTAAACACGGTCTGCGTTCAAGCCGCGTGTAAATGTTTTGTCGCCTTTGGTCACCGTCTCGGTCAATGTACCTTTAAGGATGCCCAGCCAGTTGCTGTAGGCCACCACTTTGTCGTCGGCGTCTACCACGGCTACAGAATCTTCCAGGTCAAGAATAGTAGACAGTGCCGACTCGACCACCAGGTCGCTCACGCCTGCTGCGTCGCTGGCACCGATGGTGGTAGCGCGGTTGATTTGAATGTCCAGGTGCAGGCCGTTGTGCTGTAGCAATATTGACGATGGAAATTTAGCGTCGCCTTGGTAGCCAATGAATTGCTTGGCGTCTTGCAGCGTAGTGGTTAAGCCGCCCTTGAGCGTCACGACGAGTTTGCCACCTTGCACGCCACCACTTACGCCATAGTGCGTGCTGTCCCTGTGCGAGCCTTTTTTAAGTGGTGCCGTGCGGTCGAGCACATGGCGCGCATATTCAATCACTTTTGCGCCGCGCTTGGGGTTGTAGGCGGTGCCGCCTGCGCCTAGTTTGTCGCAACCGTTATCTTCGCTAATGGCGTCTGTGCCGTACAGCGCGTCGTACAGGCTACCCCAGCGGGCGTTGGCAGCGTTTAGCGCGTAGCGGGCGTTCAAGATGGGCACTACCAGCTGTGGGCCAGCTTGGGTGGCCAGTTCGGCGTCTACATTCGACGTGGTGGTTTTAACGCGCTTGGGTTCGGGCACCAGATAACCTATTTTTTCCAAAAATTTGCGGTAGGCGGGCATGGCCTTAATAGGGCCCGGGTTGGCTTTGTGCCATGTGTCCAGCTCAGTCTGCAGGCGGTCGCGCTCTGCCAGCAGCTTGATGTTTTGCGGAGCCAGGCTTTGCACAATCGCGTCGAAGCCGCTCCAGAATTTGTCAGCTTTCACACCCGTGCCGGGCAGCACTTGGTCGTTGACAAAGTTATACAAATTGGTGGCTACTTGCAGGCTGTGGGCTGTGGTGCGTTGTGTGGTCATGGAGTGGTTCCTTGGTGGAGTAATTAGTAAAGAGTGAAGAGTAAAGAAATTTGGACGCGAAGGACGCTAAGGTTGCGCGAAGGGCGCGAAAGAAGAAAAAAAAGGAAAAGAAGAATGGAACAACAAAATTAATTTATTCCAGCCTTCAAATTTTTGGGTATTTATTTTGTCTTCTTTCGCGTCGTTCGCGCAACCTTCGCGCACTTCGCGTCCAAAAAGGTATTCATAGTGGTAGTTAATCAAAAAATCCTAATACATCGCGCAGGCTGCTTCCTGTGCGCGTAGGCTGGGTGCCCAGTTCTTCGAAAGGCAAGCCCGCGCGGTTAACCCACAGCGTTGGGTAGCCAAACCAGGTGGCACCCAGGGCGTCCCAGCCATTGCTGGAGACAAAAAGAATTTGTTTGGCTTGCAGACCTGTGGCTTGGCAGCCTAGTGCGTAGGCATCAGGATGGGTTTTGTATTTGCGAATGCTGTCCACGCTGATCACATGGTCCAGCAGGTCAGCCAGGCCCGCCGACTTGACCGCCACGTCTAGCATGGCGGGGTCGCCGTTACTCAAAATACCTGTTGGAATGCCTTGGGCCTTCAGGGCCTGCAAGACTTCTTTGTTTTCTGGAAAAGCGCTGAGGTGGCGGTATTGGTTCATCAGCTGCGCTATGGCGTGGGCACTGTTTTCAGGACTAAAAAGACCGTTTGAAGCCGTATCGCCTGCTCGAACAGCTATTATTTTTATAGTGTGTGTCAGCGCGGCTTGCGTCACTTGCCAAAACGGCTGGTAGTGCGCGCCGTGGTTGCTGGTGGTGAGCAATCGCGTGTATTCGATCTGTTTGTCACGCCACAGCACGCTGATAGCGCTGCCATGGCCGGGGAACAATTGCTCGGCCAGTAGCCCTACGCTGTACACGTCAAACAGCGTGCCGTAGGCGTCAAACAGGACAGCTTTTGGCTGGGTGGTGGGTGCAGAGCTAGTTTTATCCATAACTACACTGTATTCGATACTTTGATGCTCATTAATTCCTGATTAGTTTATTAATCCGTCACTAAATTACTGGTAATTGCCCATCTATAGAGTGATGGGTTGTGTGTATGCTCATAAAAAATTAAACACCATTTAAAACGGCACGTTATGACATCCACCACCCCCACAGCAGAGCCTTCCAGCCTGCCTTATGCAGGTTTGAGAATGGTTGAATTCACCCACATGGTGATGGGCCCCACCTGCGGCATGGTGTTTGCCGATCTGGGTGCCGAGGTCATCAAAGTAGAGCCGCCCAAGGGTGATAACACCCGCAACCTGCTAGGCTCGGGTGCTGGTTTTTACCCGCTGTTTAACCGCAACAAAAAATCGCTGGTGCTCGATTTGAAAACTCCGCAGGGCCGTGAAGCCGCCATGAAATTAATTGCTACAGCCGACATCGTGAGCCATAACTTCAGGCCAGAAACCATGGCCGCGCAAGGGCTGGATTACGCCAGCTTAAAGCAGCTCAATCCGCGCTTGATCTACATTGCACTTAAAGGTTTTTTACCCGGCCCGTACGAGCACCGCACTGCGCTAGACGAGGTGGTGCAAATGATGGGTGGCCTGGCCTACATGACCGGCCCCATAGGCCAGCCCCTGCGCGCAGGTACCAGCGTGAACGACATCATGGGCGGCATGTTTGGTGCCATAGCCGCGATGGCGGCGCTGACGCAAAGAGAAAAAACAGGCTTGGGCCAAGAGGTGCAAGCCGCACTGTACGAGAACAATATTTTTCTAGTGGCCCAGCACATGCTTCAATACGCTGTGACGGGCGAGCCTGCCGACCCCATGCCCAACCGCATCTCGTCGTGGGCGGTGTACGACGTGTTTACGGTCAAAGACGGTGAGCAAATTTTCCTCTCCGCCGTCAGCGACAAGCAGTGGCTGCTGATGTGTGACGCTTTTGGCTGGGACGACTTAAAAACCGACCTGCTGTACAGCAGCAATAACGAACGCGTACGCGAGCGCCCTCGCTTGCTGGCGCAACTGCGCGAGCGATTTGCCGCCTACAGCGCGCATGAGCTTAGCACCCTGTTCGAGAAAAATGGCCTGCCCTACGCCCCCATTAAAAAGCCGCATGAACTGGTAGACGACCCGCATTTGCTGGCCACTGGCGGCCTGGCACCCATGACATTGCCCAGCGGTCAACAGACCAACACTGTGCTGTTGCCTTTTACCATGGACGGCCAAAGAATGGGGGTGCGCCATAACCCGCCCAAGGTAGGCGAGCACAGCAGCGACATCTTGCAATCGTTAGGCTACAGCGCGCAGGAGGCGGCGCAATTGAGTGCGACAACGCCCACTTAACTGGGGCAACCACAATTCAGGCGTACTCGGATTTTGCAGATACGCTATTAATACAATAGCTGCTTGAGCAAGATTTACTTGGGTTAATGGCCTAAATGCTTATAAATAATGCACTAGATGCCTAGCTTTTACGTCGCAGTCATAATCTGTGTTGTGGACAAACGCTGTGGACAAATTTAAACAAATCGAAACTTTCACCTCGGTCGCCGCCAAAGGCAGCTTGACGGCGGCGGCGCAGTCAGAAGGCGTGGCAGCTGCCATCATTGGCCGGCGCATAGACGCACTGGAAGAGCGCCTGGGCGTCAAGCTGATGGTGCGCACCACGCGGCGCATTAGCCTGACGCACGAGGGCAGCGCGTTTTTAGAAAACTGCCAGCGCGTGCTGGCTGACCTTACCAATGCCGAGGCCAGTGTGAGCGCAGGCGGTGTCAAGGCCAGCGGCCACCTGCGCATCACCGCGCCTGCGGGCTTTGGCAGACGCCACGTAGCGCCGCTGGTACCGCGCTTTCGCGAGCTGCACGCCGACGTATCAATCTCGCTGAACTTGTCTGACCGCGTGGTCGATCTGGCAGGTGAGGGCTTTGACTGCGCTGTGCGCGTGGGCGATTTGCCCGACTCATCGCTGGTGAGCGTGCGTCTGGCGGACAACCGCCGCCTGTGCGTGGCCACACCCAAATATGTGCAGCAGCGGGGCAGGCCCTTGCAGCCCAGCGATTTGCACAAGTTTGACTGCCTCACGTTGTCGA
>JANNCO010000151.1:0-15810 GCA_031386655.1 Polaromonas sp. | reverse complement strand
GCCACCGATTCGAACCCCGGGCTCGAGGAACGCAAATGCAGGGGATTAGAAATTTAGATGTTTGAGCGCAGCGAGTTTCTAAATTTCCCCCGGAATGCGTACCGCAGATGCTTGCCGAAGGCCCGGGGTTCGGGTGGCGATAGGGCTGCGCCACAGCTGGGCGCGCACTAGAACAACGAACGCCTAGCAACTAGCAACTAGCAACTAGCAACTAGCTAAACTCTACTTACTAACCCGCAGCAGCATACCGTTGTCATTCAGCAAATAAATCCACCCATCCGATCCCATGCGCACATCGCGAATGCGCCCATACCGGTCGGCTAGCAAGCGCTCGCGAAACACCTCGGTTTTACCATCAGATCCCCCCAGCACTACACGCCACAGTGCCGTGCCTGCCAGCGCACCAATAAAAAGGTTGTCTTTAAATTCTGGAAATCTGTCACCCGTGTAGATGGCCATGCCGCTAGGGGCAATCGACGATTGGCTGCCGCCTTTGAAGGGGCTGCCATCGCGAGTCAGCCAATAGCTCACTGGCTGCACCATGCCTGGCAAACTGGTGGTGCCTATGGGTGTAGTGCTGCCGTATTCCTGCGAATAACTGGCCAGCGGCCAACCGTAGTTTTTGCCTGCCAACACCAGGTTCAATTCATCGCCGCCTTGTGAGCCATGCTCGTTCACCCACAGCTCGCCCGTGGTAGCGTTTAGCGCTGCGCCTTGGGGGTTGCGGTGTCCGTAGCTCCAGATGCCCTGCTGTGCGCCTGCGGCGTTAAAAGTCGGGTTACCGGGCGCAGCAGCGCCGTCGGTGGTGATACGCATTACCTTGCCGTTGCCGCGTGTCAGGTCTTGCGCAAAGCCTAGTTGCTCGCTGGTTTGCCTGTCGCCCAAGGTAACGAACAAAAAGCCGTTTTTGTCAAAAACTAACCGCGAGCCAAAATGCCCATTGCTGACTACTTTTGGCAATTGCTCGAAAATCACCTTGACGTTACTAAGGGCCAAAGTACTGATGTTCAGCTCTGCACGGGCTACGGCAGTGCTGTTGGCACCGCTGGTATCACGTTTGGCAAAGCTAAAGTAAATGCGCTGGTTAGTGGCAAACGCAGGGTCTAGCACTACGTCCAGCAAGCCACCCTGCCCGCGTGAATCTACATCAGGTACACCACTGACAGGCTTTGACACCGTACCTTGCGGCGAAACAATACGCAGACTGCCACCTCGCTCGGTCACCAGCACGCTGCCACCGGGCAAAAAAGCCATGCCCCATGGGTTGGCAAGTCCACTGGCAACCTCGGTGACCGTCAAAGGTCCAGCAGCTTGCACATTGGCTGGAGGGCTGCCGCTGCCAGGCACTACAGAGGTATTAGTTGCGTTGGAATCTGTAGTCGAAGCTGTGCCACCACCCCCACCACACGACACCATGATGAACAATAGCAACGCAACTGGCAAACCCCATAACACCAGGCGCTTGAGCCATGGCTTGGATTTGTTGTAAAGCCTGTCAGGGCTTAGTTTAGAAAAATCGCTCACTGGCGGATACAACCGCACATATTTCTTGTGTCGCATAAAGTTACTGTAGCCAAGCAGTGCGCAAACGTCTGCAACGGTTTGCAAACAGTTGTATGTTTTGGTGGGACAGGGGCCACCAGCAGAATTTAAGGCAGATGTAGACAATGCGCGCTCCTAAACTGCCGCGCTTGGCCTGTCACTGGGTCGTCAAACGCAATCGACTGCGCCAGTAACTGAAGCGGCTGGGTATAGTCTAGTGCGCACAGGGCTGGCTGGGGTGTCAGCACGGGGTATATCGCATCAAAACGCAGGGGCAAACCCAGCGCTAGCATGTGTACACGCAGCTGGTGGCGCTGGCCAGTAATGGGTTGCAAGCGGTAACGCGCCCAGGCGCCTCGCGCCTCTAGCAAACTGATGTGGGTGGTGCTGTTGGGTGTGCCAGGTACTTCCTGCATTTGCATAAAAGACGCGGTAGCCGTGACCAAACGGCTTTGGCGGGTGAGGGGAAAAATCACATCGGCTGGGTGTGCCGCTATGGCTTCATACACCTTGCGCACCTGCCGCGCCCTGAACATGGCAGCATACGCATTGCGCGAGGCAACTTGTTTGCTAAACAGCACTACCCCTGCCGTGTCGCGGTCAAGGCGGTGGATGGGTGTTAAATCATCCAGGCCCGTGCGTTTTTTCAAGCGCACCAGCAGCGTCTCCTGCACATAGCGGCCTGTGGGCGATACGGGTAAGAAGTGCGGTTTATCAGCTACGAGTAAATGCGCGTCTTCGTACAAAATCGTCTCGTCAAACGGCACCCGCGGCTCGTCAACGATGTGGCGGTAGTAGTAAATACGCAGCGCAGGTTGGTACAGTGCATCTGTGCCCAGCGCATGGCCTGCGTCGTCAAACACCTGGCCCGTAGCAAGCCGTTCATGCCATGTCTGGCCTTGTGGAATATGCGCAGACTGCTCTAAATAGTCTAGCAAATAAACGGGCAAGTCAGCCGGCTGTTGCGGCAAGGCAGACGCTGCAGGCCTGTGCGCAACAGGCGTATTGGGCAACACCATCAGGCTGGGGCTTACGCCATGGCGCGTGGGGGGTTTAAAACGCGGCGGTGGTGCGCTGGGTGGGCGTAGCTTAGCCATGACGGCACAGCCTAGAGATCACTGCCGAGCTTTTTAGCGCGGTTCAAGCGCCACGCACCATCGGGCTCGTTGGCATACACTTCGTCTACCGTGGTATCAGTCTCGTGCAGGTGCGTGTCCAGTGCCACACGGTTGTCAAACACAAAGCATTCACCCTGCCAGTCTTGGCTGGCGTCTGGCATTTGTTTAAAGTAGTTCAGAATGCCCCCTTCCAGCTGGTACACATCAAGCCCCAGGTCTTGCATCCACACACTGCTTTTCTCGCAGCGTATGCCGCCTGTGCAGTACATGGCTATTTTTTTATGCTCCGCTTTCCATTGGGCAGCATGCGCTTTCACATACTCTGGAAAATCGCGGAAGTTCACCACGCCGGGGTTGATGGCTCCGTCAAATTTGCCTAGGCGGTATTCAAAGCTGTTGCGGTTGTCCAGCAGCACCACGTCAGGCTGTTTGATCAACTCGCGCCAAGTCTGCGGGGCCACGTTGGTACGCTCAATATCCGCTGCGCGACCCGCAGCGTCAACACCGTCAATGCCCAACGGCACAATTTCTTTTTTTGCATGCACCTTCATGCGTTTGAAAGGTGGTGTGATGCATTCAGTGCGTTTGAACACGGTGCCTGTAAATTTGCCTTCAAATACAGGGTCCGTTTGCAAAACCTGCTCAAACTCGTCCAACTGCAGCGCACTGCCTGCCAACATGCCGTTAATACCCTCGCTGGCTACCAGCAGGCTGCCCAGCAGCGGCGCGGTTAGCTCACGCAGGCGCACAGCCACGGCGTCCACATCGGCGATGGTGGCAAATTTATAGAAGGCTATGTGGAACGTCATGTTAAAACTCTTGGCTTAGATTATCCGCTGTTCTGGCAGAGCAATATTGACCAAGCCTGCTGCCTTGACACTATAAATTTAATAGCTGGTCAAGCATTATCTACGGCCTGAAACAGTAAAAATGCTTACAAACTAGCCTACTAGCTGGCGCATCCAGTCTGGCAAAGCCACCGCCTTTTGAGTTGGAAAATTCACCCAAATAGTCGTAGCCCCGCCCGCTGCACACACCACACCCGGTGCATCGGCACGCTCCATCGTGCCCCAAGTTTCAAACGTGGTGCGGCCAGGGTCGCTGGTGTACATCTTGACCCGCACATCACCCGGGTAGACCAACTGCTGGTAAAAATTGCAAAACGCATTGACGATCACAGGGCCTTCGCCCTGCGGGTCAGGTACTGCGCCAATGCTGTGCATCCAGTCGATGCGGATGGTCTCCAGATAGCGAAAATAGCTGCCGTTGTTCAAGTGACCCATCGCGTCCATATCGCCCCAACGGATCGGAATGGTCATTTCAAAAACCAGTTTTTTGTTCTGGGGAATTTCAATTTTCATAGTAGCAATTTACCTGTGCGCGCGAATGCTGGCAAAAATACCGGCGACAAACAATACACAGGCTGTTAATTGCAGCATGCTGGGCCAGCGGCTGTCCCACAAGAATGAATACATCAACGCAAAAATTGTCTCACTCACAATCAATTGGCCACACAGGCTGGCTGACAGTCGCTGGCTGGCAATGTTCCACAAGTAAGTAGCTACCCAGGCTGAACCGATCCCGGTTGCTATGCTAATAATAGCTGCTTGAGCAATATCTGCGGCTTGAAACAGTGTTTTTACATCTGTTCCAGCCACTAACCACAGCCCTAAAGCACCTAGCCCTGTAGCCACACCCAGCCAATTGGCCCACGCAGTGGCGCTCACCTCAGGGTGTTTTTTAAGCCACGCAGCATTGAGCAAACCAAAAGCCGTCCAAAACACCATCGAAGCCACTGCAAACGCCACACCGCGCCAGAAATACATGTCCTTGACGGCATCTGTTGGCCTATTGATCTGTGCGCCGTGCGATACGTGCATCATCAAACCCAGACCCAGTATCGTCAGCAGCAAGCCCGGAATCAGCCCAGCCCAGCGCAGCCCAGCAGGCTTGCCCAAGACCATCATCCAGATGGGGATGGTGCCAATGATCAAGCTAGGTACTTCGGTGCCCGCATCGCGTATGGCGTACACCAGTAGCAGGTAGTAGCCTGTAAAACCCAGCACGCTCATGCCCAGCGCGGCCCCAGCCTGCGACAGCGTGGGTAGCGGGGATTTGCGCCACAACAGCATCAGCACCACCGACAACGCACCGTACGCCACAAAGCGACCTGCAGTAAAGTCTACTGCCGTAAAACCAGTCACCATGCGGGGCGCCACAAACACCAAGCCCCACAGCGCGCCAGCTGCAAGGCCCGCCAAAATACCGGTCAACAAATCGCTGTTCTTTCTGGGTTAAATACCAAACCCGTCATCCGCTGCAATGATGGCACCGTTGACAAAATGGCTCTGATCACTGCACAACATCACCAGCAGTGCGTCTAAATCTTCAGGCTTGCCAATGCGTTTGCGCGGCAGCATTTGCACCAGCTTTTGGCCTTGCTCGGTTTGCCAGTGGTGGTGGTTAATCTCAGTGTCAATATAGCCTGGACAAATCGCATTCACGTTGATGCCGTATTTGCCCCACTCGCAGGCCATGGCTTTGGTCATATGCACCACGGCGGCTTTGCTCATGCAGTACACGCCGATTTGCGGCAGTACTTTCAGGCCCGCCATAGACGCAATGTTGACAATGCGCCCACCCGTGTAGCTGCCCGGGGCTTGGCCCTTGGCGCGCGCCAGCATGCGTTTGCCAACTTCCTGTGCCATAAAAAAAGCACCTTTGGTATTGGTGCCCATCACAAAGTCGTAGTCGTCCTCGCTCACGTCTTGAATACGCTGGGTGGTGGACACGCCAGAATTGTTGACCAAGATGTCGATGCTGCCCACCTCGGTCTCTGCATGGGCCACAGCGGCTTTGATGCTGGCGGTGTTGGTGACATCCAGCTGAACGGCATGCGCGTCGCCGCCCTCAGCTTCAATTTCTGAGCACAGGTCTTTCAACTTGTCGACCCGGCGGCTGGCCAACACTACGGCAGCGCCCGCTTTGGCAAGGGTCTTGGCAAACTGCGCGCCCAACCCGCTGGAGGCACCGGTCACTAACGCGACGCGGCCAGATAAGTCAATTTCGTATGCCATTTAGAGAGTCCTCTTCAAAACTTATTGGTATAGGCTGGCCGTGTGCCACAAGCCCGTGGTCACCACCTAAAATAGATGGAGTTAATGCATTATCAGCGAGCACGACCCATGACCCATGACGACATTTTAAAAACCCACGGCCCCCGCGAAGCGATGGACTACGACGTTGTTGTTGTGGGTGGCGGCCCGGGCGGTTTGGCCACCGCTATTCATTTGAAGCAATTGGCAGCATCCAACGGTACTGACATATCGGTTGTGGTGCTGGAAAAAGGCTCTGAGCCGGGCGCGCATATTTTGAGCGGCGCCATCATGGACCCGCGCGCACTCACCGAGCTTTTTCCTAACTGGAGAGCGCTCGGTGCACCAATGAACCAGCCAGTGACGGGCGATGCGATGATTTTCCTGGGCGAAAAATCATCTTTTCGTGTGCCCAATTTGCTTTTACCGGCGTGTTTTGAAAACCATGGCAATTACATTATCAGTCTAGGCAACCTGACGCATTGGCTGGGCCAGCAAGCTGAGGCATTGGGTGTAGAAATTTTCCCTGGCTTTACAGCGGCAGAAATTTTGTACAACGAAGACGGTAGCAATCACGCAGGACTACCTTCGGTAAAGGGTATCGCCACCGGCAACTTGGGTATCAGCAAAGAAGGCGAGCCCACAGCGGATTTCCAGCTAGGCATGGAACTGCATGGCAAGTACACTATTTTTGCTGAAGGTTCGCGCGGTCATTTGGGCAAGCAGTTAATTGCGAAATACAAACTTGACGCGGGTAAAGACCCGCAAAGCTACGGCTTGGGTGTCAAAGAAGTGTGGGAGATTGACCCTGCCCGCCACGAACCAGGTTTTGTGCTGCATACCGCAGGCTGGCCGATGCAAAACGACACCTATGGCGGCGCGTTTTTGTACCATATGGAAGACAACAAAGTTGCGCTGGGCTACATCACGGGCCTGGACTACGCCAATCCCTACCTCAGCCCATTTGAAGAATTCCAGCGCTGGAAGCTGCACCCCAATATTCGCTGGTATCTAGAAGGTGACGAGTCCAAAGGCATCAAGCCCGGTAAGCGCCTGGGTTACGGCGCACGCGCCATAACAGCAGGTGGCTTGATGAGTTTGCCTAAAACTATATTTCCTGGTGGCGCGCTGGTAGGCTGCGATGCTGGCTACCTGAACGTCAGCCGCATCAAAGGCAGCCACGCCGCTATCAAGACAGGCATGCTGGCCGCGCAAGCCGCCTACGATGCCATACAGGCAGGCCGCGCGGGCGACGAGTTGACCGCTTACCCCGCAGCTTTTGAAAATAGCTGGCTGTTTGACGAACTGCACAAATCACGCAACTTTAAAACATGGTTCAAAAAAGGCTTGGTCACAGCAACCCTCATGAACGGTATCGAGCAGTTTGCGCTGCGCGGCCATATTCCGTGGACCCTGCACCGTGACAAACCCGACCATGCGTATTTAAAACCCGCCGCCGAGTGCCAGGAAATCAAATACCCCAAGCCCGATGGCAAGCTGACATTTGACCGATTGAGCAGCGTGTTCATCAGCAACACCAACCACGCCGAAAATCAGCCTGCGCACTTGACACTGATAGATGCGTCTGTGCCAGTGAACATTAACTTGGCTAAATACGCGGGGCCCGAAAGCCGGTATTGCCCGGCTGGCGTATATGAGTACGTAAAGACTGATGCAGGAGCTGACCGTTTGCAGATCAACGCGCAAAACTGCGTGCATTGCAAAACCTGCGACATCAAAGACCCTACCCAAAACATCGTATGGGTTACCCCTGAGGGCGGCGGCGGCCCAAACTACGCAGGAATGTAATTAATTAGTTTACACTTTAACGTAACATTGAGGCAGCCTCATCCAAACAGACTAGAGACAAACTATTACAAGTGGGCTATAACATGTTTTACGTCAATCTGACACAGATTGTTGCAATGGAATGGTCTTACTTGCGGGAGCTAGCCGCATGAGATGGGCACAGATGTACCGTTTACGTGTTTGGTTTGTTTTTCTTCCCGTCTGTTTAATCGCCGCGGCATTATTTTTATGGCTAGGGTGGAAAGTCTTTCCGCCAGCGCCCACGCAAGTCACCATTACTTCTGGGGCCAAAGATGGAATGTACTATGCACATGCCCAGCGCTACGCCCAAACATTGCGCCGCTACGGGCTGGAGGTCGATGTGCTGGAGTCTGCGGGCACGGGCCAGAACATTGATCGCCTGCGAGACAAGCAACAACCTTCCCAGATTGGTTTTGTGCAAGGTGGTTTTGGCTTGCTGGACCGCGAATTGCCCAGCGACGGCCGCACAGCAATCCAAACCATTGCCAATGTCGATATTGAACCCATCTGGATTTTTGCGCGCAGAAAAGAGATCGATTCTTTGCTGCAACTGCAAGGTATGCGCGTGTCCATTGGCCAGCAAGGCAGCGGCAGTCGACTGATCGCGCTGAAACTGCTGGAGCAGGTTCGATTGGAACCCAAAGACCTTATCGTGTCCGAGACCACGGGCATGGGTGCAGTTAAAGCGCTTGCCAGCGGGGAAATAGAGGCTGCTATTTTTGTAGCCGCGCCCAACGCGCCTTTGGTCACTGCCATGCTGTCCAGTCCCAATGTACATCTGATCACCCTCAAGCGCAGCGCAGCACTGATCGAACGTGTGCCATATCTAGAGCCTCGACTGGTCGCCAAGGGTATGCTTGGTCCAACAGGTCTGCAGCCCACGCAAGACACCGTCATGCTCACTACAGTGGCCAGCGTGGTGGTCAGCGAAAACCTGCACCCGGCTATCAAACGCCTGACCGCAGCGGCTGCACGCCAAGTACACCGTGAGGCAGGTTTGTTTCACAAAGCAGGTGACTTCCCCAATCTGCGGCGCGCTGATTTCATGACCTCGCCCGACGCCCGATCTACACTGGTGTATGGCCTGCCCTGGATTGAAGAGCATTTCAGTATCGTCTGGGCGCAAGCCTTATGGCGAATTGCCCTGATCGGCTTACCGTTAGCGCTGCTGTGCCTGGCTTTGTGCTACAGCCTACCTGCCTTTATGCGATGGACGTTGGAGAGTTATATCAACCGTTGGTATGGTGAGCTTAAATTTATCGAAAATGACTTGGACACGACGCAGTCATCGGGTCTGGATTTTGCAAGGCACAACATTCAGCTCAATGCAATTGATGCAGGGCTGCGTAATTTTGACGCTCCGCCTGAGTTTATGAAACGTTTATTCATGCTGCAAAAACACATTGAGTTTGTGCGCCAAAAACTCCACACCATACGAGGACGCTAAGGCATGCAGCTATCCTTCGTATTTCGCAAGCGCTGGCTGTGGCTCTACCCTCCGCTGCTATTGCTGTCGAGCGTGTTGATGTGGCTGTCTGTCACCGTGTGGCTGCCTCTACCACCGCAAGTGATGGTGATGGCGGGCGGTTTGCCAACAGGCACTTATATGGGGCTGGCAGTACGCTATCGCGACATACTGGAGCAGCGCGGCATTCGCGTGCAAACCATCACCACAAAATCTTCTTCAGAGCCTCTGCAACGGCTGCAAGACCCGCAAAGTGGTGTCGATGCTGCTTTTGCACAAGGTATGCTTGCCCACCCTGACATGAACCGCGTCATGGCTCTGGCCGCTGTACAGCGCAGCCCGGTGTGGGTCTTTACGCGGGTTCAAGATATCACTGAACTCAGCCAACTCAAAGGCTTTCGCATCGCCACCTCAACCACTGGCAACTCGGGCTGGGAAGTTACGCAACTGTTGCTGCAACACGCTCAACTCAGGCCTTCCGATGTCACCCTGAGTACGGTTAACTCCAACCCCGAAGGCGTTCGAGCGCTAGTCGACAACCAGGTCGATGCATTGGTGCTGGTGTCTGGAGGCGAGTCTGAAAGCATACGCGAGCTAACCCGTGCAACAGGCATTTCGTTGATTGGGGTTGATCGCGTGACGTCGCTGGTTGCACGTGAACCACGTCTTAAGCCCTTTGTCATACCCCAAGGCGCCATAGAACTGCGTGGTGATCTGCCCCCGCGCGATCTGACCATGGTGGCAGCTGACCTGCATCTGCTGGTTACCACCAACATGCACCCTGCACTGCAGCGGGCCATGCTGGAGGCGGCACGTGAGATTCATGAACTGCCCAGTTTTCTGCAACGCCAGGGTGAATTTCCCAACAGCAAAGAAGTAGACTTTTATTTGTCGCCAGTGGCGCATGCCTTTGCCAACGGCGAGCGTCCCTGGCTGGAACGCGTGCTGCCTTATTGGTGGGCGCAGCTAGCGCAACTTGTTATCTATGCGTTGCTGCCGATTTTAGCTGTCACAGTGTTGGCACTGCTGTGGATACCCAATCTTTTCAATTGGAAAATCAATGCTGTACTGCAAAATTTCTATGGTGAATTGAAATTTCTAGAAACGGATATAGAGTCCACCGCCAGCTCTCGACCAATCGAGATCAAAAATTTATTGCAGCGGCTCGATGGTATAGAGGCCAAAGTTACCGCTCTTGACTTGCCCAACAGCCATGCCAACCGCTGGTACACGCTGCGCGAACATCTGGCGCGTGCACGCGGCAAACTGCTCAGCATGCGTGCACGTTAACGCGCTGCAGGTTAGACTGCACACCATGGTAATTCCGTCACTTACTCGCAAACAAGTTGTGTACTTTACTGGCGCAGCGATGGCGCTGATAGGCCTATTGATCTGGCTGCTAACCAGCTATATCAGCCCTGCACCGCCGAAAAAAATTGACATGACTACCGGCGCAGTCGACGGTGCATCACACCAGTTTGCATTGAAGTACCAAAGCTATCTTCAGGCCAACGGTGTCACACTCGAGCTGAAACCGTCCACCGGTGCATTGCAGAATTTAGATCGCTTAAATGCTGGTATGCCAGTGGGTTTTGTCCAGGGTGGATTAGGGCTTTTGTCCATAGATCCGCAAAAAACCGACCAAGACACGCCCTTGCGTTCCTTGGGCGTGGTGGGGTACGAGCCTATTTGGTTGTTTAGTACGTCGTCAGAGGCGTTTAAAACGCTCGACAAAGGGCTACAAAGCTTGGCGGGCAAGAAAGTAGCCATTGGCGCCGAAGGCAGCGGCACACGCAAGGTGGCCTTAGACCTGTTGCAAAGCTATGGCGTTAGTGCAGCCAATGCCACGCTCAGCCCCGAGGGTGGTATGGCCGCCGCTGAGGCATTACTTGGCAAAGCGCTGGACGCGATCATTATCATTGGTGCGCCGCAAACCCCCGCTGTACAACTGCTGCTGACCAGGCCTGAAGTGCGATTGGTGTCGCTGGCGCATGCCGAAGGCATCACCAGGCGGCTGCCCTACATGTCACTGGTCACTCTGAAAGCAGGCTCGGTTGATCCGTTGCGCGACTTGCCCAGCGAAGACGTTAACCTGCTCACCACGACTGCAAACTTGGTGGTGCGCGACGACTTGCACCCAGCGCTTGCCTACCTGCTGCTAGAAGCCGCACGCGACGTGCACAAAGGTGCCACTTTGCTGAATAAACCTGCGGAATTCCCCAACCCGCGGGGCACCGATTTTCCGCTGGCCGACGAGGCCCAGCGGTACTACAAAGACGGCCGTCCCTTCTTGCAACGCTATTTGCCCTACTGGGCGGCCAATGCACTGCAAAGGCTGCTGTTGATACTGGTGCCGCTGTTGGCCATTGCTATTCCTGCGTTGAAAACCATTCCTGGTTTACTGGACTTTAAAAATAACAACCGGCTATACCGTCGCTATGAAATTTTGCTAAAAATGGAGCGCGAGCTGCGCACGCGGCAATTGAATGCAGACGAAATCAAACAAGCAACAGCCGCGCTTGACACTATTGAGAGCGAGATTGGCGCAACCAAATTTCCGCTGGATTTTGCAGACCGTATTTACACACTGCGCCAGCATGTGAGCTATGTGCGCGCTCAACTGCACCAAGAAAAAGAGACGCTGTAAGTATGAAAATTATCATCACTGGTGGCGCTGGATTTTTAGGCGTGCGTTTAGCCCGCACGTTGTTGGCCATGGGTTCGCTCAGCGTCAACGGGCAGGCGGCTGTGCCCATTACCCGTATCACGCTGGCAGACCGCTTAGCACCACCAGATGATTTGGCAGCCGACCCGCGTATTGAAGTAGCCCTAGGAGACCTAAACGTCCAACTATCTGATGCCCCTGATTTATTAGCTGCCCGAGCAGATACTGCGGTGGTCTACCATCTGGCAGCTGCAGTCAGTGGCGAGTGTGAAGCCGATTTTGACTTGGGCATGCGCAGTAATTTTGCAGCTACACACAGGCTGCTGGAGACCTGTCGCGCTGTCAAATCACAGCCTATCGTGGTGTTTGCCAGTTCGTTGGCGGTTTTTGGCCAAACCGCTTTATTGCCGCTACCCGGTGTAGTCAACGACAACACTTTGCCTACGCCGCAGTCCAGCTACGGTATTCAAAAATTTATCGGCGAGCAGATGGTGGCCGACTATGGCCGAAAAGGTTTTGTACGTGCACGCAATGTACGCCTGATGACGGTGAGCGTGCGCCCGGGTAAACCTAACGGTGCGGCATCCAGTTTTTTCAGTGGCATGGTGCGTGAGCCTTTGGCTGGCGTGGCTTGTGTAGTGCCCGTACCCGCCAGCACTGCAGTTGCTCTGTCGTCCCCTGGCCGTACGGTTGACGGTTTGATAAGAGCTGCACAGGCCAGCAGCAAAGACTGGGGGCCATTGACTGCAATGAACTTGCCTGCCATGACCACTGACGTTGGTGCAATGGCAGATGCTCTCAGATCTATAGCTGGCGAAGCAGTATTTTCACTCCTTGGCTGGCAAATAGATCCAAAAATAGAAAGCATCGTAGCTTCTTGGCCTACGTGCATTGCATCATCACGCGCTAATGCGCTGGGTCTGTATGCAGATACCAGCTTTGAAGATATTGTGCGCAACTACATCAGTGAAAATCCTGATGCGGTGCGTCATGCGCTGCACCTTGGCGCCTGAATTGGCAGCTCATACAGATAACTTATTTTCGGAATTAGATGCAGCTTTGTGTTTATGACGCAGAAAGTATGCGCGTCCAACATCTCATCAACCGGACAATAGCTATTAATTTAATAGCTGCTTGAGCAGGTTTTATTTTGGTTAACAGCCATTTTTACTGTAAAAAAGCCGTTCAAAATACTCTGCAGTGTTATAGATAAGGCTGCAGCCACCCCAAACCGTCCGATGTGCCAAAGTTACACGCACCCAAGCGCGGTCTGTACTCGCACCCAATCCACCCGGTATAACCCAAGCTGTCTATCAGATCAAACAGATAGGGGTAATTTATCTCGCCCACGTTGGGCTCATTGCGCTCGGGCACACCGGCTATCTGAAAATGCCCCACGTTGCCAGCAGGCAGATATTGGCGAATTTTCATGGCCACGTCACCTTCGACAATTTGGCAGTGGTACAAATCCATCTGCACTTTCACATTGGGCAACGCAATCTCAGCAAGCAAATCGTGCGCATGGTCTTGGCGGTTAAGGAAGAAGCCGGGTATGTCACGGTGGTTGATCGGCTCAATCAGCACATCCACGCCTTGCTTGGCCGCCAATTGGCCCACAGCGCGTGCATGGTCTACATAGGTGCCCAACAAGTCAGCGCGCGTTTTGCCGCTGGGCAACAGCCCCGCCATCATGTGCACGCGCGGGCATTGCAATACCTGGGCAAAGCGCATGGCCAAGTCTGCGCCTTGCAGCAGCTCGGTTTGGCTACCGGGTATGCAGGCCAAGCCTCGCACGCCTGCGTCCCACGCGGCTTGGCTCGTAGCTGCATCGTGGCCACCAGGCGGCAAGCTGAACAATACTTGTCGCAAGTCGTTAGCTTTTAAGCGCGCGGCAATCTCGCGCACATCAAACGCATAGGGAAACATATATTCCACGGCTTTAAACCCGTCTTTTGCCGCAGCCTCAAAACGGTCCAAAAACGGTAGTTCTTGGTACAAAAACGATAAATTAGCTGCAAATTGGGGCATAACTTGAATCTCTTGCGGGAAATCTCAGATGGTGGAAAGCTGGAGCGGTAACGCTTGCTACAATTACATCAGCTTGGAGAGAGCTTGCATTGTAGGATTACAAATCAAGCCGCCGAAGGCGCAGTGAAAGTCGTGAGTCGATTTTTGCAAACGCTCAGGCAAAAGGACAGGCGAAGGTTCTGAAAAACCACATTCTGTTGGAGAGAGGTTTGCTGCAATGGCAAGCCCACCGAAGGGGCAAACGCTGCATCGCCAGCGTGAATCTCTCAGGTAAAGCGGACAACAGGGTTCCCCTTATTGCATGGTCTATGGTGGCCTGCGGTTTACTCAGGAGCCCTGTATTTCATGTCTGCCGATACGTCCTTACTTACTACCCCGCTCAACGCATTGCATATCGAATTAGGCGCCAAGATGGTGCCGTTTGCTGGCTACAGTATGCCGGTGCAATACCCCATGGGATTGATGGCCGAGTATGCGCACACACGCACGGCAGCGGGCTTGTTTGACGTGTCGCACATGGGGCAACTGGTTTTACATGGCAAGGGCGCGGCCATGGCCTTTGAAAGCTTGATGCCCGTGGATGTGATGGACTTGGCCGTAGGCAAACAGCGCTACGGACTTCTCACAACTGATGAGGGCACGATCATTGATGACTTGATGTTTGTCAACAAAGGCAGTGACGAGATTTTTGTGATTGTGAATGGCGCATGCAAGGCAGGCGACATCGCACACATGCAAAGCAAGATGGGCCAGCGCTGCGAGATCATCACCCTGCCCACCCAAGGCTTGCTGGCACTGCAAGGCCCACAGGCAGTGAACGCATTGCAACGTGTAGTGCCCGGTGTAGACCAATTAGTATTTATGACGGGCGGCGCATTCCCTTGGAGCGGCGCGGATTTATTCATCACCCGTAGCGGCTACACCGGCGAGGACGGTTTTGAAATCTCTGTACCGTCTGAAAACACAGACGCCCTAGCCCGTGCACTGCTGGCCCAGCCCGAAGTTAAACCCATCGGCTTAGGTGCGCGCAATTCACTGCGTTTAGAGGCTGGCTTGTGTTTATACGGCCAAGACATTGACACCACCACCAGCCCGCTAGAAGCTGGTTTGGCCTGGGCGATCCAAAAAGTGCGGCGCGGCGGCGGAGCACGTGCCGGTGGATTCCCAGGCGCATCCAAGATCATGGCCGCGTGCGCAGATGCATCAGGCCTGGTAGCGCAAAAGCCCACACGCAAACGCGTAGGCTTGATAGCGCAAGAGCGCGTGCCCGTGCGCGAAGGTGTAGCGCTGTGCACAACGGACGGCAGGATAGTTGGCAAAGTCACCAGCGGTTTGCTAGGCCCCAGCGTCAACCTGCCGATAGCTATGGGCTACGTGCCTGCCGAGCTGTCCGCCAACGGCACACTACTGCACGCCATGGTGCGCGGCAAGCCCGTGCCCATGATCGTCAGCAGCATGCCCTTTGTGCCCAACCGCTACTACCGTGGTCCTGCGGCATAAATACAATTTCTTTTGAATTTCACCCCTCGATAAACTTGATCTGACCCCATTTAAATAGGAGCAACACACCATGAGCAAAAAATACACCGAAGACCACGAATGGCTCGACATTGTGGGCGACACTGCCACTGTCGGCATTACGCACCACGCGCAAGACGCGCTGGGCGATGTGGTGTTTGTGGACTTGCCAGAAGTCGGCAGCACCCACAACGCCAAAGACGTAGCTGGCGTTGTAGAAAGCGTCAAGGCAGCGGCCGATGTGTACATGCCCGTCAGTGGCACGGTTACCGAGGTGAATGAAGCCCTGCGTGCCGATCCATCGCTAGCTAACAGCGACCCTTTAGGTGCCGGTTGGTTCTTCAAAGTCAAACTGTCAGATGCTTCGCAAATTGCGGCCCTGATGGACGAGACAAGCTATACCGCCTACGAGAAGACTGTTTAATTTTCTGAAAGCAACCCCGCCATGTTGATGCAATCTGCCCTACCCCTGAAAACACTTGAAAATGACAGCGAGTTTATTGCTCGCCACATTGGTATTGACGATGAAGCCGAGGCACACATGCTCAG
>JANNCO010000053.1:0-2319 GCA_031386655.1 Polaromonas sp. | reverse complement strand
CCTTCGGCCCTCAATGGCGGTTGCTGCTGATTGGCGCAGGCCAGCTGAGCCAAGCCGTCGCGCAGATGGCCAGCATGCTTGACTTTGAGGTGCTGGTGTGTGACCCGCGCGAAGAATACGCCGCCCTGCTGCCCGCAGGCGCCACCCGGGTTGTAGGCATGCCCGACGACGTAGTGCGCGACCTGAACGCTGACGCACACACCGCCATCGTCGCCCTCACGCACGACCCTAAGCTAGACGATATGGCGCTGATGGAGGCACTGCGGTCAGACGCGTTTTATATCGGTGCCCTAGGTTCGCAGCGCAATACCGCTACGCGTAAAGCGCGTCTCAAAGAGCATTTTGAACTGACAGACTTAGAGCTAGATCGTTTGCACGGTCCTGTGGGCCTGCACTTGGGAGCCAAAACGCCCGCAGAAATAGCCGTGTCTATCATCGCGCAAATCGTGCAGGTAAAAAACGCAGTGCATGCTACTAACTTGCAGCCGCTGCATACATCACATTGATACGCGCTACATATTTGGGCGCGTTGCCATAAACGCGACAGCCTTCATGCAGCACTGAGTCTGCCCCAAACCCATGGCGAAAAAACAGGGCGCTTCCCTTGGCCGGAACCACATCTACGTGCGCACCGTTCGCGGCAAAAAGTCGGGTGTTGCCACCTTGTACGCCGTCGGCTGGGCAGTTGAGATACAGCAGCATGGTCAGCGCTGACCGTATTTCGGGCTGCCACTCAAGCATGTGGTTGCGATCGGGGCTTAAGCTGTAGCCGGGCCAACTGCCGTCGGTGTGGCGGTTAAATATATCGTTGGCATCGTAGCGGTACATGTTCAGGCGCTGGCTGAAGCCCGCGTACAGTGGCGCTGTGCCAGCGCTGGCGGGCAGCAAATGCGCGATGCGATCAAACAGCGGCCCCGTCAGGGCAGCGTCGCTCACCCAGTGCACTGATTTGTTCATGCGCATACCGGGTGGCGTAGAAATTCCTGGTGCTTCGTCGCGGTAGCCAAAGCGCTCGCTCGCCTCCACGATGGCGTCGGCTTCGTTGGCCGTTACTACATTGTCAATCGAAAAGGCCAGCAAACCGCCCAAGTCGATATCCCGCCGCCGCGGTATCAACCCAGGCTGAGGCTGTAAATGCAGGGCTGCAGGCGGGCTTGTAAATGCATGAATCGGAGTCATCGGGACTACGCCGCCCAAGGGCAGCGAGCCGGGCATGAAAGCAACCGCCTTGTGGGCCGGCCACGTGCGTAGTGGCGAATTCTCGGGCACCATTTATTTGGTGCTGAGTATCCACAACGCGAGTTTTTTCACGTCTGGCGCTGACAATTTGGTTTGGGCGGGCATCGGTATCTCGCCCCATTTACCAGTGCTACCGTTGCGAATGCTCTGGCTAATCTGGTCAACTGCATCAGTTTGGCTGGCATATTTAGCCGCAACTTCTTTGAATGCTGGGCCAACCAGTTTGGTTGCCACAGCATGGCAACCCAGGCAATCATTCTTGCGTGCCAGCGCTTCGTTAGCTCCGCTATGGCAAGTACCTAAAAACGCAGTACCGATTGCAATAATTTTCAATACGTTAACGCAATGGTTCTTAATATATTGCGCGCTACTATTTTTGCAAAACAAGAACTTCATGCTGGCGCTGCCCCCAAATTTGTAAGTCGAGCAGGCTCGACTATTTCTATCCAGTAACCATCAGGGTCTTTAATGAAGGCGACATCCTTCATCTTTCCCTGGTCGGGGCGTTTGACGAATACAACCTTGTTTTGATCAAACCAGGCAACTGCCGCGTCAAGATCAGGCACCGAAAAACAAATGTGCCCAAAACCTTGGGGCTGGACATTGCCGTCGTGGTACTGAAATTTTTCATCGTTCTCAGTTCCCCAATTGTGCGTTAGCTCCAGAATGCCGCGCTGGCTAAATGTCCATGCAGTGCGTGCACCCACATCTTGCGGCACGGGCTCTGCGGGCACACCTGCATGCAGGAAGTAAAGTGAAAACTTCATCTCAGGAAAGTCTAGCTTACGCAGCACCCGCATGCCCATCACGCGGCTGTAAAAATCCAGAGAAACGGCTGGATCTTTTATGCGCAGCATGCTGTGGTTTAGTACAAAGCCGCTGGTTTGGCTTGCGACACTGTCACTAACGCCAGGGTGGAGTTCTGTTGTAAAACTCATAGAGGAAAAATCTTTCAGAATTTTAATGGCGCAAATCAGAGCCTGGTGAAGAATTCGTCGCGGTGATCAAGGCACGCAAAGCCACAGGCTTGTCGGCTGTATCGTCCTGCAGCCGCGGCATTGACAGATAACGCAAGCAACA
>JANNCO010000205.1:0-2106 GCA_031386655.1 Polaromonas sp. | reverse complement strand
GGCCTCAGCCACATTGCCGTGGCGCTGGATTTGCCCCATGTGCAGCTGTACAACTTTGACACCGCGTGGCGCACCGGGCCGCAGGGCAGGCTGCGCCAACGCAGCGTGGTAGCGCAGCCCCAGCCCAGCGTAGACGCTGTGTGGGACGCGTGGCTAGCGGTGCGTGCAGCAGCACCGGTCCAGGCCACAGAATTACCGCTGCAAAACATTAAGCCAGCGATTAAGCCGGCACCCTTGCACAAGGCTGCTAATGCATAGCCTGCTGCTGGCTCTGTACAGCGCGTTCATGTGGCTGGCGCAGCCGGTACTGCGCGCCAAACTAGCACGCCGCGCTATGGCAGAGCCTGCCTACGGCCAGCACATGGCAGAGCGTTTTGGGTACTATGCGCAGGCTGCCGATGGGCATGCCGTGGCCGTGGCGCGTGCAAACCAAAGCACGCCTATTGTGTGGCTACACGCCGTGTCGCTAGGCGAAACACGGGCTGCCGCCATTTTGCTAGCGCAGCTGCGCAGCCAGCTGCCGGGCATGCGCCTGCTGCTTACCCACAGCACCGCCACAGGCCGTGCAGAAGGCGCTAAGCTGCTGCAGCCGGGCGATGCACAGGCGTGGCTGCCGTGGGACACCTTAGGCGCAACGCAGCGCTTTCTGGCGCACTTTAGGCCACGCATTGGCATCTTGATGGAGACCGAGGTATGGCCCAGCCTGTGCGCGCAGGCCCAGCGCGCTGGCGTGCCGCTGGTACTGGCTAATGCGCGGCTTAGCAGCAAATCGCTGCAGGCTGCGCAGCGCGTGGCCTGGCTGGCGCGCCCTGCGTATGCGTCGCTGGCGAAGGTGTGGGCGCAAACCGACGCTGACGCCCAGCGCCTGGCCGCCATTGGCGCGCGGCACATTACCGTGCAAGGCAATTTAAAGTACGACATAGCGCTGGACGCTGCGCAATGCGCGCTGGGCAGCACTTGGCGGCAGGCCGCGCAGCGCCCAGTCATCATGCTGGCCAGCAGCCGCGAGGGTGAAGAAGCCCTGTTTTTACAAGCCATTTCGGCCCTGCAGGCCGTAGAACCTGCTCAAGCAGCTATGCAAAACATAGCGCGTGACCGTCTGACGCACAGCGTGCAGTGGTTAATCGTACCGCGCCACCCGCAGCGCTTTGACGAAGTGGCAGCGTTGATTGCCCAAGCAGGTTTCAGCTTGTCGCGCCGCTCGCAGTGGGGAATGGGCACGGTTGCAAGCAACGCAGCCAACAGCTCGATCAACAGCTCGATCAACAGCTCGGTCAACAGTTCGGTCAACAGTTCGGTCAACAGTTCGGCCAAGCATGCTCGCAACAACACAGATAGCAGCACAGAAATTGCCAATGAGCGCGCCGCCGCGCTGCGCAGCGCACCCGCTGCTGCACAAATATGGCTGGGCGATTCGCTGGGCGAGATGGCGCTGTACTACAGCCTGTCGCACAGCGCCTTGCTGGGCGGCAGCTTTGCGCCTTTGGGCGGGCAAAACCTGATCGAAGGCATTGCCGCAGGTTGCCCCATCACCCTGGGCCCGCACACCTTTAACTTTGCCGACGCTGCGGCCAGCGCCGTAGAGCAAGGCGCTGCTGTGCGGGCAGCTGACATGCCCAGCGCACTGCAAGCCGCACTGCAACTGACCATCGACGCACCACAACGTGCCGCCATGCAGCAAGCCGGACAGCACTGGCTTGCCACCTCGCGCGGCGCAGCACAGCGCATGGCTGCTGCGGTGGTGCAAGTACTTGGTTGAAGCTAAGTGCTTGCACGGGTTGAAGATTGGTATTCCTGCACCACGAGCAGTGGGGATGGCGTGGATTGCAAGGATTGCGAGAATTGATATTCTTATTTTTGTACGAAAGCTGGCAGGCGGCGTAGTCAGCTCTGCGTCTGTCTTAGGGGATGACTGTTTTAAGTTATGTACGGGAGCCGGCCGACGGCGTACTCAGCTCCGCGGCTGTCCTCCATGGCGGCCTATGGCCGCCTACTCCCCCTTTATGCCGCTGCGCTGAGTACACCGCCTGCCAGCTCTTGTGAACATGGTGGGCGATCCACCGCAGTAATCGCACTTAGCCATTACGCAGCCTTGGTGCTTGGTGT
>JANNCO010000423.1:0-1510 GCA_031386655.1 Polaromonas sp. | reverse complement strand
TGACGCCGCCTACGCCAATGATGGGGTAGTGCTTGCCCAAAGCTTTGCGCAGTAAGCGGATCACTTGGTTGCTGGCCTCCAGCACCGGCGCGCCGCTCAGGCCGCCAGCTTCGCCTGCGTGTGCCAGGCCTTGCACGGCTTTTCGGCTGATAGTCGTGTTGGTGGCGATGACACCGTCGATTTGGTGGTGTTGAAGGGTGGCGGCGATCACCTTGATCTGCCCAGCATCCAGATCGGGTGCGATTTTCAGGAAAATAGGTTTGCGCATGCTGTGCTGCTCAGCCAGCTGCGCGCGGCGTGCGGCCAGTGCGCCCAGCAGGCCGTCCAGCGCCTCGTCGCTTTGCAGGGCACGCAGGTTTTTGGTATTGGGCGAGCTGATGTTGACGGTAATGTAGTCAGCATACGGGTACACGCCCGTCAAGCACGTCAGGTAGTCGCTGGTGGCGTTGTCTATCGGCGTAGTAGCATTTTTGCCAATATTTAAACCTAAAATCATGCGATTAGCGCCGTCTTTACTGCTCAAGCAGCTATGAAATTTAGAGCGTTTAACGTTCTCGATAAAGCTGTCCAGGCCGCCGTTATTAAAGCCCAGGCGGTTAATCAAGGCGTTTTTCTCGGGCAGGCGAAACATGCGTGGTTTGGGGTTGCCGGGTTGCGCCAGCGGCGTGACGGTGCCTACCTCTACAAAGCCAAAACCCATCGCGCCCAAGCCGTCAATGCAGCGGGCGTTTTTGTCCAGCCCGGCGGCCAGGCCTACGCGGTTAGGAAACTGCAGGCCTGCCACCGTCACCGGGTCATGCACCCGCGCCTGCGTGTAGGCCAGCGCCAGCGGCGTGCGCTGGGTGCGGGCGATACTGCCCATGGTGATGTCGTGGGCGGTTTCGGGGTCGAGGCCGAATAAAAAGGGGCGGGCTAGTGCGTAGGGAAGCAGAGACATTGGATAATTGGCAGAAAGGAAAAGAATTCATGACACAAGACGAACTCAAAACCCAAGTGGGCCAAGCCGCATTGCAGTATGTGGTTAAAGGTGAAATTGTAGGGGTAGGCACGGGTTCTACGGTCAATAAATTTATCGACGCGCTGGCGTCGATGAAAAATGATATTACAGGCGCGGTCAGCAGCTCGGTTGCTTCCACTGACCGGCTCAAGGCGCTGGGCATACCTGTGCTAGACAGCAACGACGTAACTGAGCTATCAGTCTACATCGACGGGGCCGATGAGATCGACCACGCAGGCCACATGGTCAAAGGCGGTGGCGCTGCGCTAACGCGTGAGAAGATTGTGGCGGCACTGGCCAAGCGGTTTATCTGCATAGCAGATGAAAGCAAGCTAGTAGACGTGCTGGGCAAATTTCCGCTGCCCGTTGAGGTGATACCCATGGCAGCCAAGCAATTGATACGGCAATTCACCGCGCTGGGCGGCACCGCGACAGTGCGCACCAAGAGCGGTGCGCCGTTGGTAACCGACAACGGCCAGCACATCATCGACGTGCTGGGGCTGCAGATTAACG
>JANNCO010000411.1:0-3391 GCA_031386655.1 Polaromonas sp. | reverse complement strand
TTATTTCTTTAACGCCGGCTTGTTTGACGACGGCGCTAAATTAGGCCGCCTGGCGCAGTTTTATGCGCAGCGCATTCTGGCCAGCGGTGTCGAGTTTGACATGCTGTTTGGCCCTGCCTACAAAGGCATTCCGCTGGCCGCCGCAGTGGCTATCGAGCTGGCGCGCTTGGGCCGCAACGTGCCCTATGCCTACAACCGCAAAGAGGCCAAAGACCACGGCGAGGGCGGCACGCTGGTGGGCGCGCCAGTAGCAGGCCGCGTGCTAATTATTGACGATGTGATGTCGGCAGGTACCGCTGCGCGGGAGTCTATCGCTACTATTAAAGCAGCGGGTGCCACGCCGCATGCGGTGGCCATTGCGCTCGATAGGCAAGAAAAAGCCACCGAACAAACTGCCACCGGCGTGCAAGACGTACCGCACAGCGCCGTGCAATACGTCACGGGCGTGCTGGGCCTGCAGGTTTGCACGATTGCCAAATTAAGCGACTTGCTGCAATACTTAGAGTCCAGCGGGGCCAGCATGGCGCAGCACAGTGCGGCGGTGCAGGCTTATCGGCAGCAGTATGGCGTGGCCTAGCGCAGCAGCCACTAGGAGCGTTATGAAAACCAGCATCAAAATAACTATCACCGCCGGGCTGTGGCTAGCCAGCGCGCTGGCATGGGCACAAATCTACACCTGTGTGGATGCAGGTGGCAAGAAAATTACCTCTGACCGGCCCATCCCCGAGTGCGCAGAGCGCGAGCAAAAAGAACTCAACAGCAGTGGCACGGTCAAGCGCACCGTAAAACCCGTGATGACCGCTGAAGAGCAGCGCCTATTTGACAACAAGCAGCGCGCAGAAAACGAAGAACGCTCGCGCATTGCCGAAGAAAAACGCAAAGACCGCGCCCTGCTGACCCGCTACCCCAATCGCGCCAGTCACGACCAGGAACGCACCGAAGCCCTGACCCAAGTAGACGACGTGATGCGCGCTGCTACCAAACGCATCGGCGAGCTGGGCACGCAGCGCAAAGAGGTTGACGCGCAGCTGGAGTTTTATAAAAAAGACCCCAGTAAGGCACCACCCTCCCTGCGCCGCCAAGTAGACGACAACAACAACAGCGTGGCCGTACAAAAGCGTTTTGTCATCGACCAAGAGGGCGAGAAAAAGCGTATCAACGCACGTTTTGACGATGAGCTGGTCAAGCTGAAAACGCTGTGGCAGCTGACGGCTGCAGTACCCAGTAAAGCCGCTGCAAGTGCTAAACAATAGGTGTTTTAGGCTGGTAACCCAGGTAAAACCTGCTCGAGCAGCTATTTAATTTATAGCGTTGCTGTTCTGGTGTTTAACCAAAAGTTAGTTGCGCGAATAGCGTTGTAGCCAGACGCGTTGTTAGCCCAGCTTCGCTTTCAACATCTCATTAACCTGCGCTGGATTCGCTTTGCCTTTGCTGGCCTTCATGGCCATACCCACCAGCGCGTTCAATGCTTTCTCATTACCTGCTTTAAATTCCGCTACGTTCTTAGCATTCGCTGCCAATACGTCGTCAATTATTTTCTCCAGCGCGCCGCTGTCGTTCATCTGCTTGAGTCCTTTGGCTTCAATCACAGCGTCAACGTCTACTCCGTCTCTCAGCCACAGTGCATCTAACACCTGCTTGGCGGCATTGTTCGATACTGTGTTGTCAGCAACGCGGCCAATCAACGCACCTAACTGCACAGGCGATACGGGGCTGGCTGCAATGTCAATCTCATCATGGTTCAGGCGGCGCGACACTTCGCCCATCACCCAGTTGCTGGCCAGCTTGGGTTGTCCGCAGGCTTTGGCGGTAGCCTCAAAATACGCAGCCATTGCCTTGCTTTGCGTCAGCGCCGTAGCATCGTATTCAGACAAACCATAGTCAGCTGCAAACCGCGCCGCCATCACGCGCGGCAGCTCGGTCATGGCAGCGCGTGTGCGTTCTACCCATGCGCTGTCAATCACCAGCGGCGGTAGGTCAGGGTCTGGGAAGTAACGGTAATCGGCTGCGTCTTCCTTGGTGCGCATCGCGCGCGTCTCGCCTGTGACGGGATCGAACAGCACGGTAGCCTGCTCTATAGTTTTGCCGTCTTCAATTTGCTCAATTTGCCAGCGCACCTCGTAGTCAATAGCCTGCTGCATAAACTTAAAACTGTTGAGGTTTTTGATCTCGCGCCGCGTGCCAAACTTGGCACCGGGTTGGCGCACTGACACGTTGGCATCGCACCTAAAACTACCTTCTTGCATGTTGCCATCGCAAATGCCAATCCAGGTGACGATTTTGTGCAACTCTTTGGCATAGGCCACGGCCTCAGCGCTGCTGCGCATGTCGGGTTCGGTGACGATCTCCAGCAGCGGTGTGCCAGCACGGTTCAAGTCGATGCCGCTCTGGCCCCGGCCATCGCCGGTAGACGCGCCCAACGACTTGTCTTCATGCAGCGATTTGCCAGCATCCTCCTCAAGGTGCGCGCGCACCAACCGCACAGACTTTTTCACGCGCTCTGAGCTTGCCGCCGCCGCCCCTTGCGTATCGAGGAAAAACTCTACCGAGCCACCTTGCACCACCGGAATCTCAAACTGGCTGATCTGGTAGCCCTTAGGCAGATCAGGATAGAAATAGTTTTTGCGCGCAAAAATACTGCGCGGGGCAATGTGCGCGCCAATGGCCAGGCCGAACTGAATGGCCCGCTCTACCGCGCCTTTATTCATCACGGGCAGCGTGCCAGGCAGGGCTAAATCGACCGCGCAGGCTTGGGTATTAGGCTCAGCGCCAAAGGCGGTAGAAGCGCGGCTGAAAATCTTGCTCTGGGTAGACAGCTGGCAATGTGTTTCAAAGCCGATAACGACCTCATAGCCGCGCACCAAGAGCGACAGATCGACTTGGCGGTCGTCTTTAAAGTCGGTGGCAGAGGCGGTGGCGGTTGGCTCAGCGGTGTGTACAGCGGCGTTCATGTTATTTACCCTCCATGAAGGCTGCAGGTTGACGTGCATGAAAATTAGTCGCCAGCTGAAACTGGTGCGCTGCGTTCAGCAGCTTGGCTTCACTAAAATAATTGCCGATAAGTTGCAATCCTACGGGCATATTGCCACCTTCTGGTGATGCAGCAAACCCGGCGGGCATGCTCATGCCCGGCAAACCGGCCAGCGAGGCAGGCAAGGTAAAAATGTCGGCCAAATAGTTGGCCACGGGGTCGTCAGACTTTTCGCCAATCTTCCACGCCACCGTGGGCGCCACTGGCCCGGCGATCACGTCGCACAGCTTAAAAGCTTGCTGAAAATCGTCGGCAATCATGCGGCGAATTTTTTGTGCTTGCAGGTAGTAGGCGTCGTAGTAGCCGTGCGACAGAACATATGCGCCAATCATGATGCGGCGCTTGACCTCGTCGCCAAAG
>JANNCO010000187.1:0-7591 GCA_031386655.1 Polaromonas sp. | reverse complement strand
CAGTTGGCCGAGGACATCATGCTAGGCGGTATCGTGTTTGGTCACGAGCAGAGCAAGGTAGCTATCAACGCCATACACGACTTGGTCAAAGACGCTGGCAAACCAGCTTGGGACTGGCAAGCTCCTGCCAAAGACGAGCCATTGATCGCCAAAGTAGGCGGTTTTGCGCAGGCTAAATTGGCAGCGGCCTACCAGCTGCGCAACAAGCAAGCGCGTACGCAGGCTTGCCGCACGGCGTATGCTGAAGTCATGGCTGATTTGAAAGCATCGGGCACCGAGTTTGAGGGTGTCAAAGTCGAGTCCATGCTGTTTGACATCGAAGCTGGCTTAGTCCGCAGTCAGATTTTGGCAGGCGAACCCCGCATCGACGGCCGCGACACCCGCACCGTGCGCCCGATCGAAATTCGCAACGGCGTGCTGCCACGCACCCACGGCTCGGCGCTGTTCACGCGTGGTGAGACGCAGGCTTTGGTGGTCACCACGCTGGGTACCGACCGTGATGCGCAGCGCATCGACGCATTGAGCGGCGAGTTCCATGACAGCTTCATATTCCACTACAACATGCCTCCGTTCGCCACGGGCGAAACAGGCCGTGTAGGCACCCCCAAGCGCCGCGAAATCGGCCATGGCCGTTTGGCCAAGCGTGCACTCATTGCTGTGTTGCCTACCAAAGAAGAGTTTCCGTACACGCTGCGCGTGGTGTCTGAGATTACCGAGTCCAATGGTTCTAGCTCGATGGCATCAGTTTGCGGCGGCTGTTTGTCGATGATGGACGCTGGCGTGCCCTTGAAGGCGCACGTCGCGGGTATCGCTATGGGTTTGATCAAAGACGGCAACCGTTTTGCCGTGTTGACCGACATCTTGGGCGACGAAGATCACCTGGGCGATATGGACTTTAAAGTGGCTGGTACCACCAACGGTATTACCGCGCTGCAAATGGACATCAAAATCCAGGGCATTAACAAAGAGATTATGCAAGTAGCATTGGCCCAAGCCAAAGAAGCGCGCATGCACATTTTGGGTGAAATGCAAACAGCGATGGGCGAGGCCAAGACCGAGGTGTCGAACTTCGCACCCAAGATGTTCACCATGAAGATCAACCCCGAGAAGATCCGTGACGTGATCGGCAAAGGCGGCGCAGTGATTCGCGCACTCACCGAAGAAACCGGCACGCAGATCAACATTGACGAAGATGGCACGATCACCATTGCGTCCACCGACAGCGCCAAGGCAGACGAGGCCAAGCGCCGTATCGAGGCGATTACCGCTGACGTTGAAATTGGCAAAATCTATGAAGGCGCAATCACCAAGATTCTCGACTTCGGTGCTTTGGTCAACTTGCTGCCCGGCAAAGACGGTTTGTTGCACATCAGCCAGATCAGTAACGAACGCATCAACAAAGTGACCGACGTATTGCAAGAAGGCCAGATTGTGCGGGTAAAAGTGATGGAAACAGACGAAAAAGGGCGTGTAAAGCTGTCGATGCGTGCACTCTTAGACCGTCCTGCGCAAGACCAGCAACAGCAGTAAGCTGGTAGCCGTAATTGAGGGCGACGTTTAGCAAGTATGTTAAACGCCGCTTAATTCAATAACTATCTAGCTACTGCTGATCACTACTAATTTCATAGCTGCTTGAGCAGTATCTACGCGCTTAAATGCCCATTTACCTTATAAAATACCGATGAAAGCCGTAGAAATCACCTCCTTTGGCGCGCCTGGCGTGCTGCAACTGGGTACGCGCCCAGACGCAGTGGCGGGCGTTGGCGAGGTGTTGATCAAGGTGGCTGCCTCTGGCATTAACCGGCCTGATGTGCTGCAGCGGATGGGCATGTACCCCGTGCCGCCCGGAGCGTCAGACTTACCAGGGCTAGAGGTGGCGGGCACTATTGTGGGCGGTGACGCTGTCGCCATGCAAACTGCGGGTTTTAAGCTGGGCGACCGCGTGTGCGCGCTGGTGGCGGGCGGCGGCTACGCGCAGCTGTGCGTAGCGCCGGTAGGCCAATGTTTACCAGTGCCCAATGGGTTGACTGATATCGAAGCCGCGTGCTTGCCAGAGACGTTTTTTACCGTGTGGAGCAATGTGTTTGACCGGGCGCGTTTGCAGCCGGGTGAAACCTTGCTAGTGCAGGGCGGTACCAGTGGCATTGGCGTGACGGCGATTCAGGTGGCCAAAGCGCTAGGAAGCACGGTCATCGCTACTGCAGGCAGCGACGAGAAGTGCACCGCATGCCTGGCGCTGGGCGCAGACCATGCTATCAATTACAAAACGCATGACTTTGTGGAAGAAGTTAAACGTATTACCAGCAGCACCACCCAAGTGGGTGTGGGTTCTAAACCTGCAGACCCAACTGCGGCTGGTCTTGCCTACGCCGTGCAAGCCAGCTTGCTGTCCAACGTACCCGTTGCCGGTGTTAACGTGATTTTAGACATGGTGGCTGGCGACTATGTGGCACGCGAGATCGACTGTTTGGCCGAAGACGGCCGCTTGGTCATCATTGCCGTGCAAGGCGGCGTGAAGGCAGAATTTAACGCGGGCTTGGTATTGCGCCGCCGCTTGCAAATTACCGGGTCAACCCTGCGCCCACGCCCCATCGCGTTTAAAACCGCCATAGCCCAAGCCTTGCTCAAAAACGTTTGGCCGCTGATTGAAGCGGGCAAGATTAAAACGGTGATCCACAGCGTGTTTGCCCCGCAAGACGCAGCAGCCGCCCACGCGCTGATGGAGACGAACCAGCATATTGGCAAAATTGTGCTGGACTGGACTAAGACATGACCAAGCCCGACATGAAAAACCCCGCTACGAAGAATCTCATTGCAGGTAACTGGAAGATGAACGGGAGCTTGGCGGCTAACCAAGCTTTGATTGACGCTTTGGCACAAGGCCTGGCCAGCCACGCTGGCACCTCCTCAGCAGCTACAGCCTGCGATGTAGCAGTTTGCGTTCCTACCGCTTATTTAGACCAAATTTCTAAGCTTTTTAGTGCTCTAACCCAAGTAAATCCTGCTCAAGCAGCTATGCAATTAGGAGCGCAAGACATCTCCGCGTACACCAGCGGCGCCTACACTGGTGAGACGTCTGGCGCCATGCTGCGTGAATTTAACGTGCGTTATGCCATCGTTGGCCATTCCGAGCGCCGCCACTACCATTGTGAGACCGATACTATGGTGTCGCTCAAAGCCAAATCGGCCTTGGCCCACGGTATCACCCCCATCGTGTGCGTGGGCGAGACGCTGGCCGAGCGTGAAGCGGGCCAAACCGAAGCCGTGGTCAAGCGCCAGTTGGCCGCCGTCATCCACGACAACGGCCATTGCATCAGCGAGATCGTTGTTGCTTACGAGCCCGTGTGGGCCATTGGCACTGGCAAAACCGCCACGCCTGAGATGGCGCAAGCGGTGCACGCGGTGCTGCGCGCGCAGATCAAAGCGGCCAGCACGCACCCTGAGCGCGTGAAGATTTTGTACGGCGGCAGCATGAATGCAGCCAACGCCGCGCAGCTGCTGGCCCAGCCAGATATTGACGGTGGGCTGATTGGTGGTGCTTCGCTGAAAGCCGTAGATTTTTTAACAATTATGGCTGCAGCCCAATAGATTACTGCTCAAGCAGCTATAAAATTAATAGTACTTGAAATTTTAAACATATTCACAGAATTGATTCAGGAGTTTTTATGCAAATCGTCAACACCGTATTAGTGGCCATCCAAATGCTCAGCGCGCTTATTATGATCGGGCTGATTTTGGTGCAGCACGGCAAAGGGGCTGACATGGGCGCTGCCTTCGGTTCGGGTAACTCGGGCAGCTTGCTAGGTGTCAGCGGCAGCGCCAACTTTATGTCGCGCGCTACGGCTGTGCTGGCGGCGGTGTTTTTTGTGTGTACGCTGGCATTGGCTTACTTTAGCGGCGTGCGCCCCACCGGCGTGAATTCGGTGCTGGAAAAAGGCGCTATCACAGCGCCAGCAGGTGCCGCTTCGGGTGCGGGCACAGGCTCTGCGCCTATTCCTACAGGCGCCAGCCAGCCAGCAGCATTGCCAGCGGCACCAGCAGGTTTACCAGCGGCGCCAGCGTCGGGCACAGCCACTGCGCCAGCGACCCCATCTTTGCCAGGTGCTGCGACCTCCGGCGCAGCACCTGCAGCTTCTGGCGCTGCAAGCATTCCCAGCAAGTAAATTGGCGTCTTTGCCCAAGGCCCTAGCAACTGCTTAGGAAAAGCATTGTTATCGAGAGAAAACAATGCTTTTCAGGGTAAACTCTAAGGTGTTCCATACAGGCAAATCCTCACGCTTTGGAACAGAAAAAAACAGCCGTCGTGGTGGAATTGGTAGACACGCTATCTTGAGGTGGTAGTGGCGAAAGCTGTGCGAGTTCGAGTCTCGCCGTCGGCACCAAAATAAGGCTATCTGCGAGTGCAGTTAGCCTGAGCAAGTAAATCAGGCCTCCCCGCTATGGTGCGGATGGCGTTAGACACACAGTCACAAGACACCTTAGTCACAACCTAAGCCAGATGTTATGAACCTCGAGCAATACCTTCCGATTCTGTTATTTGTTTTGGTGGGTATTGGCGTTGGCATCGTGCCCCAGGCACTAGGCTACATCTTGGGGCCACGCAGGCCCAACGCTGCCAAAGACTCTCCTTACGAGTGCGGCTTTGAAGCTTTTGAAGACGCGCGTATGAAGTTTGACGTACGCTACTACTTAGTGGCCATTTTATTTATTCTTTTCGACTTGGAAATCGCCTTTCTTTTCCCTTGGGGCGCTGCATTGCAGGATGTCGGTATTTTGGGTTTTGCATCCGTCTTGGTTTTCTTGGGCATTCTGGTCGTAGGCTTTATCTATGAGTGGAAAAAAGGTGCCCTTGATTGGGAATAGAGCATCGAAATTGGTACAAACAGCAGTAAAAGTTAAAGTACAACGTAACGTACAAATAGAAAGTATTTAGGGCACTTAAAAATGATTGAAGGCGTACTCAAAGAAGGGATCGTCACCACCACGGCAGACGCAGTGATCAACTGGGCTAAAACTGGCTCGTTGTGGCCAATGACGTTTGGCCTAGCCTGCTGCGCAGTCGAGATGATGCACGCGGGCGCAGCGCGTTACGACCTAGACCGTTTTGGCATCGTGTTTCGCCCCAGCCCGCGCCAGTCTGACCTGATGATTGTGGCCGGCACACTGTGCAACAAAATGGCCCCTGCGCTGCGTAAGGTCTACGATCAAATGCCCGAGCCGCGCTGGGTGCTGTCTATGGGTTCGTGCGCTAACGGTGGCGGCTACTACCACTACAGCTATTCGGTGGTGCGCGGCTGCGACCGCATCGTGCCGGTAGACGTGTACGTGCCTGGCTGCCCGCCCACAGCAGAAGCGTTGATCTACGGCATCATGCAACTGCAGCAAAAAATTCGCCGCACGCAAACTATTGCGCGCGTATGAAGCAAATGCTAAACCCCGCCAAAGGCACAACCCCATGACCGCATTTGCTGTACACCCCGAAACCACCAAAGCTGCTGTAGAAGCAGCCCTAGGCGCGCGTGCCAAGAACGTGTCGATAGAGCTGGGCGAAGTCAAAGTTTTGGTAAGTGCTGCCGACTATCTGCAAGCCGCTACCATTTTGCGTGATGCCGCAGGCTGTAAGTTTGAACAGATGATGGACTTGTGTGGTGTCGACTACATTGATTACAAAGACGGTGCTTACGACGGCCCACGTTACTGCGTGGTGTTGCAGTTGCTGTCGGTGTCGCTCAACCAGCGCGTGCGCTTGAAAGTGTTTGCACCCGATGACGATTTGCCCGTAGTGGCATCTGTCAACGACATTTGGGCCGCAGCCAATTGGTTTGAACGGGAATGTTTTGACTTGTTTGGCATCGTGTTTGAAGGCCATAATGACCTTCGCCGCATCTTGACCGACTATGGTTTTATCGGGCACCCTTTCCGCAAAGATTTTCCTACCAACGGCCATGTAGAGATGCGTTACGACGCAGAGAAAAAGCGCGTTATCTACCAGCCCGTGACAATTGAGCTGCGCGAGATCGTACCCCGCGTCATCCGGGAAGAAAACTACGGCGGCAGCAGTGCTGCTGCCCAAGCTGCCATGTCAGCACAACCTAACACTGCCAAAGGAGCCTAAGGGGCAAAACACCATGGCAGAAATAAAAAACTACACCCTCAACTTCGGTCCCCAGCACCCTGCAGCCCACGGCGTGCTGCGCCTAGTGCTGGAACTAGATGGCGAGGTCATTCAACGCGCTGACCCTCACATTGGCTTGCTTCACCGCGCTACCGAAAAGCTAGCTGAGAGCAAAACCTACATACAAGCTTTGCCGTACATGGACCGGCTCGACTATGTGTCGATGATGTGCAACGAGCACGCGTACTGCCTGGCGATTGAAAAAATGATGGGCATACAGGTGCCCGAGCGTGCGCAGTACATCCGTGTCATGTTCAGCGAGATCACGCGCTTGCTAAACCACCTGCTGTGGGTAGGCTGCCACGGCCTGGATTGCGGCGCGATGACGATCTTCTTATACGCCTTCCGCGAGCGCGAAGATTTGTTTGACTTGTACGAGGCCGTCTCTGGTGCGCGCATGCATGCAGCGTATTTTCGCCCCGGCGGCGTGTACCGCGACCTGCCAGACACCATGCCGCAGTACAAGGTCAGCAAGATCAAAAATGCCAAAGCACTGGCTAAATTAAACGAAGGCCGCCAAGGCACGGTGCTCGACTTTATCGACGACTTTACCCAGCGTTTCCCCAAGTATCTTGAGGAATACCATACGTTGCTCACCGACAACCGCATTTGGAAACAACGCACGGTTGGCATTGGCGTGGTTACACCCGAGCGCGCACTTAACTTAGGCTTTACGGGCGCTATGTTGCGCGGCTCAGGCATTGCTTGGGACTTGCGCAAGCAGCAGCCGTATGACGTGTACGGCAAGATGGACTTTGACATTCCGGTGGGCAAAACGGGCGATTGCTATGACCGTTACCTTGTGCGCATGGAAGAAATGGCCCAGAGCAACCGCATCATCAAACAGTGCGTAGACTGGTTGCGCGTAAACCCCGGTCCTGTCATTACCGATAACCACAAAGTTGCTGCGCCAAGTCGCGAGGGCATGAAGAGCAATATGGAAGATTTAATTCACCACTTCAAGCTTTTCACCGAAGGCTTTCACGTACCGCAAGGCGAAGCCTACGCCGCTGTAGAGCACCCCAAAGGCGAGTTCGGTATTTACATGGTCAGTGACGGTGCCAACAAACCGTACCGCCTGAAAATTCGTGCTCCCGGTTTTGCGCACCTTGCCGCACTAGACGAGATGACGCGCGGTCACATGATTGCCGACGCGGTGGCCGTGATCGGCACCATGGATATTGTTTTCGGGGAAATTGACCGATGAATTTGCAAACTAACTATGCGCCTGATGCAACCACGTCTTATATGCTGTCAGACGAAACACGCACCCGATTCGACAAAGAAGTTGCTAAATATCCCGCAGACCAAAAAGTCTCTGCAGTAATGGCCTGCCTGGCTATCGTGCAGCAAGAGCAGGGCTGGGTCAACGCAGCATCTGAAAAAGCAATTGGAGATTATTTGAACATGCCCGAG
>JANNCO010000302.1:0-19150 GCA_031386655.1 Polaromonas sp. | reverse complement strand
CTAGAGGGCAAGAAAATGCTGTTTGTGGCCCACTCGCAAGGCAATTTATTTGTCAATGCGGCCTACCAATATGCCGTTACAAAACTACCCGTGGCGTCGGTGAAGGTGGTTCATATTGCGCCTGCGTCACCGACATTAAGTGGCGCCCACATTTTGGCTAACCTTGATTTAGTCATCAATGGGTTACGCCTGGTGGGCACTGTGCCTAATATTACACACAACATTCCGGGCATTTTGCTTCGCCCAGCTAACCCAGCGACCAATACCAAGGACTCGCTGGGCCACGGTTTGATTGAAATTTATATCAATCCTTTGCTGGACATTTCAATAGCTGTAAAAACTGCCATCAACACCGCCTTGAATGCATTAGAGACACCGCCTGCAAAAGCAACAGGGGGGTTCTTTACTGCAACGCTTACGTGGAATGGACCGGGCGATGTGGATTTGCACGTGACTGAGCCTGGCGGGAGCCGTGTGTATTTTGAAAATAAAACAGGCCAAGCTGGCTACCTAGACGTGGATAACACGGTTGCAAATGGTCCTGAACATTACTACGCAAGCTGCGACACATCAAAACTGCAAGAGGGTACCTACACCGTCTCCTTAGCTAACTATAGAGGGGCGGACAGCAGAGCTGCGACGGTTCAGATTGCCACTACCCAGGGGGTGTTGGGCACGTTATCGGAAACTTTAGGCGGGCCAACAGGCACAGCGCCGAATCCACCGCTATTTAAAGTCAAGGTGAAAAAAAATACCCAAACCAATCAATTTGAGGCTAGCTTGTAGCTTGCTGTGCAGCTGGGCTAGCTTCTTGGCGCTTGGCTGAGTTGGGTAGCTACTATTTGTGGTGTCAATTTGCTGGCTGCGGTGGGTGTTGCCGTGGCAGGCGTTGAGGCTGTTGGCTGGCTGGGTTGCGCGCTGGCTCTCCAGGCCGCATATTGCTTGTCAAAATTTACTAGTGTCCAGTTAAAAGTCAAACAAAACGCCGCAGCGCATAACAAGGCATTGATCGCATCCCCGTAGCTGCCTTTGAGGAAGTTACGCCAGTACCTGCCGTCCGACTTCAGATGCCCAATCACCAGCTCTTGTCGCGTTGCGCCGTTTCAGACGCTTGTGGATCACTAGGCGTGATGCCCCGTTTAGCCCACGAGATAAACACCTTGCAGGTGTCGGTACTACAGCCATGCCCTTAGTAGCCTTTGTCCGCAAACCCCTGCGTGGCCGCCACCCCAATCGTGCGCTGGGCTTGGTCTAAACAAGTTTGCAACCTATGCCCGTCATACGGATTGCCGGGCGGGGATGCAGCGGCCAGTACAAACGATTCTTTGTTGGTCGTCACCGGCCCCAACTCCAGTCAGGCCCAAGATAAATTCACAACCATCAGCGCCGATGCAGTAGCGAAGCAGCGTCATCAGGCTGGGATCAATCAATAGGCTCACCTTGGGAGAAGTATTGCTCGCCGCAGAAGTATGGCCAGTAGGGGTTCTCAGGCCAGGCGCAGACGACTTCTTCGTCACTTATGTTGCGCAGGTACTTGAGCAACTGCAAACCCACCATCAAGCGGATGGGCTGATTAGGGCGGCCCACTCTGGTTGCGTACAGGCTACCAAACTTAGTCCCCAGTGCCTTTCAGTCAATCTTGCGGGTCAACACGCACAGCGCGTGGCGCTGGTCTACCAAGTTGGCCAGCTCCTGGCGGAATAACTGCTGGCGCTGCTGGTGTTTTGCTAGGCCAGAATGCTGACATTGCGCTGGGCGATCAAGGTGGGGCCCTGGTCGCTGAGCACATTGCTTCCTTTGCCGTGAGGTCACGCCCGGCGTTGAGCACCAGGTCGCCTAAGAGCGCATTGTTCATCCGTTCAGCAAAAATGAGCTGGTTTTTTACTACAAATTCAATAGCTGCTTGAGCAGGTACTACTTGTGTTACCGGCCTGTTTAATGCATAAAAAGCAGGCTGCAGAGGGCGCGACCAATGCGCAGCCTCAAACGGGTGTGGGTCTGCGCCTGGCGCGCGTAGACGCACGCAGCTGGCAGTTTTACAATAGCTGTATGCTGACTTGGATTGACCCACCGCCTGAGCCTATCGAGCACAGCAATGTGCTCATCGTGGTGGAAAGGGCAGAGCCGTCCATAGCTGTCAAAACACCGTCAGACGCCTATAACGCCTTCATGCGTGCGAAAGGCTGTCTAGGTACATCAACCCGCGCACAGATTGACACAGAGCTGGCGCAAATGCGCAGCGAGTGGGATCGCCCATTGGGCTTTTAAGTGATGGTATGTTTGGCATCCACAGCGCAGCCCTTGCTGCTAGACACCAACGTCCTGATTTATCACCTCAAGAACAACCTAGGCTCTGAGTTGACGGAGCAACTAGCGCTGGCCATTGAAGCGCGGCAGGCCTATATCAGCGTTATCACCCGCATTGAAGCGCTGGGCTGGAAGGGCTACAACGACACCACGCTGCTATAGATGGGCTAATTGCTGGGCAAACTACATGAGATGCCTCTGGCTGAAGCCGAGGTGCAAGCCACCATCCGCATACGCCAGCAATTTGACTTGAAATTACCCGATGCGGTGATTGCCGCATCAGCAGTAGTGCGTGGTTTGCCATTGCTCACAGGCAATGTGAACGATTTCAAACGGGTGGTAGGTCTGGATGTACGCAGCATTTGGCCTGTTTGAAGAAACTATCACTATAAATTGCATAGCTGCTTGAGCAGGATTTACTTGGGTTATCAGCCTAAAACACGTAAAAAATAGCCTTGCAGGCCTAAAAGCGTGATGGCGAACTTCAAACAAGATTGAGCGTCACGCTCCAGCATGCAGCGCCTTGACACTGGCGGCTTGTGCCATGGTTTGCTCGTACCCTGCGCGTATGGCGCGCTGGCGAAACTCGCGGCTGGCGCTGACGTAGTAGCCAAAATTAGGGTGCAGCGTCAGGTCGGCGGCGCGGGCGTCGGGTTCGGTCAAGGCGCGTTTTTTCAGGTCGCCTTCGCGGTAGCGTAGTGCCCCCTCGGGGGCTTTGTCTTCGTGGGCAGACGCGTCAATAGCCAGCACTTTGGCAGCGCCCAAGCTGCGTGCCATGCGCACCGGCAGGGGAGCTACCAGGTCAGCGTCAACATACTGCAGCCCGCGTACACGCACTGGGGTAAACAGGCCTTCAATCGCGCAACTGGCCTGCACAGCCAAGCCACTGTTGCCTGCGTTAAACAGCATGGGCGTGCGGGCCTCGCGCGCAACCACTGCCGCAGCGAAACGTGTTTTGAGCTTTTCAATCGGCTGGTCGCTGAGCGATCGGTTGATCAGCTCGGCTATCGGGGTGCCGGCAAAGCGGCCTTCCCCCGTGATGGCCAGGCGGCCCATCTCGGTAATGCCCAGCTCAAGCGCCATGCGCTCCAAGTCGGCACCGTTGATACCGCAGGCGTACAGCGCACCTACCAGTGCGCCTACCGACCCACCCACAATCAAGTCAGGCTTGCAGCCCAGCTCGTCCAGCGCCTTGAGCACGCCCACATGCACAAACCCGCGCGGCCCGCCTGAGCTCAATACCCAAGCCACGCGCGCAGGTGCCACCCGGGCAACATCAAAACGCGGCGCATCGTCTGCTTCGTGGTTGTAATCTGGGGCAAAAGAGCAAGCCGCCAGGGCTGCGGTGCTGGCAGCTAGCGTAGCGGCGGTGGTGTAGCGCAGAAGTTGGCGGCGTTGCATATAAATGTGTCGGCGCAGTGGGTAGTGGGTAGTGGGTAGTGGGTAGTGGTTTACTGTCGGGGGTTCAACGAAGGCTGGCAAGTGATTGTTTAAGCCGTTGAAGTGGGTGGTGCTGTAGAGGCGGCATTTGCAGGTGCATTGGTTGCATCTGGTGCAGCGGCAGACGGCAAAACGTCCGCAACAGCGCTTGGGGGCGCAAAGCACATTTTTGTGCCGTCCCACTGCTGGCCACACCAGCAATGGCCCTGTGCATTGATCATGCAGTGGCCAGTACCACAGCAGCGAGCGTCGTCTTCCATACTCAAAGTTGCCTCAAAAATACAGATGGTGCGGCTGGCGGGGATCGAACCCACGACCCTTGGCTTCGGAGGCCAATACTCTATCCACTGAGCTACAGCCGCACATACCCATGGATTGTAGTGCGGATGCTGCTGCCCCAAGGGTTTGCACTGGCTGCACGGTTATAATTAAAGGTTGTTTTAATGCACTAGTAGAGATCCCCATGAGCAGCTCTGACCACACCGACCACAGCCACGATATGAGCCACGACGGCCCCATCAAAACGCCCATGCAGCTGCTGATGACAGTGTTGTTTTCTTTTATCGTGCCTGTATTTGTCATTATTGGCCTGGTGTACTACGTGACCACCCAAGCCAAACCTACCACCAGTGCCGAAGCGATTGCTGCTGAGGCAAAAGGCAAAGACGGCGTGGGTTTGGGCGGCCTGTCAGCGGCTGACCTGAGCAAGTCAGTAGCGGCGCGTATCCAAAAAGTAGGCACGGTGGAGATTCGCGATGCGAACCGCGCACTCAGAGCAGGCGAAGAAATCTATAAAGCGCAGTGCTTGGCTTGCCACGGCGCGGGCCTGGCCGGCGCGCCTAAGTATGGCGACGCAGGCGCTTGGGGCGCACGCATTGCCACCGGCTACCCAGCGCTGTGGAACTCAGCCCTGAAAGGCAAAGGCGCGATGGGCGCACAAGGTGGCGGCGACTACGACGACGTAGAAATTGGTCGCGCTGTGGTGTATATGACCAATGCTGCAGGCGCTAAGTTTGCCGTGCCAGAACGCGCTGCTGGTGCTGCGGCTGATGGGGCATCGGCACCCGCTTCTGCTGCAGCGTCTGGGCCTGCGGCGGCGGCGGCATCGGCATCAACGTCGGCACCAGCAGCCACTAAGTAATTGGCTTAGCATGTGTCTTTAAACCGCCTCTGTGGGGCGGTTTTTTATTGCCTAATTGCGGGGTAACCCAGGTAGATCCTGCTCAAGCAGCTATTTAAATAATAGCTGCTTGGATACCTGTGCAGATACTGTTCAATTCAAATTTGGTCAGTGATTGGTTGAAATAGTTGCGGCCTGAATAGTTTGCGGTACTTGCATCGCCTCCTGTGCGTGCATCGCCGCTGGCGAGCGCACGTAGCCATAGTGGCGCGGCAAGTCTGCAGCCGCCTCCGGCTGGGGCACCCACAGGCCGCGCTCAATAGCCTCTGCGGCTAGGCCTACGTCTTGCGTGTGCACCAGGCCAAAGCCAACCTCGGTCTCCATGTACACGCGGCCCTGCTCGTCCACCACGCAGCGCTGGGCGCGTACTGCCAGGCCGGTGTGCGCCACCAGGCTAAAGTCGTTTTGCACGCGCCACACATAGGGCGTGGCCTGCAGCTCGATGTACACGCGCTGGGGGCCATTTTGAAAAAACCATTGGCCTTGTTTATCAGCGGCATAGTTGCGGTTGATAAAGTCGATCAACTTTTCGTGCTGCAACAATGACCCCTTGGCGCCCGTAACACCGCTACAAAAGCTGCCTAAGGCTTGCACTGCGTCGTCGCGCATCCACCAGCCGCCGCGCGCGTCCAGCCCCAACCAGCTGTAGCAGTGGGGCACATTGGGCCACTTGGCCATGGCTTTAAGAACTATGTCATCCATGGTTTGATTATCGCGGCTTGTGCAAATCTACGTTGAAAGCTAGGGCAGGCTCTGTTTGTATGGCTAAGTAAGTGCATGCCTACGTGGCAATGGTCGTCAGGCCTGGTTTCACAACACTAGGTATTCTGCAACAGCCATGCACCCACCGCGTTGGGTAGCGCGCGCACATGGCCCGGTGGCCCGCCTGCTGGAAATCCTACATGCCCGCCGTGCCTTGGCTGCCACAGCGTGACGCTGGGGCTAACTTCATGCAATTGGGGCAAGCTGGCAATGGGTACAAAACAGTCGTTTTGCGCGTTCAGCACCAAGGCCGGTATGCGAATGCGCCGCATGTGCGGCTTGGCCGAGGCACGGCTCCAATAGTCATCGGTATTTTTAAAGCTATGCAACGGCGCAGTAAACAGGTTGTCAAACTCGTACAAATCACGCGTGGCCAGCAGTTTGTCGCGGTTAAACAGCGTGGGATGCAACGCCAAACGCTCCAGCGCCTTGGGCTTCATGGTGCGCAGGAACATACGCGTGTATACCTGTCGGTTAAAGCCACTGCCAATCGCGTGGCCCGATGCCGCCAAATCCAGCGGCGAGCACACCGACACTACGGCGCTCACCACGCTAGCGGCCGCATCGCCCATCTCTTGGGCCCAGCGCATCAGCGCGTTGCCCCCTAGCGACACCCCCACTGCGATGATGCGGCGCGTGCCGTGTTCACGCCGCATACGTTGCAAGATCCAGCCAATCTCTTCATAGTCGCCCGAATGGTAGGCGCGCGGCGCGCGGTTGATCTCGCCACTGCAGCCACGAAAATGCGGCACTGCGTAGGCCCAGCCGTGTTGCGCCGCCCAGTCAGCAAAGGCCTCGGCATAGTGGCTGCGGGATGACCCTTCCAAGCCGTGGAACAGCACCAGTAAGGGCTGGTCAGCGAGCGTTGTAGCGTTGCACGCCGCGTTATATATCGCGTTATGCATCGCGTCATGCGCAGCATCATTCGCAAAGGCTGCGGGCACAGCCCTGTTAGCGGTTGCAAGCTTAGCCTTTGTGGGCGGCAGTGCCTTTGCGGCCATGTCCTGGTAAGTGTTAGCCCCGCTACCTGTATCGGCAGCGACCGCAAAATCTACATCAACAAAATCACCATCGGGTGCGTCCCAGCGCGCGCGGTGGTATACCGGGGCGGGGCCAAAGTAGCGGCGCGAAAACAACGCCGGCCAAATGGTTTGCGCTTGCCCACCCGGTAGCCAGCGCGGAGCATAGTACTGCATAAACTATTTACTATAGATTTAATAGCTGTTCGAGCAGGTTCTACGGCCCGAAACGCCTGTTTGCCATAATATCAATGCAGCACCATGGGGGCTTCACTGAGCTCTTGCATCTCGTGCGGCGTGCCAGGGCTGGCATGGTGCGCCACCATGCGCCAGCCTTGTGCGGTCTTGTGGTACACGTTGGTGGCAATCACGTAGGCTTCGCGCGGACCGTCCTCAGTCAGTACTTCTATTTTTTCCAGCACGTTGTGCACGGCACTGGCCAGCGATTCGATTTTGCGCACGCGCTGGGGCGTGGCTTTGATAGTGCCGTTAGAAAACATGCTGTCAAATGCCGCGCGAATCGCGTTGATGCCCACTACGCGTGGCCCGCCGGGGTGCACGCACACCACCTCATCTTCGTCTGCCCAGCACCCCATCAGCTTTTCGATGTCGCCTGTTTGCAGTGCTTCGTAAAACACGGCCTCAATATCATCGGCGCTGCCGCCAACAATAGCCGATTGGAGTTTGGATTTACGCATAGGGTGATTATGGTGACAAACGCTAAGCTTGTGTATGAACAGTGGCATCACTATGGCACATGCCATAGGCATAACCGTTGACCGATTAGCCACTGCTACAGCCATTGATCTCAAGCTGACCACAAACAACAACGCCAACCCTAGGGTTGGCGTTAAATATTTGGTTGCGGAGGCTAGATTTGAACTAACGACCTTTGGGTTATGAGCCCAACGAGCTACCAGGCTGCTCCACTCCGCGTCTGAATTTGTATTTTACTCTGAATCACTTCGCGCTGCGGCGTGATGCAGAAATATAACTGCGTGCGTAGTATGTTTACGCTGCAGGTGCCTCGGCGCTGGTATCTGGGCGATCAACCAGTTCTACAAAGGCCATAGGTGCGTTGTCACCCACACGAAAACCCATCTTCAATATACGGGTATAGCCACCTGGACGGGTTTTGTACCGTGGGCCCAGCTCAGCAAACAGCTTAACGACCATATCGCGGTCGCGCAGGCGGTTAAATGCCAAACGCTTGTTGGCCAAAGTGGGCTCTTTAGCTAAAGTGATCATGGGTTCCACAACGCGGCGCAACTCTTTAGCCTTAGGCAAAGTAGTTTTGATGGCCTCGTGCTGAATCAGCGAGTTCATCATGTTGCGCAGCATGGCGAGGCGGTGCTCGCTGGTGCGGTTGAGTTTACGAAGTCCTTGTCCGTGGCGCATGGTGCTTTCCTTTCAATTTAATCGAGATGGCCGTGTCAGGTACCACCTACGCACTTGCCCCTATGAATGCGATGGGGCGCTTAAAAATATCTGTTTAATGCTTGTCTACACTAAGCTGGTCAGCTTAGTGCTTGTCTAAACCGGCGGGTGGCCAAGCTTCCAGACGCATACCCAAAGTCAAGCCGCGCGATGCCAGCACTTCTTTGATTTCGTTGAGCGACTTACGACCCAAATTAGGCGTTTTCAGCAGCTCGTTCTCGGTGCGCTGAATCAGATCACCAATGTAGTAAATGTTTTCTGCTTTGAGGCAGTTGGCAGAGCGAACAGTCAGCTCCAGCTCGTCCACTGGGCGCAGCAAGATAGGGTCAAACTGCTGGCTGGCGCGCTGCGCTGGTGCATCAAACGCAGCCAATTCGCTACCTTCCAGCTGTGCAAACACGGCCAGCTGCTCCACCAAAATCTTGGCCGACGCACGGACTGCGTCTTCAGCGGTCACTGCGCCGTTGGTTTCAATTTCCATAACCAACTTGTCCAAGTCGGTGCGCTGTTCTACGCGCGCACTTTCAACCGTGTAGCTCACGCGTTTTACGGGGGAGAACGATGCGTCAAGCACAATGCGACCAATCGACTTGGTTGGCTCGTCACCATATCGGCGCATGCTACCTGGTACGTAACCACGGCCTTTTTCAACCTTGATTTGCATGTCCAGCTTGCCACCTTGTGACAGATGGGCAATCACATGGTCAGGGTTGATAATTTCAACATCGTGCGGCGTTTGAATGTCACCCGCAGTAATTTTGCCTTCGCCGTCTTTGCGCAGAGACAAAGTGACTTCGTCACGGTTATGCAACTTGAACACTACGCCCTTCAAGTTGAGCAAAATATTCACAACGTCTTCTTGTACGCCGTCGATTGACGAGAACTCGTGCAACACGCCAGCGATAGTCACTTCGGTAGCAGCATAGCCCACCATGGACGAGAGCAACACACGGCGCAAGCCGTTACCTAATGTGTGACCATAGCCACGCTCAAAAGGCTCTAAGGTTACTTTGGCACGGTTGTGGCCCAGCTGTTCAACATGGATAGTTTTAGGTTTTAGCAGATTGGTTTGCATGCAGTCTTCCTTTGGGTTGCCCCCAGTTCGTTACACCGGTAAGGCTGGAAAACCCTGCCGCAGATGCATCTGCGCGCAGGGAACTTGTTACAGCCAACGTCTTGGCTGTGTTGATTGAAATTAACGTGAATACAATTCGACGATCAGCGATTCGTTGACATCCGATGCGAATTCATCACGGTCTGGTACCTTCTTGAAAGTGCCTTCAGCTTTGTCTTTGTTGGTTTCAATCCAAGCTGGGAAACCAACTTGTGCAGCCAGCTCCAAAGCTTCTGCAATACGTACTTGTTTTTTAGATTTATCGCGTACGGATACCACGTCACCGACCTTGATCAAGAACGATGGAATGTTAACGGACTGCCCGTTGACCAACATGGCTTTGTGCGATACCAATTGGCGCGCTTCCGCTCGGGTTGAGGCGAAACCCATGCGGTACACCACATTGTCCATTCGGCTCTCCAAAAGGAACAGCAGATTGGCGCCCGTGTTACCTTTGCGGCGGTCAGCTTCTTCAAAGTAGCGCCGGAATTGACGCTCCATCACGCCATACATGCGTTTAACTTTTTGCTTTTCGCGTAACTGCAAGCCAAAGTCAGACATACGCTGACCCGAGGTACGGCCATGCTGGCCAGGCTTGGAATCGAATTTCGCTTTGTCCGCAATCGAGCGACGTGCGCTTTTGAGGAACAGGTCGGTGCCTTCACGGCGGGAGAGTTTAGCCTTTGGGCCTAAGAGACGTGCCACTTTAATTTCCTTTGTTCACGTTAGTTTCATACTGCCACAGGACTGGCTGTGGGAGCCATTGCCGAGGTGATTACATCTGTCACTGACATTTGCAAACGCCGATAGCGCTGGCGGTGGGCTTCATGCGAAGATTGTCGTAAGGCAACCCTCTATTATAACCAAAGCCACTAGCTCTCGCTTAGCGGCTCTGGCAGATCTAAGCACTGTACTTAGATATCCTTTAGATGCGGCGACGCTTTTGGGGGCGGCAACCGTTATGAGGAACGGGCGTGACATCACGAATCGACGTGATACGGATGCCTAATGCTCCCAGTGCACGAACCGAAGATTCGCGACCTGGGCCGGGTCCTTTGATTTCAACGTCTAGGTTTTTAATGCCCTGCTCCATTGCTGCACGGCCTGCCATTTCGGAAGCGACTTGGGCTGCGAAAGGCGTCGATTTACGCGAACCTTTGAAACCCTGGCCACCAGAGGAAGCCCAAGACAACGCATTGCCTTGGCGGTCAGTGATGGTAATAATAGTGTTATTAAAAGATGCGTGGACGTGCGCTACACCATCAGCAATGTTCTTGCGGACTTTTTTACGAACACGGGTAGTTGAGCTTGCTTGTGCTTTTGCCATATTGGTTCTCTCTTACTGGCTTATTTCTTCAGCGCCGCTGCACCTTTGCGCGGACCTTTACGGGTACGCGCATTGGTACGGGTGCGTTGGCCGCGCATAGGCAGACCACGACGGTGACGGAAACCGCGATAGCAACCGATGTCCATCAAACGCTTGATGTTCATAGTTGTCTCGCGACGTAAGTCACCTTCGATCGTAATCGTGGCAATAGCGTCACGAATTTTTTCTAGGTCACCATCGGTCAAGTCTTTGACCTTTTTGGAATAGGCAATATTGCATGCTTCGCAGATTTTGCGAGCACGGGTGCGTCCAATACCAAAGATTGCAGTCAAACCGATTTCAGCGTGCTGATGCGGCGGGATGTTAATGCCAGCGATACGTGCCATAGCGTTCCTCTAAATCTTTCTATTAACCTTGACGTTGCTTGTGACGTGGATCTGTGCAGATCACGCGAACAACGCCCTTGCGCCGAATCACTTTGCAATTACGGCAAATTTTTTTAACCGAAGCTGAGACTTTCATGTCTTTTCTCCTAAAACTCTAAATATATTAAGTTGCTTAGTTGGTTAGATTTCAATACAGTGCATACCGTAGACAAAAAGCCTAGATTGCATTATTTATGCTTTGAAATTCGCCTTCTTGAGCAAAGATTCGTATTGTTGACTCATCATGTAGTTTTGTACTTGAGACATGAAGTCCATAGTAACTACAACGATAATTAGCAAAGAAGTACCACCGAAATAAAACGGCACGTTGTATTTCAAAATTAGGAACTCGGGCAGCAAACATACAAAAGTAATGTAGATTGCACCTACCAAAGTCAACCGAACCAGAATTTTATCTATGTAGCGGGCAGTCTGGTCGCCAGGCCGGATGCCAGGTATGAAAGCACCGCTCTTTTTCAAATTGTCCGCGGTTTCTCTGCTATTGAACACAAGTGCCGTGTAGAAAAAACAGAAAAATATAATCGCCGCTGCGTAAAACATGACGTAGACCGGTTGCCCTGGCGTCATCACACTTGCAATGTCTTTCAGCCACCGCATAGATTCACCAGTACTGAACCAGCTCACCACAGTAGCAGGCAACAAAATAATAGACGAAGCAAATATCGGAGGAATGACACCTGCCATGTTGAGCTTCAAAGGTAAGTGGGAAGACTGCCCACCGTACACTTTGTTACCTACTTGGCGGCGTGCATAGTTAACCAATATCTTACGTTGTCCGCGCTCCACAAAAACCACGAAATAAGTAACTGCAACCACCAAAAATACAATCAGCACGGCTACCAAAATACTCATAGCCCCTGTGCGCACCAGCTCTAGCAATCCACCGATGGCGCCAGGCAGACCTGCTGCAATACCACCAAAAATCAGAATAGATATTCCATTACCCAAGCCACGCTCTGTAATTTGCTCACCCAACCACATCAAAAACATAGTTCCAGCCGTCAAACTCACTACAGCCGACATACGGAAACCGAAACCTGGTGACAACACGAGTCCGGCGGATCCTTCCAGAGCAAGTGCTATTCCCAACGATTGAAAAACTGCCAACCCTAACGTGCCATAGCGCGTGTACTGCGTGATCTTGCGGCGTCCAGACTCGCCTTCTTTTTTCATCTGCTCGAATGTGGGTACAACATAGGTCAACAGTTGCATGATGATCGAAGCCGAAATGTACGGCATGATTCCCAAAGCAAAAACTGTAAAACGCGACAATGCACCGCCAGAGAACATGTTGAACAAGCTCAAGATGCCGCCTTGCTGGCCTTTGAACAATTCTTGAAGCTGACCAGGATCAATACCAGGCACAGGAATATGCGCGCCAATGCGGTACACCACCAACGCGAGCAACAAAAAGATAAGTCGGCGACGCAGGTCGCCAAACTTACCAGTTTTTGCTATTTGAGCTGAATTGGTTGCCACTGCGCAATGTTCCTGTGGTGTTCTATAAAGTAAATTTAAACCGCGATCGAGCCGCCAACGGCTTCGATGGCTGTCTTAGCACCAGCCGTTGCACCGATACCGGTCAACTTAACAGCCTTGGTGAGAGCGCCAGTGTTGATAACTTTGACCACTTTAGCAATTTGATTGACCAAGCCAGCTTGTTTCAATGCCAAAACATCCACTTCAGATGCGCCCAGAACTTCTAGGTTAGTCAATGTAATTTCTGCGTTGTATTTCAACAGGTGTGATTTAAAACCACGCTTAGGCAAGCGGCGCTGCAAAGGCATTTGACCGCCCTCAAAACCTACCTTGTGGTAACCACCAGAGCGAGATTTTTGGCCTTTGTGACCACGACCAGCGGTTTTACCCAGGCCAGAACCTATGCCGCGACCTACGCGGCGACGCGCTTTTTTCGAACCGTCGGCAGGGGAAATAGTATTAAGTTCCATTAGATCACCTTCACCAAGTAGCTGATCTTGTTGATCATGCCGCGAACCTCTGGGCTGTCTTGCAGCTCAGACACCGAATTTACTTTGCGCAAACCCAATCCACGCACGGTAGCACGGTGAGATTCTTTGCAGCCAATAGGGCTGCGAACCAGTTGAATTTTCACTGGATTGGTTTTAGCTGTTGCTTGAGCAGTCATTGCTGTGCTCCTAGTTAAGCGAAGATATCTTCAACGCTCTTGCCGCGCTTCGCAGCAACTTCAGAGGGTGTTGTAGATTTCTTCAGGGCGTCCAAAGTAGCACGCACCATGTTGTAAGGGTTGGTCGAACCATGGCTTTTGGCGACAATGTCGGTAATGCCCATAACTTCGAAGACAGCGCGCATAGGACCGCCCGCAATAATGCCGGTACCTTTAGGCGCTGGAGACATCATCACATTGGCAGCGCCGTGCGACCCATACACGCGGTGGTGGATAGTGCCATTTTTCAAATTCGCCTTGACCATACCGCGGCGCGCTTGCTCCATGGCCTTGGTAACGGCTACTGGCACTTCTTTTGACTTGCCTTTGCCCATACCAACGCGGCCATCGCCATCACCTACTACAGTCAGTGCAGCAAAGCCGAGAATACGACCGCCCTTGACCACCTTGGTAACGCGGTTAACCGCAATCATTTTTTCGCGCAAACCGTCTTCTGGACCGGTTGCTGGAGTATTTGCTTGTAATTTAGCCATGTAAATTCTCGCTTTGATTAGAACTGCAAGCCAGCTTCACGCGCGGCTTCGGCCAAGGCCTTGACGCGACCGTGGTAGGCCATACCTGCACGATCGAACGCAACTTTGTCAACACCAGCGGCTTTGGCTTTCTCGGCAATACGCTTGCCTATCAAGCTTGCAGCAGCGACGTTAGCGCCTTTGCCTGATCCGCCGATGGATTTCATAACTTCGGCCTCAGCTGTCGATGCAGAAGCCAAAACTTTAGCGCCGTCGCCAGAGATGACTTGTGCATAGATATGCGTGTTGGAACGGCTTACGCTCAAGCGTGCCACGCCTTGGCTGGCAATGCGAATGCGGGTTTGGCGTGCACGGCGCAGGCGCTGCTCTTTTTTGGTCAACATAACGCAGATCCTTACTTCTTCTTGGTTTCTTTGATCGTGATCTTCTCATCCGAATAACGGATGCCCTTGCCTTTGTAAGGCTCAGGGGGGCGGACAGCACGAATCTCAGCGGAAATCTGACCTACACGTTGGCGGTCAGCACCTTTGACAATAATTTCAGTAGGTGTCGGTGTTTCTACTTTGATGCCAGCGGGCATATCAAAATTAACAGGGTGCGAATAGCCTACGGTTAAATTTAGCTTAGTACCGGAGGCTTGGGCTTTATAACCCACGCCTACCAGCGACATTTTTTTCTCAAAGCCCTTGGTCACACCAACCACCATGTTGTTAACCAACTGGCGCAGGGTGCCGCTCATGGCGTTAGCTTCACGCGAATCATTAGCAGGTGCAAAAGTGAGCTTACCAGCATCATTTTTAACCAACACTAGCGGATTAGCTTGAACAGATAAAGAACCACCAGTGCCTTTGACACTGATTTGGTCTGATTTGATAGACACGTCAACGCCAGCAGGGACGGTAACGGGCATTTTTCCTACACGGGACATTTCAATTTCTCCTTGGGTTGTGCTACGTTTGCCGCTTACGCCACATAGCACAACACTTCGCCGCCCACGCCGGTGGCGCGTGCTTTGCGATCGGTCATGACACCTTGTGGGGTAGTCACAATTGCCACACCCAAGCCATTCATGACTTGAGGAATAGCGCCACTGCCTTTGTAGACACGCAGGCCTGGGCGACTGACGCGCTCAATGCGCTCAATCACTGGACGGCCAGCGTAGTATTTCAATGCAATAACGAGTTCAGATTTACCAGCGTCTTGTACGACTTTAAAACCGTCCACGTAGCCTTCATCTTTTAAAACCTGTGCAATCGCCACTTTCACCTTGGAAGCGGGGACAGACACAGACACTTTAGCGACCATTTGCGCGTTACGAATACGCGTTAACAAGTCGGCGATAGGATCACTCATGCTCATTTGATTTTTCCTTCGCTCTTACCAGCTGGCCTTGGTCATGCCCGGGATTTCACCCGCGAATGCCATTTCACGCACTTTCATGCGACCGAGACCGAATTGACGGTAGGTACCACGTGCGCGGCCCGTGATCGCACAACGATTACGTTGACGAGTAGGGTTAGCGTTACGAGGTTGTTTTTGCAATTCAAGACGGGCGGCCATGCGCTCGTCGTCTGATTTCTTGGCATCGTTGATGACAGCCTTGAGAGCAGCGAATTTAGGTGCGTACTTGGCGACGAGTTTGTCGCGCTTGAGTTCGCGTTGGATGAGTGCCATTTTAGCCACGAGTCACCTCAGTTCTTGAACGGAAAGCGGAAGCCGGTGAGAAGCGCCTTGCACTCTTCATCGGTTTTAGCAGTGGTGGTGATGCTGATGTTGAGACCGCGCAAAGCATCCACTTTGTCGTACTCAATTTCAGGGAAGATGATTTGCTCTTTCACACCGATGTTGTAGTTACCACGGCCATCGAATGCACGGCCAGAGATACCACGAAAGTCTCGTACACGCGGCAGCGCCACGGTAACAAAACGGTCTAAAAATTCATACATGTGCTCACCACGCAGGGTAACCATGCAACCAATGGGCAGACCTTCGCGGATTTTGAAACCGGCGATAGGCTTTTTAGCTTTAGTGACCACAGGTTTTTGGCCCGCAATTTTCGTCATGTCGCTCACAGCGTTGTCCATGACTTTTTTGTCGGCTACGGCTTCGCTTACACCCATGTTCAAGGTGATTTTGGTCAGGCGCGGCACTTGCATGGGCGACTTGTAGCCAAACTGTTTAATCAGCTCAGGAGCGATTTTGTCAATGTAGATTTGTTTGAGGCGTGCCATTTTTACGCTGCCTTAATTTCTTCGCCGCTAGATTTGTAAACGCGAACGCGCTTACCGTCTGCTGCAACTTTGATACCCACGCGGTCCGCTTTGCCCGACACGCCATTGAAAATGGCAATGTTGGACTGGTGAATCGGCATAGCCTTTTCGACAATACCACCAGTGGTGTTTTTCAAAGGATTTGGTTTGGTGTGTTTTTTTACCAAGTTAATGCCTTCAACCAGCACATGGGTGTCGTCTTTGCGCAGCGATACGGTGCCGCGTTTGCCTTTGTCGCGCCCAGTGATCACGATCACTTGGTCGCCTGTACGAATTTTGTTCATGGCTTTTCAGTCCTTACAAAACTTCAGGTGCCAGAGACACGATCTTCATGAACTTCTCGCTGCGCAGTTCGCGCGTGACCGGTCCAAAGATGCGGGTGCCAATAGGCTCAAGTTTGTTGTTAAGCAGTACGGCAGCGTTGCCGTCGAACTTGACGAGCGAACCGTCGCTACGACGGATGCCCTTGGCGGTACGCACTACCACAGCGCTGTACACTTCGCCTTTTTTAACGCGGGCGCGTGGTGCAGCTTCTTTAATGCTGACCTTGATTACATCGCCTACGGATGCGTAGCGGCGTTTAGAGCCACCAAGCACCTTAATGCACAGCACGGATTTAGCGCCCGTGTTGTCGGCGACATCGAGTCGAGATTCTGTTTGGATCATTTCAAATCTTCCCAACTTATTTCTGGAGGCACTTTGCAGCCAGAAGCAGTCTTGGGCCCGTCGTTGTAAAAATGAACTTTTAAATCACTCTCACCACGTTTGGGCGGATATGCACAATAAGCGAAAGCTTTTTTGTGCGAAGCCTTATATTATGCCAGAGATTTGAGCTCGGTGTCAAACTTTGCAAATCAAAAACCATGGCATTTAGTTCTCGGTCTCTAACTGCCGCATTCTCGCAAGCTTATTTGGGTGTCAACAGGTACTAGCTGACACAAAATCACGCATCTAAGGCTGACTTGAGCTACTTGCAGGCGTGGTATGGTTGTTGCAGTGCAGCATACGCAGTGCTTCGTATTAACCGCTATAACCTATTTGCCTATGGCCCAAAAATCTAAAACTATCAGTTTAGCTCTTCAGGGCGGTGGCTCCCACGGTGCTTTTACTTGGGGCGTGCTAGATGCGCTTTTAGACGATGGCAGGCTGGAAATCGACGGCATCAGTGGGGCCAGCGCGGGTGCCATGAACGCTGTAGCACTAGGCCATGGCTATACACTGGCCAAAAAAGACAACAATGGCACCAAACCCGACCCGCGCGAGTTGGCGCGTGAAGCGTTGGACAGTTTTTGGACTGCAGTGGTCAGCATGGGCGCGGCCAGCAGTTTGCAGCGCAGCATAGTAGACGCGTGGCTGGGCGGCTGGAAGATGGCTGCGCCTGCGATGCACAGCAGCTTGTCGCCGTACCAAATCAACCCGCTGGACATCAACCCTCTGCGTAACTTGGTGGAAAAACAGTTTGACTTTGAGCGCATTGGCAAGCTGGCCGAACCGCGTATTTTTGTCTCCGCCACCCATGTAAATACGGGCAAAGCCGAGATTTTCAGCGGCAAACGGCTGACGGCGGCATCGCTTATGGCGTCGGCTTGTTTGCCGATGATGTTTCGCGCAGTGGAGATTGAGGGCGAGCACTATTGGGACGGCGGCTATTCGGGCAACCCGGCGCTGCACCCGCTGATTTACCGCTGCCATGCCACCGATGTGGTGCTGGTGCAGATTAACCCACTGGAGCGCAACGCAGCGCCCACCGATGCGGCTGACATCATGGACCGCATCAGCGAGCTGACGTTTAACGCCAGCTTGCTGTCGCAAATGCGCTCGATTGACTTTATCAACCGCATGCTGGAGCGCGGTAATTTGGACGCTAACCGCTATCGCCAAGTGCTGCTGCACCGTATTGACGGCGGTGAGGCGCTGGAGGCCTACCCTGCGTCCAGCAAAGCGTCCGCTGATGGCGTCGGCTTGCTTGCCGATGATGTTTCGCGCGGTGGAGATTGAGGGCGAGCACTATTGGGACGGCGGCTATTCGGGCAACCCGGCGCTGCACCCGCTGATTTACCGCTGCCACGCCACCGACGTGGTGCTGGTGCAGATTAATCCGCTGGAGCGCAGCGCCGCACCTACCGATGCCGCCGAGATTATGGACCGCATTAACGAGCTGACGTTTAACGCCAGCTTGCTGTCGCAAATGCGGGCGATTGACTTTGTCAACCGCATGCTGGAGCGCGGCAATTTGGACGCTAACCGCTACCGCCAAGTGCTGCTGCACCGCATTGACGGCGGCGAGGCGCTGGAGGCCTATCCCGCGTCTAGCAAGGCATCAGCCGATGGCGCGATGATTCAAAAACTACGCCAGCTAGGCCACGATTGCGCGCAAAAGTGGCTGAAAAAACGCTTTGCCGACGTGGGCGAACGCAGCACGGTAGACATTGCCCGCGACTACTTGGACGATATGCGCATGGGTAGCTTGGGCGACTAGGCAGCTCTAGTGAATTGCCTAGTCGCGCACTTGATTAGGTTTCTGCTGGAGGCCTCATTTTTACAGTGTTTTAGGCCGTTAACCCAAGTAAATCCTGCTCAAGCAGCTATGAAATAAATAGCGTTGCGGCGGCCTGTGCATCGTACTGTGCAACCGCTGCACGCGCTGCGCTGAAGTGACCGCAGCCGATAAATGGTGCAGGCGGGCGCACGGCTGACAGCGGCGATGGGTGGTTGGCCATCAGCACCAAGTGGCGCATGTTTTGGTTGCTGTTTTGGCTGTGGTTATGTTGCGCAATCAAATCCAGCTTGGCCTGCGCGTGGCCGCCCCACAGCATAAAAACCACAGGCGTGGTTTTTTGAGCACAGGCCGTAATGACAGCGTCGGTCAGCACTTGCCAGCCGCGCTTGGCATGAAAGGCGGGCTGGCCGTCTTCTACCGTCAGCGTGGTGTTGAGCAGCAGCACGCCTTGCTGCACCCACGCCTGCAGGCTGCCGTGTGCGGGGGGCTGCAGGCCTAGATCATCCAGCACATCGCGCTGCAGCTCTTTGAACATATTGCGCAAGCTGGGCGGGATTTTTACGCCGCGCGCTACCGAAAAAGCCAGCCCCTCGGCCTGGCCCGGCCCGTGATAGGGGTCTTGGCCCAAAATCACCACGCGCACATCGGCCAGCGCGGTCAGCTGCAGGG
>JANNCO010000273.1:0-5780 GCA_031386655.1 Polaromonas sp. | reverse complement strand
AACAACGGTGCTGGGGTGCGCGGTGATCTTGCTGCGGTACTGCAGGCCGTACTACTCGACACTGAAGCGCGCAATACGACTGCATCCCTGGCTGACCCCAACGGCGGTAAGCTGCGCGAACCCGTGTTGCGGTTTGCAGCGTGGGCGCGCGCCTGCAACGTTACTTCTCCGTCGGGGCTTTGGAATATAGAAGACACCGCCGATCCAGCCAAGCGCTTGGGCCAAAGCCCGATGCGCTCCCCTTCGGTTTTCAACTTCTACAGACCGGGATACTTGCCACCCAACACGGCCATTGCCACTGCCGGCAAAGTAGCACCCGAATTCCAGATCACTACCGAGACCTCAGTTGCGGGCTATCTGAACTTCATGCAGTCGGCCATTTCCGATACGCAGGGCTTGTTCAAATCAGACGCCAAAGCCGACTACACACAGTGGCTGGCACTGGCCAGCGATCCTGCAGCACTGGCGGCAGAAGCCAACCTGCTGCTTGCGGCCAACCAGCTGGGTGCCGCTCGGGTAATGCGTATCCGCGAGACCGTTGCGGCGATGCCTGGGGTAACAAGCGCCGACCAGTTGAACCGCATATACACCGCAATACTGCTGACAGTAGCTGCCCCTGAGTTTCTGGTCGCCAAGTAATCCATCGGAGCACAACATGACATCAGAGAACTCTCGCCGCGAATTCCTCAAGCGCGCCTCGGCGCTGTCGGCCACCGGCGTGGCTGCGCCCTGGGCGCTCAACCTAGCGGCCATTGGCGAGGCCGCTGCGCAGGCGGCGCCCACCGATTACAAGGCCTTGGTCTGCGTCTTCCTGTATGGCGGTAACGACCACGGCAACACCCTGGTGCCCTACGACCAGGGCACCTACAACACCTACGCCTCACTGCGCGCTGGGCTGGCCACTGACCGTGCCCTGCTAGCACCTACTTTGCTTGTTCCAACCACCGCGCTACCCAACGCGCGCCAGTACGCACTGTCCCCGGCGCTGTCGGCACTCAAGCCGATGTTTGACGCGGGTCGTATGGGTGTGCTGCTCAACGTTGGTTCGCTAATTCAGCCGACCACTCAAGCACAGTACACCGCACGCTCAGTGCCCTTGCCGCCCAAGCTGTTCTCGCACAACGACCAGCAATCGGTCTGGCAGGCCAGCAACCCAGAAGGCGCGTCGTCTGGCTGGGGCGGACGTATGGGCGACCTGTTTGCCGCCGGCAATTCGCAGGCCACGTTCACCGCAGTCAGCGTCTCTGGGAACGCAGTTTATCTGTCGGGCAAAACTACGGCGCAGTACCAGCTGTCGAGCAGCGGCTCGGTGGCCATCAACGGTATCGGTAATTCGCTGTATGGATCGAGCGCTGCAGCGCAGACGCTGCGCGAGTTCATCACCAGCTCAACCAGCAGCAACAACCTAGAGCGCGAATATGCACGCGTGGTGCAGCGTTCGATAGATGCCAACTTCAGCTTCACGGGCGCGCTGGGCGGCACGCCGGGGTTGAACACCCTATTCCCCAGCACAGGGCTGGCCGCGCAGCTGAAGATGGTGGCACGCATGATCTCTGCGCGCACCGCACTGGGTGCCAAACGACAGGTTTTTTTCGTCAGCCTCGGTGGCTTCGACCACCACGACAGCCTGCTCGACCTACACCCAGTATTGCTGGAACAGGTGGGCGGTGCGATGGCAGCATTTGATAAAGCAATGATAGAGCTGGGCGTGTCGAACCAAGTCACGGCGTTCACGGCATCAGATTTTGGCCGTACGCTGGCCTCCAACGGTGACGGTTCGGACCACGGCTGGGGTAGCTACCACTTTGTGACCGGCGGCGCAGTCAATGGCGGCAGATTCTTCGGTCAAGCGCCGATTCTGGGCACCAATAGCCCCGATGATGTTGGCCAAGGCCGTATGTTGCCCACCATGGCTGTTGATCAACTCGCCGCCACCCTTGCTACATGGATGGGCGTGAGCCCATCTAACTTAGCCGATGTGGTGCCCAATATCAAAAGCTACAACACAAAGAACTTGGGGTTGTTTAGGGCTGGGGTGTAAGCCGCAAACTGATCATGGTATTTTTTAGACTCCGCAGGCAAGCTTAGCCGCCTGGGCGACGCTGAGCGCATACGCGAGTGGGTAGAAAACAATAGAACAGGATCTGTGCCTGTGCCAGTGAGCGCGGTGGGTAAAACGCCGCAAGGCTGATGCTATGGATTGCGTAGCTGGTTGAGCTTTATTGATGGCCCGTAAGGGCCATTTTCAATTAAGTCTGGCTTTTTTCTAATGCTAATGATGCGCTTTGTGATCGCCGCCGACTTAGTACCGTCACTTGCGTAGACTGTCTCGTACGCACGGTTGGTCATGCATCAATCGCCCTCATACTGGGGTACCAAAATCAGTCGATTACTGCGTACTTAACCGTGTTGCTGTCTTGGTTGGCGCGCAATCAATACTTCTTTCTTGCATCGCGTTAATCCTCTGATAATCACCGATCACCTCAACCTCAACAAATACATAAATAGCTCCCAAGCTTTAAACGTTAACCTGCAATCCACTCTTTGCAAGAAGTTTCACGCTAGCCAGTGGCATAAAAAGTGTGCGCTCTGCATCAGGCAAGGCTTGCAAGCCTTGGTGCGCGTAAAAGGCGGCGGCGTGCGCATCCTTGGCATCTACTACTAGCGCATAGGCTGCAATGTCAGACTGGCTGGCGCGCTGTAAGGCGTTGGCCAGTAGCGCTGCGCCTAAACCTACACCATGATGCGCCACTGCTACAGCCAAGCGCCCCATCCGCACAGCAGGCACTAGCGGGTGGCGCGGTAGCTTTTTAGCCAGCGTTGCAGGTAAATCAGACAGCGCTACACTGGTAGATGCTAGCGTGTAAAACCCTGCAAGCTGCCCATCTGGTGTGATCGCAACAAAGCACGACGTTACCCGCCTGCGCATATCTTGCGACACTTGTTGGTGAAGATAACGGTCTAGGGCAGGCACACCGCAGTTAAAAGCCGCTCGGTCATGCGTGCCGGCCAGTGGCACGACACGAAATTGAGCACCCATTTACGGCGCAATCAGTTTGCGTTGCTTAGCAAAAGCGCGCTTTAGCGCCGCATTAGGCTTAGGCGGGTCAATCAGCGCCGCAGCAAATGCCGACTGGTCTGCCACCGACAGCCGCAGCATGTGCGCTTGTTCGATAGACCGTTTGGCCGCCTCGTGTGCAGCGCCCACCACAAAATCAGTCAAGCTGCGCCCTTCCAAATCAGCCGCTTTTTTGAGCAGGCTGTGGATGTTGGCCGGTAACCGTGCTTCTAGGCGGGCTGTGGATAGGACTGCTGACATTTTGAAAAAATAAAGTAATTAGTTGGCAATCTCAATTGTACGGCATTTTGCCGTATTTTTTATTCTACTATTGATCTATAGCTAGGAGGTGTAGCCGTGCGCTACGAATAAGTTCTTCTATGATGGACAGCGGTATATCAGGCTCGAAGCAAGACACGGTGAACTGATGTGTAACGTCGGAATAGAAAACCTCGGCTAGTTGACTCAAAGGGTTCGTATCTTTAATTGATACCTCCAAAAACATACCATCACGTTAAATATCGTTACCTCGTACGAATCCGTAAAGCTACCCCATCAATCTTTATTTCAATTGTTTGAATATTTAAGTTTTTTGTGATGCGGTTTAATTTTAGTGAGACGATTAATGTTGAATAAGAGCGCGCAAGTACCTTTACTAAAATTAGCTGGTGAAAAGCGGTTGTAAATTATCTAAAATTATTTATAAATCTACTCAAACACGAAACGGGCTGCGCCCTTCCAAATGCTCCATGTAGTTATTAATCCCCGAGCCTTCGCGTTCTAAGAAACGAGCCACAGCGTCGGCAAACTGGGGGTGGGCTAGCCAATGGGCGCTGTGGGCAGCTACGGGCAGCAGGCCGCGGGCCATTTTGTGTTCGCCTTGGGCACCGCCTTCAAAGCGGTGGTAGCCGTTGTCTATGCACCATTGCAATGGCTGGTAATAGCAGGCTTCAAAGTGCAGGCTGTCTACGCGTGCCAGCGCACCCCAGTAGCGACCGTAGGCTATTTTCTGCTGTGTAGGTAGCGTGTTTTTAGATGGTAAATCACTCTTTCGCGCTGTGTTATCTGCTCGGGTAGCTACTAAATTTGTAGCATTGGCAATTAGGGCATTGGCTGAACCGTTCCCTGGATTTTTATTGAATGCAAACGCAGCGCCTAACTGGCTGTAGTCACAGCTAACGGCTATCAAGCTACTGGCAATGGGCTGACCGCTGTGCTCGGCGATGAACATGACCCAGTTCTCGGGCATGGTGCCCGCCATGGCTTCAAAGAACGCGGGGGTGAGGTAGGGCGCGTTGCCGTGCTCCAGGTAGGTGCGTTCGTAGCAGCGGTAGAAAAACGCCCAGTCGCTGGCGCTGATAGCCGCGCCTTCTGCGGTGCGCCAGGTGATGCCAGCACCCTCTACCTTGCGGCGTTCGGCGCGGATTTTTTTACGTTTATCTTGGGCCAAAGTTGACAGGTAATGCTCGAAGCTGCCGTAGGGTTCGGTTTCATTTGCAGTTTCGCTGCCGGGCCGCCCTAAGGCGAAACGCTCCCCGGTAGCGGCACGGGCGCTGCCTTCGTCATGCGCGGGGGGCAGCGTACCCTGCGCAGCAGGGAGCGTGGGGGTACAGTTAGTCCAATGAAACTGCACCGTCTGCCGGGCCATCAGCGGGTGGGCGTCGCACATCGTTTTATCAGCGTCAGACGTGAACAGCGCGTGCAGTGATGATATATTGTGCTGCTCGCAAAATGCTAGCTGCTTGAGCAGTAACTGCTTGGATAAATCACCTGTTTTGCTTAAAAAACGAGTGCCTGGAACGGGCGTGTAGGGGACAGCCACCACGGCCTTCGGGTAGTAGCGCAGGCCGTGCTCTTGGTAGGCGCGGGCCCAGGCGTGGTCGAAGATATATTCGCCGTAGGAATGGTCTTTGATGTACATCGGCGCGCTGGCCAGTAGCTGTCCATTACCTGCGTCAGTGTCAGCGCTGTACAGGCTAACAAATTGCGGCAGCCAGCCAGTGTCAGTGCAGGCTGACCCGCTGGTATGCAGGGCGGCTAGATATTCATGCCGCATAAACGGCGTAGGCGCGTCGCTGGCGGCTAGCAGGGCGTTCCATTGCTGGGCATTCACCTCTAGCGGCGAGGCATGAATGCGCGTTACCACCGGTGCGGCGGTGCCAGTGACATAATCAACTAGGGTAGCCGCCTCATTGCTTTGCACAAAACCTTTTTTACTCACACTATGTCTCTCAAAATCTGCGTTGCGCAGCTTAACTTTACCGTAGGCGATATGGCGGGTAACGCTGCCAAAATTATCGCCGCAGCGCAAACCGCCTATGCCCAGGGCGTGCGGCTGGTGCTCACGCCTGAGCTGTCGATTTGCGGCTACCCTGCGGAAGACCTGCTGCTGCGCCCAGCTTTTATTCGCGCCTGCGATGATGCCATGGCCACTGTGGCCCACGAGCTGGCAGGGTTAAAAGGCTTGTACGTAGTGGTGGGCCACCCGGTGGGCGGTAAAAACGGCGACGGAGTGCGCACCAAAAGTGTTGCTATTCAGCGCCGCTACAACGCCGCCAGCGTGCTGTGCGAGGGCCGCAAGCTAGAAACCTATGCCAAACGCGAGCTGCCCAACTACCAGGTATTCGACGAGCGCCGCTACTTTACACCCGGGCAGGGCGTGTGCGTGTTCCAGGTAGAGGGCATGTCTGTGGGCCTGCTGATTTGCGAAGACGCCTGGTTT
>JANNCO010000258.1:0-10469 GCA_031386655.1 Polaromonas sp. | reverse complement strand
TGGTGAGCGATCAACCGCTGCAATCCGCACTTAGCCAGTACGCAGCCTTGGTGCTTGGTGTGGACAACGCAGCGGCATAAAGGGGGAGCCCGCAGGGCGGAGGACAGCCGCGGAGTTGTTCACGCCAAGTGCCAAGGCGTGCACAGAACAGGCATTGAAGGCACGCTAAGCGTATTCTGAGGCCTGTTTTCAGAGTGTTTTAGCTGTTGTAGGCCGCAGAACCTGCTCAAGCAGCTATGCAATTGATAGTATTGAGCATTCCAACAACCCAACCGAAGCAAGGGCTACTTAAAACCAAGCAAAGAACAATGTGACAAGTCGGGTCCGTCTCGATGAAAAAAATGCAGCAAGGCGCGCGTTGACAATGCTGGCGAAACAAACATCTCAGTTCGCGCGTGTTTGCGGAATATTTTTCGCGAAAGAGATGCCCGGCTCGAGTCCAGCTTTCCGGAGATATCGTTAGACCGGAGTTCAGCTATCCGGCGGGTACGCTAGGCTAAAAAGCCAGCTCTCCGACACTACCCTGAGCCCAGACACCAGCCCCCTGGCAAAAAAACTAGTTCGATTACGACAACTCCGATGCCGCAGAAAACCTTACTCCGCCGACTTGTGCCGCGCCTCGCGCACACCATGGCGTATCTCTTGCACGCTGCCCAAGAAATCCCAAAACCGCTTGGCCTGCACTTTCAGTTGAAAATCCACCTCGCCCACCCGGTCCTCCACCGCTTGGGTCACGCGGCTGTCCAGGTCAGCGGGGGGCAGCTTTAGGTACGCCTCGCTCTCGCTGCCGTCGCGCTCCACGCGTGCACCCGCGTTACGGGCAATCTTCAGCATCGCGGCGTTTTCGCTCAGCGCGTGGATAAACATCAAATCCACACCTTCATTGCGCGCATGCGTAATGGCGCGGTCAAACAGCTGCGTGCCGTAGCCCCTGCTGCGCGCGGTGCTGAGCACCGACACGCCGAATTCTGCGCAATTTTGAGTTTTCGGATCGTTAGAAAAAGCCAAGTGCGCCACTGCGATCAAGGTCAAGCTGCGGTTGTAAATGCCGTAAATCTCGTCACGCTCAAAATTGAGCCCGTCCACATAAGCACGAATTTGCGCTTCTTGCGCAGCGTAGCCAAAACGCAAGTAGCGGTCTTCGTCTGACAGCGCCAGCAAGTGGCGAATAATGCCCCGGCGGTGGCGCGTGCTGAGCGCGCGGATAGGCACCACCAGCGGCTGCTCGCGCTGGGCAGCGTTGCTGGGCTGGCCCGTGTAGCTGGGCGGTGCGCGAAAAAATTCTGTACCCGCACCCAAGGTAGCTTGGAACAGTGCTTTTGAATCAACCATGTGTTCAATGTAAGGGTAAACCCCAAAAATGCCATGCTTTTAGTTAGAGACCTGAGTTTAATTGAAATAGCCAATTTATCAATGAAACAGGCAGATAACCCAAGTAAATCCTGCTCAAGCAGCTATTAATTTAATAGTGAAACAAGATAATTTAAACGTAAATGTGCGTTACACCGGAACGGCCGTGGTGCTTTTGACTTGGTTCAACATAAAACTGGTTTTACAGTCTTGCACGCTGGGGTGCTTGAGCAGCACGTCCATGATAAAGCGGGAGTACGCCTGCATGTCATGCACTACCAGGCGCAGCAGGTAGTCCATCTCGCCTGTCAGTGCAGCGCATTCCACCACTTCGGGCCAGGTTTGCACGCTGGCGCTGAACACATCCATCGGGTTGCGCTTGTGGCTTTCGGTGTGCTTTTCCAGGCGCACATTGATGTACGCCGTCAAACCCAAACCCACCTTCTCCGGTTTGACCAGCGCCACATAGCGGTCAATGATGCCCGCATCTTCCAGCCGCTTGACGCGGCGCAGCACGGCGCTGGCCGACAGGCCGACTTGGTCGGCAATCAGGTCGTAAGTTTTACGGCCGTCTATCTGCAAAATGCGCAGAATGTGGGCATCTAGCTTGTCAAGTGCTTCGTTTTGCATAATTTGCAATATTACTGCGTTTTATAAATGTAGGGCGCTGCAGAACGCTCGATTATTGATGTGCTGCGCTACTACACTGCTAAGTGGTTAGCAAGTGGTTGGCAAATGGTTAGCGTGTGCCCTGTAGTTGACAGTTTTGTCTTCGCGTATGGGTTGGCCTTAGTTGTTTTCAAGGAGATTATTCGATGGCAAATACCTTAAACACCCCAAATACTCCGGGCACCGTGTGGGACAACCCCATGGGCACGGCAGGGTTTGAATTTATCGAATATGCCGCGCCCGACCCGCAGGCCATGGGCGCGCTGTTTGAGCGCATGGGCTTTAAACCTTTTGCCAAACACCGCCATAAATACGTCACGCTGTACCGCCAAGGCGGCATTAACTTTATCGTCAACGCCGAGCCCGATAGCTTTGCCCAGCGCTTTGCGCGCATGCACGGCCCGTCAATCTGCGCCATCGCATTTCGGGTGCAAGACGCCAAGGCGGCGTATGAGCGCGCCAAGTCGCTGGGCGCGTGGGGCTACGCCGACCAAGCCGGACCGGGCGAGCTGAACATTCCGGCTATCAAAGGCATAGGCGACAGCGTGATCTATTTGGTAGACAAATGGCGCGGCAAAAACGGCGCTACGGATGGCCAAGGCAACGAAGAACCTCCGGTTCTGGGCAACATCAGCTTTTATGACGTGGACTTTGCGCCGCTGCCGGGCATTACCGCCGCTGACCTGAACCCCGTGGGCCACGGCCTCAACTATATTGACCACCTCACCCACAACGTGCACCGTGGCCGCATGCAAGAGTGGGCAGGGTTTTACGAGCGTTTGTTTAACTTTCGTGAAGTGCGCTACTTTGACTTTGAAGGCCAGGCGACTGGCGTGAAAAGCAAAGCCATGACCAGCCCGTGTGGGCACATTCGCATACCGATCAACGAAGAAGGCAACGAGAAAGCGGGGCAAATTCAAGAATACCTGGACCGTTACCACGGCGAGGGTATTCAGCACATTGCGCTGGGTTCTACTAACTTAATTGACAGTGTAGATGCGCTGCAAATGAGCGGTATGAAGCTGCTGTCTACAGGCGAGACGTACTATGAGCTGCTGGACAAACGCATCCCCGGCCACGGCGAAGACGTAGCCGCGCTGCAAAGCCGCAATATTTTGATGGATGGCACGCGTGGCGAGCTGCTGCTGCAAATCTTCAGCGAAAATCAGCTAGGCCCGATCTTTTTTGAATTTATCCAACGCAAAGGCAACGAAGGCTTTGGCGAAGGCAATTTCAAAGCGCTGTTTGAAAGTATTGAACTGGACCAGATAAGACGCGGTGCCCTTAAAGCGTGAGACCCCTGGCTAAATTGCTAAAAACTGTTGGAGACAACCCATGAGCTTATTAAAACAATTCTTTTCAGCGCTATGCATTGCAAGCTGTACCCTGCTGGCCAATGCGCAAACCACCAAGCCACTCACCATCGTCGTGCCCTACCCGGCAGGTGGGCCGCTAGATATATCGGCGCGCATTTTGGCAGACGGTGCACGCGGCAAATTGGGAACGATCATTGTGGAAAACAAGCCCGGTGCGGGCGGCAACATTGGTGCGAACCAAGTAGCCAAGTCCAGTGTGGAAAGCAACCAGTTGCTCATGGGCGCGGTGGCAACGCACGCGGCGAATCCTTGGCTGGTGGCCAACTTCCCCTACGATCCGCTCAAGGACTTCAAGCCCATTGTGCTGGTAGCTTCCATTCCCAATATTTTGGTAATGAATGCAGAGCAGGCCAAAAAATTCAATATCCGCAGCACCGCCGATTTGATCGCTTATGCCAAGGAGAACGTAGGCCGTTTAAATTATGGCTCGGGTGGCAACGGTAGCATCGGTCATATCGCAGGCGAGATGTTCAAGTCGCTGACCAACACCCGCATCGTGCATATTCCTTACCAAGGTGCAGCGCCTGCGCAGCTAAGCTTGCTGTCTGGCCAGGTTGACTTTATGTTTGACAATCTCGCGTCTGCTTTGCCGCAAATCCGCTCTGGCAAGCTGGTTGCCCTGGGTGTGACAACGCTCACACGCAGCGATGTTGCGCCAGAGGTGCCCAGTGTGAACGACACAGTAGCGGGCTTTAACGTGTCGACATGGTTTGGTATTTTTGCACCTGCCCATGCCAGTGATGACAATGTAAAAAAGTACGCTGCTGCATTTGGCGAGGCACTTAGCAGCGCAGAAAGCAAAGAGAAATTTAGCAAAATGGGTATCATGCCCCCGCGTGTTGCCTTGGGTGATTTCGATAAATTTGTGCAAGCCGAGCACCGTAAATACGGCGCTTTGATAAAAGCTGCAAATATTAAAATCGAGTAGCCCACAACATGTCGTCCAATACCGCGTCCGCGTCCGCGTCCGCTCCCGCAATAGCAACCGTAGTCGCACCCGTAATCTACGGCCAGTCTGATCGCCCGCCACGTGGAGACTACAGCCAAGCGCGTGCAGACTACACTTGCGAGCAAGATTATGCGGCCTACACCCCGCAAGACCATGCTATGTATGCGCAACTGTATGAGCGCCAGTCGGCGCTGCTTCCAGGGCTGGCAGCACAGGGGTTTATTGACGCACTGCCGCGATTGGGGTCCAGCAGCACTATCCCGCGCTTTGACGACATCAATGCGCAGCTTATGCCCGCAACGGGTTGGCGGCTGGTAGGCGTGCCGGGGTTAATACCAGAGGTGCCATTCTTCACACTGCTGTCGCAACGGAAATTTCCGGTCACCACCTGGATACGTACACCTCTAGAGATAGACTACATTGTCGAGCCAGATTTATTTCACGACGTGTTTGGCCATGTGCCGTTGCTGTTTGATGCAAGCTATGCCAACCATATTCAGGCCTACGGCTTGGGTGCGCTGAAGGCACACCAGCTAGAACACGGCCCAGCGCAAATACACGGCGCGGTTGAAATGCTGTCACGCTTGTACTGGTACACGATTGAATTTGGTCTGTTGCGTGAGGGAGCGGATTTGCGCGCTTATGGCGCTGGCATTTTGAGCAGTGGAGGCGAACTGCGGCACAGCATCCACTCCACGGAACCGCAGCATATTCCACTGAAAACCCAAGCTGATGTACTGCGGTGCATGGCGTCAACCTACAAAATTGACACTTACCAGCAGCAATATTTTGTGATTGACAGTTTTGACACATTGTTGCACCTGACTACGCCTGACTTTACACCGCACTACCGTCAGTTAAATGCATTAAAAAGCTCTTGACATTGGCCGATCAGCACAAGTTGTCTACCGGTCGCAGGCACGCAATATAGATGCCCACCATCTGACTTGCAACGCACAGCTTTGCAATAGTGCCAAGGGCTATCTATATTCAAATCAGTCCTAAGATCTCGACCACGTCTACTTGCGTTTTGCGACCCGGTGTTTGCACCAGTGCGCGAGCACCCGTGCGCACAGCGCCAGTCACCGTGCGTGCTGCCTGCACCGTGGCTGCAATAGTCCAGCCAAGCGCCGGCCGTGCGCCAAAAAGCTTTAACGCCACGGTAACGGTATCGCCGACAGGCGTGGTGTGACCACTGCTGCCAAATAAACCATCTAGCTTGGCAAATGCTACAGGGCCTGCGTGCAGAGCAATATTTAATTTGAAAGGTGGCAATGCGCGATCAGCAAAATTTTGTTTAACATACATATCAATACGCCGCGTTGCGTCGTTTAAACCAATTGCAGCACGCACTGCACGCAAGCCATGGTTAACCGAATGCGTATCACCTGCATCCACAAACACGCATAGCATGCCATCACCCACGAATTGCATGTAGTGCGCGCCAAATAAATGCACGGTATCACCCACGTTGCCATAAAACTGCTGTACGACGTCGCCCAACTCAGTGCTGGACATCAACTGCGTCCATTGGCCGTACTCACTCATATCCGCAAACAGCACCGTCGCGCTGCCGAATTTTTCGTTTTCTTGCACATATCCGCTGTCTGGCCACTGCTCGCTCAGTGATTTGGCCATCCGCCCTTCATACAGCTTGCTTATTTTATGCCGCTGCTCTTCTAAAGCTTCGGCCACAGCGACATCCACCACTTGTGCACGCATGGCGTCGGCTCGCAACAATTTATTGAGCTGCGCGTTCACTGCTTCGCGCAGCTCTTGCGGCGCAAACGGTTTGGTCAAATAGTCGTCCGCTCCCGTCGTCATACCCTGGCGCATATGCGTACGGTCTTGCAACGAGGTTAACAAAATCACGGGCGTGGTGGCCAATTCTGGATCTTTGCGTACCTGATCAAGCACCTCAAAGCCGTCTAAATGCGGCATCTGCACGTCGCTCACCACCAGGTCGGGCTTGAATTGACGTATAAGGTCTAGCCCTTTGGCACCATTTTCAGCCGCCATGACGTCAAAGCCCTCTTTTTTAAGTACTTGGCTTACCAACATGCGCGTACCCGCATCGTCGTCCATCACAACAATCAATGGCATGGTTTGTCCTTGTTTTTTAAAAATCGTTTTGGCTTAAATTGTCATCACGCCGCATATTGCCTAGTCCATGAGCTTCCAGCATGCGTTCATGACATGGGCATCGTTGACCATGGCGACATGGCCAAGCTGTTCAAGAAGCCGATTGTCAGCGCCGTCCAGCTTGGCCATAGACACTGGAAATACTATATTGTCGCAATTGGAATAAAAGCAAGTAAATTTTACTGCAGCCATACTTTTTTCACGCTTTTGTAGATCTTGCAACCAATCACTTTGCAAACGCATTTGACTCCCGTTTAAGGTGTGCGAAAACATGCCTAACCATGTGCCATGGTGCGGGGTACCTAGGGTGATGATACGCTGCACTCTATTAAGCGCTGGCACCGTCTGCAATGGGTCAACTTGGCTTAGCCAAGCGCGCAGTGCCATACCGCCCATGCTGTGGCCTATGACGACGGGCAGCTGACCGGTGGCTTGCGTTACCTGGGTGACGGCCTTGTCAATGATGCCTACATACTCGTCAATAGAGCCAAAAGCGGGCTCCAGATCCACAGCAATATACACGCGCCTTTGGGCCTTCAATCGCTTCATCCAAAGCATCCAGAAGCCGCGGTTGCAAAAAAAACCATGTACTAGTACGACACCACGCCTTGACAAGGCATCAGGCTGCAAGTTGTTGGGTATGGCATTGCGCCTGAACGGCTGCCACCAGTTAAATATCACGACACTGGCGCACAACTCGCCCCACCAAGCTATCACATGCCCTGCTGCACTGGCGCGCGCTGTAGGATCCTGGCGATTTACGACATACAACAGCACAAACTGCACGGCCTCAATAAGGCATATTACAGGTATAGGTACAAGTAAACATAGTATTGCCGCCCATGGATACTGTGGCCACAGCCACACGCAAAGCACCATCCCCGACATCAGCAGTAGCAGTGTCATCACCCGTTGGATCCAAGCATTCACCATGCAATAACTGTAACTGCTTTCCCGCACCAAATAACTTAAACGGGCTATATCTTGCCGGTTGGTATGCATAAGCGCATACCTTTGGTTTGAAGAGATACTACACCTACAGCTGCATCAATCAATTGCTTCTTTATTGATAGCTGCTTAAGCAATATATACGGCCTAATTGGCGTTTCAGGCCATGTAAAAGTATTGATTTCTAATTTACACTATTTAAGTCTTTTACTGCCCCGTGTCGCCATGACTCAATCCTTTGACTTACCAACTGCGCCGCCTATGATTTTGATTGGGCAATTACCTTCTATCAGCGATGCCTTGGCCATCGTTCAGATGCTGCGCACTCAGCAGCGGTCCTACCCTGTGCTGCAGCATGCTGTTTCCGCGATAAAACGTCTGCAATGCGTGAGATTTCAGCGTACCTATGCCGATGTACTTTTGCACCCAGATTGGGCCGCACCCGCTCAATTTTTCTTAACCGAGTTGTACGGCGATAGAGATTTTTCCCGGCGGGATGCTCAGTTCGGCCGTATTGCATCAGCGATACAACGGCTCTTTCCACAATCAGTAGTCGGCGTGGCCACCGCGCTGACCCAGTTGCATGCATTGACTGAGCAGCTTGACTATGCGATGGCAGTATCTGTACTCAATACATCCCCCAAAGGTATCTCTGATACGCAAGTGCGCGGCAGCTATATCGAAGCCTGGCGTGAAGTAGGGCAGCGTAGTGCGCGTTTAGAGCAATTAGCACTGGTGCAGCACTTAGGTCTAGAGTTGTCTCAGCTCACACGTCTACGAGGATTACGCACGATGCTGCGCATGATGCGCGCTCCAGCGCATACCGCTGGATTGCAGCATTTACAGGATTTTTTAGAGTCAGGTTTTGACACTTTTAAAACTTTACAGCGCAGTCCGTCAGGGTCAGAGTCGTTTTTGGCCCTTGTTAACCAGCGCGAAACTGACTGGATAGTACGCTTATTCGATGTGCACATTGCGCCCAAAGCGACAAGTAGCCAAGGCAATAGCTTGTGGCCTGAACTAGAATAATTACATTATGAGTTAGGAGACATCTATGGAAAAAATTTGGCTTAAAAGTTATCCTGATGGCGTGCCACATACTATCGACGCAGACCAGTATAGATCTGTTGCTACGTTTTTGGATGAGAGCTTTAAAAAACATGCAGCAAGTCCCTACACAGTGTGTATGGATTGCTGGATGAGCTATGGCCAGCTGGATACCTTGTCTGAGGCTTTAGGGGCGTGGTTACAAAGTAAAGGGCTGGAGCCTGGTGCGCGTGTGGCCATTATGCTGCCGAACATTCCGCAGTTTCCCGTGACTATGTCTGGCATATTGCGCGCTGGCTATACCTGCGTGAACGTCAATCCTTTATACACTGCTCGCGAACTTGAGCACCAACTCAACGACTCAGGCGCAACAACCATTGTCATATTAGAAAATTTTGTACACACTCTATCGGAGGTCATCGACAAAACTAATGTTCGGCATGTCGTTGTAGCTTCAATGGGTGATTTATTAGGATTTTGGTACGGCCACTGGATTACTTTTGCAGTTCGTCATTTGGCAAAAATGGTACCGGCTTACAAATTATCCTTAATCAACGGTTGTGCAGTTACGTCTTTCAATCGTGCCATTGCCGAAGGTGGCTCGATGAGTTTGAAACCTAGTCCTGCTAATCTAGACTCTACTGCTTTTTTGCAGTATACCGGAGGTACAACTGGCTTAAGTAAAGGCGCAGTTTTAACCCATCGCAATATCATGGCCGCCATCCTGCAGGCCGAGGCGTGGTTTACACCTGCACTCGAAGACATCGGCGATATTCGCAAAACTAACAGTATTGCAGCACTTCCGCTTTATCATATTTTTGCGCTAAGCCTCAGTTTACTTGCCATACGCTGGGGTTCACACATGACTTTAATTCCTAATCCTAGGGATTTTGGAAAGTTCGTAGAAGTACTCAAGAAACGTCCCTTTCACATGCTGCCTGCAGTGAACACTTTGTTTAACGCACTTCTACAACATCCGATGTTCAAGACTGTAGATTTTTCTAAACTACGCATTTCTCAGGCCGGGGGTATGGCAGCTTCTGCAGGAACTGCCCAACATTGGTACGAAGCGACTGGTTGCCCCATGGTCGAGGGCTGGGGTATGAGCGAAACTGTCGCGATCGGTACGAATAATCCGCCTACCAATAGAACATTCACTGGTTCCATTGGATTGCCGCTACCCAGCGTAGACATCGCCATCAAAGATGATGAAGGAAAATCGTTACCTGTCGGTGAGTCGGGAGAGATTTGCATTCGCGGCCCCAACGTGATGGTGGCATATTACAACCAAGCCGAAGAAACCGAGAAAGCGTTTACGTTTGACGGATTTATGCGAACAGGTGATGTTGGCGTAATGGACGCGCGTGGCTACACCAAAATTATTGATCGCAAAAAAGACATGATTATTGTCAGTGGTTTCAATGTTTTCCCGAACGAACTCGAAAATGTGATTTCTTTATGCCCAGGAGTAGTGGAATGCGCTGTGGTTGGTGTACACGATGCCAAGCAAGGTGAAGCTATCAAAGTATTCGTAGTCAAGAATGACAGCACACTCACTGAAGATGATATTGCCAAGTATTGCCGCCAGAATTTAACTGGCTACAAAATCCCAAAATATATTGAATTTCGTGACGACTTACCCAAATCCAATGTTGGTAAGATTTTGCGCCGGGAGTTGCGTTCGACTAAGTAGGTGTTTGGCGATCTTTTTAAATTGATCGCAGTTTCGTAGAGTTGCTGTTCAAGCATTGAACAATGCAATATACAAACAAAAAAGCCCACTCGAATGAGTGGGCTTTTTCTTCGGCATAAGAGCCTGACAATGTCCTACTTTCACACGGGAACCCGCACTATCATCGGCGCTAAGTCGTTTCACTGTCCTGTTCGGGATGGGAAGGAGTGGTGCCAACTTGCTATGGTCATCAGGCATAACTGGTTGCTGCGCCAACATGTTTTGAACACATCGACACAACGAATTCATAGAATCA
>JANNCO010000244.1:0-2555 GCA_031386655.1 Polaromonas sp. | reverse complement strand
ATTTGGGCTGCGTAGCACCGGCTTCGAGCTGCTGCAGCTTGTTATCAGACATGCTGGTTAAGAAAAATTCGGGCAACCCGTCGCCCGTCAAGTCGTGGCTGGCAATGCCCATGCCCCAGATTTGCAGCGGCTTCCAGCCCTGGGCGGCGGTGTACAGCGCGGGCGGCTGGCCCGGCGGCATATGCCACAGCTGCTCCTGGCCGTTTTTGTAATATTCGCGGTCGTTGCTCACACGCAGGGCCGCTTCGCCGGAGCGGTTCCAGTCGGTAAACAGCATGGACAGTGCACAGTGGCCGGGCAGCAATGGCGTGGGTGCGGCAAACTTTTTGCCCGCGATGCCAGGTCGCAACAGCAACGCCGGCGTGCAGCTGCCCCACGGAAACTCCGGCTTGGTGCGGTCGGTATACGTACCTATGGCCAGTGTGGGCCACGCAGCGCCTTTCTCCCACGTAGCGGCAAAGGCTGTGTGCCAGCCATTGCTGGTTTGCACATTCCAGGCGTCATTCGCGCGCTCAAATTTGCAGCCACCCAAACCTTTAAATACCTGCACCTCGCCTACGCGCAGCACCACCAAGTCAGTGTTGCCATCGCCGTCCATGTCCAGTGGGTACGCCCCAATGGCGTTGGTCAGCTCCAGGCCCGAGCGTTCTTCGACTAATTTAATCGCGCCGCCTTTGGCGCTGCGGTTGCGGTACAGCTTGGCTTTGTTCACGCCCGCAGTCACATATACCTCAGGCAAGCCATCGCCATCGCAGTCAAAGGTAGCCACACCACCACCGACTAAAAACTCGCCTTCCCCTTCAAAGCGGCTTTGCAAGCCAGCCGCGTCGGTTTCTTCAACAAAGCGCGGCACCGATGGGCTGGCGCTTTGCGCTAGTGCCAGTGTGCACAAGGCCATGCAAGTAGCCGCAGTCACCGTGCGCTGCAAAAGATGAAATTTTGAACTTATGAATGCCACAACCCGTGCCTTTAACAATACTGTTTCTTCAAAGAACATGACTGTAGCGCGCTTGATGTCACGTTGCCACTATGGTTTGCACTGCTTTACCGTGCGCTTTGTGGAGTTGGTCGCTTGGCTTGACGTGCGCGCCGGTACGCTGGACTCAAGCCGGGCATCTCTTTCGCGAAAAATATTCCGCAAACACGCGCGAACTGAGGTCTTTGGTGCGCTGCTTTCAACAACGCGCGCCTTGCTGCATATTTTTCATCGAGACGGACCCGACTCGTCACATTGTTCTTTGCTTGGTTTGGGGCAGCCCGTGTTTCGGTTAGATTATTAGAATGCCAATACTATCAATACCATAGCTGGTTGAGCAGGTTTTACCTGGGTTAGTGGCCCCAAACACTTAAAAAACAGGCCTCAGAATACGCCCAGCGTGTCTTTACCTCAAATAATCTCACCAATCTGGTATTCGCGGTGCAGTGCAGGCCTTGGGGTTGCGCCCCAATCAGGGCGGCGGGCTCGAAGCGCGCAGCTTTTGGGGATAAGAAATTTAGATGTCTGAGCGCAGCGAGTTTCTAAATTTCCCCCAAAAGTGAGCACTGCAGATGCTACCCCCGAAGGGGGCCGTCGACCGGGGCGCAACCTCAGGGCCTGCACTGCGTCGCGAAACTGCGAAGTCTAAGGTAAGACATCCTCGAGTCAATGAACCTGCACTGAGTCGCAAACTGCGAAGTCTAAGGAGAAACATCTTCGAGAGCTTAAGAAAGTACGCTACGCAACGAAACAGCAAGATTCAAGAACAGACAATCTCAACAAAAGCGCCAGTACCTATCTCCCACCCGTCACATCCACCACCGACCCCGTGGTGTAGCTGGACGCGTCCGACAGCAGCCACACAATCGCTTGCGCTACCTCGTGTGCCGTGCCCGCGCGCTGCAGTGGCACGCTGGTGGCCAGCTGCGCAGCGCGGTTAGGCTGGCCGCCGCTGGCGTGAATGTCGGTGTCGATAATGCCGGGGCGCACAGCATTGACGCGTATGCCCTCGGCCGCTACTTCCTTGGCCAAGCCCAGGGTAAAAGCATCAATGGCCGCCTTGCTGGCCGCGTAGTCCACATATTGGCCAGGTGAGCCTACGCGCGCCGCTGCGCTAGACAAATTGACAATGCTGCCACCCACGCCGCCGTAGCGCGTGCTCATGCGTTTAACCGCCTCGCGTGCGCACACAAAGCTGCTGGTGATGTTGGTGGCCCACATGCGCTCAAGCCGCGCCACGCTCATGCCGTCTACGCGCGAAGCTACGTCCACCACGCCTGCGTTATTTACCAATCCGTCAATGCGGCCCAGCTTGGCATTGACCGTGTCAAACAGGCGCAGCACCTCGGCTTCTATAGCTACATCGGCCTTGACGCTGATAGCCGTGCCGCCCGCTGCACGAATCTGCCGCACCACGTCGTCGGCTGCCAACGAGTTAGCCACATAGTTCACCGCTACCGACCAGCCCTGCTGCGCCGCCAGCAGCGCCGTGGCCGCGCCGATGACGCGTGAGGCTCCAGTGATTAAAACTATTTTGTTCATGGGTTGGCGTTGTTCATAATGAGCCTGTGGTACAGAG
>JANNCO010000193.1:0-4911 GCA_031386655.1 Polaromonas sp. | reverse complement strand
GCCCATGCGTATTTGCTGTGGTCGGCACCTGCAGTGTCTTCTTCAAAGTCAAATTCTTCTACCGGGTTGGTTTTAGCGCCATACGGTGTACGGGCCAAGAAGCGCGGCATGCACATGCCCAAGTATTTGGAGTCATCCGATTCGCGCAGGCTGCGCCAGCCAGCATATTCAGGCGTGGAGAAAATTTTGGTCAAATCGCGTGGGTTGGCCAGCTCTTGCCAAGACTCCATTTGCATCAGCGATGGGCCAGCACCGGTAATAAACGGTGCGTGGGCTGAAGCGGCAATTTTGGCCATCTCCCCTAACAGCTCTACATCGGGAGGGCTTTGGTCAAAATGATAGTCGCCCACAATAGCGCCGAAGGGTTCGCCACCGAACTGGCCGTATTCTTCTTCGTAGACTTTCTTGAACAAGGGGCTTTGGTCCCATGCCGCGCCTTTAAAGCGCTTTAATGATTTGCCCAACTCTTGCTTGGAGATGTCCATTACACGAATCTTCAAATGCTCGTCAGATTCGGTGTTGTTCACCATGTAATGTAGGCCACGCCATGCACCTTCGAGTTTTTGGAACTCGGCGTTATGCAAGATCAGGTTGATTTGAGCGGACAGCTTTTCGTCAATGGCAGCGATCATGGCGTTGATGGACTGGGTCACATCTTTGCCGATCAGCTTGGTTTGGCCTAGGGCCTGCTGTGCAAGGGTTTGCACAGCGGCTTCTACAGCGCTTTTGGCTTCGTTGCTGCGTGGTTTGAATTCTTTTTGCAGCAACGATGCAAAGTCGCCGCCTTCGTAGGTAACGCCTTGAATTGCGCTTTCTTGGGCCAGTTTTTCAGACATGGGTTGTTCCTCTTTAGCTAATATTTTGATACGGTGCTGGCTTATGCTGCGGGCGTGGCGTCTTCAGGCTTTTTGCTGTTAGCCAGGCTTTGCAATAGCGCGGGGTCTTCCATAACTTTGGTTAGCAACTCTTCAGCGCCGCCTTTGCCGTCCATGTAGGTAACCAGATTCGACAGCTGGGTACGTGCTTCTAACAGCTTATTCAGCGAGTCAACTTTGCGTGCGATAGCTGCGGGCGAAAAATCGTCCATGCTTTCAAAAGTAATATCAACTTTTAAGTCGCCTTCGCCAGTGAGTGCATTAGGCACAGCAAAGGCAGCGCGCGGCTTCATGGCCTTCATGCGGGTGTCAAAGTTGTCGGTGTCAAATTCTAAAAACTTGCGGTCACCTATAGGGGCCAGTGGGTCACTTGGTTTGCCAGACAGGTCTGCCAAAACGCCCATAATGAAGGGTAGCTGCACTTTTTTCTGTGCACCATACAGTTCTACATCATATTCAATCTGCACACGGGGAGCCCGGTTACGGGCAACGAATTTTTGACTGCTGCTGGTGGCCATTTTGGTTTCCTTGGTTGAAATGTTGATGTTGAAATAGAATTATTGACTAAAAAAACGGAAGTTTAATCTTCAGTAGGGCGTCCGGTGACTATTTGAATACTACCTAGTGCGTCGGGAGCAAGATCGGCCATGATATCTAAAAAACTCACGCCTACCAAGCGCTTAGCACGTTTAATGAGTAGCGGAGCTGGGTTGCCGGGTTCAGTACGCTCCAGATAGCTGATGACTTTGTCCAGCACCAGCAGTGCGTCTTGCCTGCTGTTAATCTCGCCGCGAACACCGCTACCTGTGTTGGGTGCGCCGCCTTCAGCTGCATCTTGATCGTCTGCTTCTGTGGTGGGTGTGCCCATGGCCGCTTGGCAAGCTTGGCGCAGCAAGTGGGTAATGCTGCGCAGCGGTTTAAGGTCGATATGGTCGCCGCGGCCGGTTTTTTCTTGAATGATGGCTTCTAGTTTTTGCACCGCCTCGGCGGCGCTGCAAGCTGCTGTCAGCGCCGCAGGCTCAGCGGCGTAAATATCTTGCAGTGCGCCTTCTATTTGCCCTGCCGAATACCCCGCATCGCCGCTGCCAGCGGTCAGTTTGTTGTGGGCAATAGCAATGTCGCGCACCCGAACCGGGCCCACATTGCGTGATGTACCCAGCAAGCAGTCGTATACGTCGCGCAGCACCATGGCGCTGTCGGTTAGCGGCGCTAGCGCGTTGATGCGCATAGTGGGGTCGTTATCGTCTTGCGCATCTAGCTGCGGGTGAATAGTGTCCCAAAACTGCCCCAACAGCCCCACAGTCAGATCTAGGCCTAGGGCGAAACCTTCTATGCCTTGCGTGCGTGTGGCTGCGCGCAGGGCCAGCACTGTTACACGTACATCTTTGGTGCGCTGCAGCAAACCGGTGATGCTGCCAACCAAGTTGCGCCAGTCCGGCTCTACCGCGGGGATGACGGTGTCGCCAAACTGCTGCTCTGCTTTGGGCCGTGCCTCAGCCTCCAGCGCCATAAAGGCGGCATCATATTCCAGGTCGCTACCGCTGGGCAGATCGTCGCTGATGGGGTTTAACAGGGCTTGGACAGATTCAGTACTGAGCATGGCGTCATTTATAAAGAGTTGTCTCACCCTACAAACATGTAATAAGACTCGACTATAAAACGAATACTCCAGCCTAAGTTTCAAATCCCAGCGCCAAACCACGCGTTATTGTGACTTTGGTAGGTTAAATTCGTCTTAGCTGTGATAACCTAAAAGTTACATTACACAACCCATAAGCCTTTCCTTTATGCCCACCACACGCCCTCTATTAGCCTGTACCGCGCCTTTTGCTAAGCCATGGCGTGTGTTGCCAACCACATTATTAATGTTGTTGCTTGCAGCCTGTGGCACGCCGCCGCCCCCGCCGCCTGTGGTTACAAATTTACAAATGTCCGTGATTGCTGCTTTTGACACCAACCCTGACGCCCGCAAGCGCGCTTCACCTGTGGTCGTGCGGTTTTACGCCCTTAAATCAACCGCAGCGTTTGATTCTGCAGACTTTTTTTCGTTGTTTGAAAAAGACACAGCCACATTAGGCACCGACCTGGTGCAAAAAGAAGAATTTTTAATGACACCAGGTCAGCAAAAAGTACTGACCTTGAAGTTTGAGCCCGAAGTGAAAGCCGTGGCGGTGATGGCCGCTTTTCGCGACCTAGAAAACGCACGCTGGAGGGCTGTACAAGTGCTCTACGTAGGAAGGTCGCTAGAAATAACCGCCAAGCTATTGGGCAGCCAGATTATGCTGGACTACAAAGTACTGTCCGGGCCACCGACCTTGCCGCAAGCACCCAAAATGCCCAGCATGCCAGAGATACCCAAGATGCCCAAGATGCCCGAGATGCCCAAAGCACCCGAAGTACCCAAGATGCCTGAGCTGCCCAAAATGCCGTCCATGCCGTCTTTTAAACCGTAAGGGTGCAAATGGTTTGACCGGTAGGCAGGTTTAGGCCTGTTTTAGCCATTTTTATAAGTGTTTTCGGCCTATCACCCAAGTAATTCTAATTCCCATTAGAAATAGCTTTAATAATCCAATCCCAAGCAGCAATACCTTTGATGGTGTCGTGTTGCGCCTCCATCACTTTGAGCGACGCCACCAGATGCTCTTCAAGCAAATCGAGTGAGTCAAAGGTCTGGTTGTAGAAGCTCTTCTCGCGCAGCTCCTCCCAAATGTGCTCCTGCGGATTGAGCTCAGGCGAATAGGGCGGCAAGAATATCAACTTCAAATTCGCTGGCATCGCAAAGCGCTTGCTCTTGTGCCAGCCCGCGCCATCGACCACCATCACAATGTTCTCATGGGGATACCTGCTGGCGATCTCAACGAGAAACTCGTTCATCCACTGCCCATTGACCTCTGGCAATACCAATGAGTCTAGGAGTCCATCCTGCGGGCTGACTGCCGCGTAGGCATAGACATACTGGTGACTGAGCATCGCCTTGACTAAGGGACGCATTGGCCTTTTGCACCAACAGTAGCAGCAATCGCTGATGCGGCCAAAGCGTGCTTCGTCCTGAAACATCAGGCGCAGCGGCTGCTTTACGGGGAAACTGGCTAGGGTGTCCTGGATCAGCTGGGGGAGTTTTTTTTCCACACCTCGCGCGCTTGGGGGTCGCCTTTGGGGTGTTGGGTATCGGGGGCGAGCTTGCGCCAGTTATGCCGGTGCAGCATTCTGTACAAACCAGACAGCGCCATCTTTTGACCCAACGCGCGCTCAACTAAAGGTTTGATTCGCGGGATGACGACGATGCCGCCCAGATGCGCATCGTGCAATACCTTGTCTAGCGCAGCCGCTTCTTCTTGCAGCGTCGCTTTGGCTCGGTTGCGCAGCGTTGTCTTGGATTTGGCAGCTGGGCGCTTACCTGCTGCAACGGCACAGTACGTAGTGCGCATTTTGCAGGTGGCCCCTACTGAGCGACCGATGGCCTGCGCCGTCTGCACCAAACTAAGCCCAAGCTCCAGGGGCAACAGCACAGACTGCGCTGCACGTAATTGGTCTGCCGTAACAGCATTCTTTAAGCTGGCTCTGGCGGCCTCAATTTGATCTGTCCCGCTTGCAGGTCTGGCCATGGTGATCTCCTAGGGTTAAGGAAATCATATTATTCACTATTTTATTGGGAATTAGAATAAGCCTTGGTGCGTGCCAACGTCGTACAGCAATTCAAGCACAGCGCGCTCTGGCACTGAGACGCGCAAACCATCGCTCACGCCAGGTGGCGTGGTCAGACTTTTAGCAAGCTGCCCTTCGTCCAGTGTGCCGAATAATTGAGCGGCCACATACCGCGATGGAAATCGCGATGTAAACCACTCTGGCAGCGTGAAGCGTGCATCACCCCAGAGCACCAGTGCCTCTTGTCTCGCGAGGTTGTGGCGCACGCCCTGTAGCGCGAGGGCGCTTTTGCCGCCCACATGCAGGCCAGTGACGCGTGTTTGCAGCAGCTTGACCGCGCCGTGCGCTGTCAAGGTGTCGCCCGTAAACGCATACACGCCTTGACCCAAAC
>JANNCO010000166.1:0-6418 GCA_031386655.1 Polaromonas sp. | reverse complement strand
GGCAGTTACCCAGAATGGGAATGCTGCACCCCTCCTTAGTGCAACGCGCAGCGGCGGCGTGGAATGCCGTGCAGTCTTAAATTTGTTCGCCTCTTACACGACTTTACCTGCCGGATACAGCGGTCAGTCTGCTGTTTTATGACGTAGCGCGTTAAACCTGTACGTCCTACAGGAGAATGGTATGAAATTAATGTGTATTGCTGCCAGTGTGGCCAAGCTGGGCGCTGTGGCGCTGCTGGCTATAGGTCTTACAGCGTGCGTGGTGGTGCCAGTAGGGCCGCGCTATGGCGTGGTACAGCCTGGGCCTGTGGTGGTGGCCCCAGCGCCTGTGGTAGTAGCGCCACCCGTGGTGGTGTATCCGGCAGTACGTTATCGGCATGGTGGCTATCCGTACCACCATTACCGCTAGCTAGAGATAAAACTGTGCAAACGCTGAGATTGGCTAAGATGTTTTCAAGTGGCTTTATAAAGTGATCTAGCAGATAGCCTGTGTTGTCCTGACCATACTGTCGTCAATACCATCGACAATAGGGCATGACCATTCAAACTCTTCTCAAAATGGGCGATGCGCGCCTGCTGCGCGTGGCCCAGGCGGTGACCGCTTTTGACACGGATGCGCTGCACCTGCTGATCAGCGACATGCTGGACACCATGGCCGCAGCCAATGGCGCAGGCCTGGCTGCACCGCAGATTGGCGTTGATTTGCAGGTGGTGATTTTTGGCACGGGGCAAGTCAACCCACGCTACCCAGATGCGGCTGTTGTGCCGCGCACGGTGTTGATCAACCCCATCATTACGCCGCTGGACGTGCAAGGCGCGCCACTGGCAGGCGTGGTGTACAGCCAACTGCAGCGCACGCCGCTAGATCGTCAGCATGTTGCTGCAGCACCGCCACCACACGTTACAGGCTACAGCAGCGCAGCCACTACCCAAAGCTTGGGGCCCAGCGTGCTGGAAGAAGGCTGGGAAGGTTGCCTGTCGGTGCCAGGGTTTCGCGGTGCGGTGCAACGTTTTGCGCGCATCCGCTACCAAGGGTTCGATCAGTATGGCGATGCAATTGACCGCGTGGCAGACGGCTTTCATGCGCGCGTGGTGCAGCATGAATGCGACCACTTGCTGGGTGTGCTGTACCCCATGCGGGTGGGTGACTTTACACGCTTTGGATTTACCGAGGTGCTGTTTCCCGAGCTGGCAGGCGCAGAGGCTGATGATGACTGAACGCTATTAATTAAATAGCTGCTTGAGCAGGATTTACTTGGGTTACTGGCCCAAAAGACATTAAAAAAGCGGCCCCCAGGCCGCTTTTTACGTTCTACGCGCCGCGGGTTGCTGCGCAGGTTAGCCCATTACTCAATCTTGGCTTTGTCACGCATTTCTTTTTGAAAGGCCTGCAGTTTTTGTTGGCCCAGCTGCTGCGTAATTTGCGGCTTTACTTGTTCTACCGGCGGCAGCTGCGCTTGGCGTGTATCTTCCAGGCGGATGATGTGGTAACCAAACTGGGTTTTCACAGGGGTGTCGGTCATTTTGCCTTTTTCCAGCTTGATCAAAGCTTGCGAAAACTCGGCCACATAGCTGCTGGCGTTAGCCCAGTCCAGGTCTCCACCGTTGGCGCCAGAGCCGGGGTCTTTGGAGTTTTTCTTGGCAATGTCGGCAAACTTGCCGCCTTTTTTAATGTCGGCGATCAGTTTTTTAGCTTCGTCTTCTTTCTCCACCAAGATGTGGCTGGCGCGGTATTCTTTGCCGCCGTTGGCAGCTACAAATTTGTCGTATTCAGCCTTGATATCGGCGTCAGTGACGGGGTTTTTCTTTTGGTAGTCGCTGAACAGCGCGCGGATCATGATGGCTTGGCGGGCCATTTCCATCTGGGTTTTGTACTCGTCGCTGCCGTCAATGCCGCGTTTTTGCGCTTCTTGCATAAACACTTCGCGGTTGATGACCTCGTCTTTGATTTGCGCGGTCATCTCGGGGGTGACGGGCTTGCCTTGGGCGGCAATTTGCTGGGTAAGGGCGTCTACGCGGGCGGTAGGCACAGGCTTACCGTTAACAATGGCCACGTTTTGCGCCCAGGCGCAGTTGGCAGACAGTGTGGCCAATACAGCCAATGCGATGCTAGAAATGACTTGTTTTTTCATTGATTTCCTTAGGTTAAATCGGGCTTTCAGGCCGTAGGTACTGCTCAAGCAGCTATACAAATGATAGTATATGCGAAGCTGCAGGTGGCACTGGCTGCCTGCAGGCTAAACAGCTTAGGGCGCGGTGGCTTGCAAAGGTTCCACTTCAATGGCCAGTGCATGCAGGCCAGCTGCCAAAAACGTTTGACACGCATCATACACAAGCCGGTGCTGCGCCACGCGGCTTTGCCCTGTAAAAAGTGGTGACGCAATGCGCACCCGCAGGTGGGTAGCCACACCTGTGCCATCGGGGTTGCCCATGTGGCCCGCGTGCGAGGCAGATTCATCCCACACTTGCACTTGGCTGGTATGCAGCATGGTGCGCAGATGTTGGGCTACGGTGTCCGCACTGGCAGGGCCAGTACTCAATAGGTTGGCGGGGCCAGTGCCCAATAGATCGGGGCTAGCGGTGGGCAGCTTGTTCGTGGTCATCAGGACTGCGCCTCATCGTCATGGGGCTGGATATATTTGGCAATGTACAAGCCCTGCGCCACTAAAAATACTATCGGAAAGGCATAGCCCCACAGCTTAAAGTTAACCCACTGCTCGGTGGTGTAAAAATAAGCCACATACCCGTTGAGCGCTGCCATTGCCAGGGCGTACACCACCCACGCAGCAGTAAGGTTACGCCACACGCCGTCGGGCAAATTAAGCTGACCGCCCAACATCATTTTCAGAAAGTTCTTCTTGAACCACCACAGGCCTATACCCAAAACTGCTGCCATAAACGTGTACAGCACGGTAGGTTTTATTTTGATAAACCGCTCATCTTGAAAAGCCAGCGTCAGCGCACCAAAACCCAGCACCAAACCGAGGGTAACTTTGTGCATGGTTTGCAGACGGCCGTCTATTTTGTACAAAATCGCCATTTGCACCACAGTGGCCAGCATGATGACGCCGGTAGCCACATAGATGTTGTAGAGCTTGTAGGCCCCAAAGAACAAAAGAATAGGTAAAAAATCAAGAAGTTGTTTCATGGGCAGATTATCGTAGATGGCTTGGTTGATTGACAGGTTAGCTTAGCTTGTCAGCTTAGCTTAGCTTAGCTTGTCAGCTTGTTAGCTTGTCCAGCTTTGCTGGATTACAGCTAACAAGTTGCTTACTCAGGCCAAGACTATTGCCCTATAAAACCCAATGACGCCGAGTTCATGCAGTAGCGCAGGCCCGTAGGCGCCGGGCCGTCGTTGAACACATGGCCCAAGTGCGCGCCGCAATCAGCGCAGTGCACTTCGGTACGTTTCATAAACAGCATGCCGTCGGTTTTTTCGCCCACTGCTTGTGCATTCAGCGGCTGGAAAAAGCTGGGCCAACCGGTGCCGCTGTCAAATTTAGCCGTGGATTCAAACAGCGGCTTGTCGCAGCAAATACAGGTGTAGGTGCCCGCCGCTTTGTTGGCATCGAATTTACCCGTAAAAGCCCGTTCAGTCGCTTCGTGGCGGGTGACGTCAAAGGCAAGTTTTTCAGCCCCCTTGGCGGTCAGCAGGTCTCGCCATTCGGCGTCTGTTTTGGAAATTTTGTTTGTCATGGTGTAGTTTGTTGATTGAAGGATTGAAGATTTAATACCGGACGCGAAGGGCGCGAAGGTTTCGCGAAGGACGCTAAAGGAAAACCCAAAAATCAAAGTTAAAAAATCAAATTAAAAAACTAAAAAAAGTAGACCAGGCTGCAAATAAAAATCATGTTCAGTTTGGTATTTATTTTGTCTCCTTTCGCGTCCTTCGCGAAATCTTCGCGCCCTTCGCGTCCAGAATTTTCTCCCTAATTTAAGATGAACACGAAATCTCGATAGCAGAAGCCCAGTCTGGCGGAAAGTCGGCATACGATTGCATGCCCTGCTGCTCCGTAAATGGGGCTTGCAGTAAGCTTAACAACCTATGGACCTCAGAAAAGTCCTTAAGTTTCGCCGCCGCAATCGCCTGTTCGCCCAAATGGTTGCGCAGCACGTAAAAAGGGTTACTTTTTTGCATCCATTTAACCACTTGATCCCGTGGAACCTGCTCAAGCAGCTGCGAATACGATAGCAGCCATGCATCCCAAGACTGGCGGTCCAGAAACAAGTCACGCACGCCTTCCCAGTCGTTGCTGGCGGCACTTCGGGTCATGCGGGTCCAAAAAATAGTGAAGTCCACTTTGTTCTGTGCCAGCAGTTTAAGCACCCCTTCAATCACTTCTTGGCTGCCTGCCAAGCCTTCTGGCAAACCCAGTTTGTGGCAAAAGCGCAGGGCCAGCTGCTCTGGAAAAATAGTTTTATACGGCTCCAGCGCGGCTATCGCCTCGTCTTGCTGGCCACTCTCGCTAATCAGCGGCAGCAACGCTTGGCCCAAGCAAAACAAATTCCAGTAAGCGATGTTAGGCTGGCGGTTGTAGCTGTAGCGGCCTTGCGTGTCGCTGTGGTTGCACACATGGGCAGGGTCAAACGTGTCAAGAAATTGAAATGGGCCGTAGTCGATTGTCAGCCCCAATATACTCATGTTGTCGGTGTTCATTACCCCGTGGCAAAAGCCCACCGCCTGCCACTGCGCCACCATGATGGCGGTGCGCTGGCTAACTGCTTGCAGCAGGGCCGCATACGGGTTGGACTGCGCAGCGCAGTCGGGGTAAAAACGGGTGATCACATAGTCGGCTAGCGTTTTAAGGTCTTCGTGCTGACCGTTGTAGGAGAAATGCTCAAAATGCCCAAACCGGATAAAGCTGGGTGCGCAACGCGTCACCACTGCTGCGGTCTCGTATTCTTCACGCCGCACGGGTTGGTCAGACCCTGTCAAGCACAGCGCACGCGTGGTGGGTATGCCCAAACCATGCATGGCCTCAGAGCATAAAAATTCGCGGATCGAGCTGCGCAGCACGGCGCGGCCATCGCCCATGCGCGAATAAGGCGTGGGGCCGGCGCCTTTAAGCTGAATTTCCCAATTTCGCCCCTCAGACGCTGTCAACTCACCCAGCAAAATCGCCCGTCCGTCACCCAGCTGCCCCGCCCATTGGCCAAACTGGTGACCGCTGTACACGCTGGCCAGGCTCTGGCTGCCGGGTAACGTGGCGTTACCCGTGAGTGCTTGTAATGCAGCATCAGACTGCATCCATGCATCTTCCAAGCCCAGCTCGCGCGCCATGGGCAAACTGCGGGCGACCCAGTAGGGGTTGGGCAACGGCGTAGTTGGCTGGCGGGTAAAAAATGCAGTACCTAAATGGGCGAAACCGCGCTCGCTGGAATTTAAATTCATACGTTAGATTGTCCCAGACTCAAAATACGTCTGCTGTGCGGCTGGATTAGGCAGGTTTTTTAGGATTTGGCGAGGTTGGGTAGTTATTCAGGGTCAATCCGCATCTGCGGTTATGCTGATATGCGTAATACTAAGATAGTCTAGTAAGACAGTCTATTAAGGCAGTTTTACTAGGGCAGTTTATTTAGGAGTTTGCCATGTTAGGTTTAATGCAGTCACAGCCACTGCTCATTTCATCGTTGATCGAATTTGCCGACCAGCACCACAGCGACACCGAGATTGTTTCGCGCCGTGTAGAGGGCGACATGCACCGCTACACCTGGGCCGATGTGGCCAAGCGCTCGCGCCAAGTGGCTAACGCATTGGATGGCATGAATTTGGCTTTTAGCGACCGCATAGCCACACTGGCGTGGAACGGCTACCGCCACCTGGAGCTGTACTTTGGCGTCAGCGGCTCGGGCAAGGTACTGCACACACTGAACCCACGCCTACACCCCGACCAAGTGGTGTGGATAGCCAACCATGCCGAAGACCAGGTGCTGTGTTTTGACATGAGCTTTTTGCCCATCGTGCAGGCAGTGCACGCGCGTTGCACTACCATCAAGCATTACATAGCGATGTGTGATGCTGACAAGCTGCCAGCCGATACGGGCATACCCGGTTTGATCAGCTACGAAGCGTGGATAGGCCAGCAGCCTACTGCGTATGACTGGCCGCAATTTGACGAAAACACCGCCTCCAGCATGTGCTACACCAGTGGCACCACGGGTAACCCCAAGGCTGCTTTGTATTCCCACCGGTCGTCTACCTTGCATGCGTACGCCGCTGCGCTGCCCGACGTGATGTGCCTGAGCGCGCGCGACAGCGTGCTGCCTGTGGTGCCGATGTTCCATGTGAACGCATGGGGCATTCCGTACAGCGCAGCACTGACGGGCTGCAAGCTGGTGTTCCCCGGCCCGGCGCTGGACGGCAAGTCGATTTATGAACTGCTGGAGACCGAGAAAGTGACCTATGCTGCGGGCGTTC
>JANNCO010000054.1:0-16681 GCA_031386655.1 Polaromonas sp. | reverse complement strand
CAACCCGCTGTGATGAGCAATAAAGCACAGAACATGCCATATACAAAACACCACACCTAAATGCAATTGCGCTGTACAAAAACTAAAGACTGTATTAAATTACAGTAAACCGTCATCGCCTTGTTGTTGCGAAACGTTAATGAAAACAGCGTGCACATTAAAAGTAGTTAGTGCACCAAAATAAGGATTTAACTTGTGACTGGCTTTGTTTTGGTGCATTCACGTGCATTGTTAGGTTTGCAGGCACCGTCTGTGCAGGTCGAAGTGCATTTGGCCAACGGCTTGCCCAGCCTTACTTTGGTGGGCTTGGCCGACACTGAGGTGAAAGAAGCGCGTGAACGGGTGCGTTCGGCCATTGTCAACGCCGGGCTGGAATACCCCAGCAACAAACGCATCACCGTCAATTTAGCCCCGGCTGATTTACCCAAAGACTCTGGCAGGTTTGACTTGCCCATCGCGCTGGGTATTTTGGCTGCCAGCGGGCAAATTGACGCGGCGCGGCTGCACGGCTATGAGTTTGCGGGCGAGCTGTCGCTGTCGGGCGATTTGCGGCCCGTGCGCGGCGCGCTGGCCATGGCGCTGGCTACCTCGCAAGCCAGCGCCGCGGATGGCCATGCCAGTGCGCCGGTAGCCCGCGCTGTCACGCGGCTGGTGCTGCCCGAGGCCAGTGCCAAAGAAGCCGCGCTGGTGCCTGACGCGCAGATTTATGCGGCCAAGCATTTGCTAGACGTGGTGGCGCAGTTTCTGCCGCAGCCCAAAAGTACCGACGAAGCGCAAACCAGCACGCTAGCTGAGCCGTGGACACGCCTGGCCTATGCCGCGCCCACCGTGCAGCCTAATTTGCGTGACATGGCCGATGTCAAAGGCCAAAGCGGCCCCAAGCGGGCGCTGGAGATAGCCGCAGCTGGTGGCCACAGCGTGCTGATGGTGGGGCCACCGGGGTCGGGCAAGTCGATGCTGGCGCAGCGCTTTGCCAGCCTGCTGCCGCCCATGCGCACGCAGCAGGCGCTTGAATCTGCCGCCGTGCTCAGCATGGCGGGTAAATTTAAAATTGAACATTGGGCGCAGCGGGTCGTGCAATCGCCGCACCACACCGCCAGCGCAGTAGCACTGGTAGGTGGCGGATCGCCCCCCAGACCAGGCGAAATATCGCTGGCTCACGAAGGCGTTTTGTTCCTTGATGAATTGCCTGAATTCCCCAGAGCAGCATTAGAGGCTTTGCGTGAGCCGCTGGAGACGGGCACCATCAGCATATCGCGAGCGGCCATGCGTTCCGAGTTTCCGGCACGCTTTCAGTTGATTGCAGCGATGAACCCGTGCCCCTGCGGCTACCTGGGCTCGCGCCTGAAAGCCTGCCGCTGCACGCCAGACCAAGTAGCCCGCTACCAAGGCAAGCTGTCAGGCCCGCTGATGGACCGTATCGACATTCATGTCGAGGTCGCTGCGCTGGCCAGCGAAGACCTGCTGCAAGCCGGGCCCGGCGAAGCCAGTGGCCCCGTGTCGCAGCGTGTGCACGCGGCGCAGCAGCGCAGCCTAGCGCGCCAAGGCAAAGCCAACCACAGCTTGGTAGGCCAGGAAATCGACACGCATGTAGCGCTGGACGACGCGTCGCGCAAATTCCTCAACACCGCGGCTACGCGGCTGGGCTGGTCGGGCCGGTCAACCCACCGCGCGCTGAAGGTGGCGCGCACCATAGCTGATTTGGCCAGTGCACACAACGTGCAGGTAACGCACATTGCCGAGGCCATACAGTACCGACGTGTGTTGCGTGGGTATTGATTGCTTTTGTAGCGGTTACTAAAATAACTTTCTTGAGTTTTCCCTCGGGCAGCTAGGGAGTTGGCATGTGCTGGGTTTTGCTGGTTTCTACTTGCTTGGTCGAAGAGCTGGTCGCTCGGCTAATGTACGCTTGTGAGAGTTAGATTTTCTGTCTCGCTGTTTTGGTTGGTTGCTTGGGTTAGCTTGTTCGCTTAGTTTCACGTGCGCTCTTTGAAGTTGGTCGCTTGGCTTAGCGTGCGCGCCGGTTTAGTTGTTCGCTTGGCTCGCGTGCGTGCCGGACAGCTGATCGCTTAGTTTCGCGTGCGCTCTTTGAAGTTGGTCGCTTGGCTTAGCGTGCGCGCCGGGATGCTGGACTCGAGCCGGGCATCTCGCTGCAAAAATACTCCGAAAACACGCGCGAATGTTGATGGTTGTTTGTCTCATTTTTGTACCGCGCGCCTTTCTGCGTATTTTTCATCGAGACGGACCCGACTCGTCACATTGTTCTTGGCTTGGTTTTAAGCAGCCCGTGCTTTGTGGATGCTTTCATGGCGCTCACCGTCCCCGTTCGCCCCCGTTCCTCCCCGTTCGCCCTGAGCCTGTCGAAGGATTCGCGGCCCTTCGACAGGCTCAGAACGAACGGAGGTGGTATGCAATTCGAACGCAGGTGGTATGCAGTCCAAAAGAATGACGCAGCCCTAATCACTATCAATTGCATAGCTGGTTGAGCAGGTTCTGCAGCTTAAAACGGCTAAAAGACTGTGAAAACAGCGTGTACTTAGCCGTTTTAGCGCATTACAGAGCAAGTATTACAACGACCAAGCTGATGCGACACGATCACTACTCAATCAGCCCAGCGGTGATGGAGCGTGGTCGTGATGAAAATCTGGAGAAAGGCGCGCGGTGCATAAGGCAGCCTGTCTACCATCAACATTCGCGCGTGTTTTCGTAAGATTTTGCAGCATGACTTGCCTTTATCGCCGCAGCTCACGATCTAAGAATATCACTCTTCACAAACACGCTAGCCGCAGCTCACGGCGCTGGCCTATCACTCTTAAAAACATCAGCGCCAACAAAGCGAGGTCACTCAGCAGCAGCTACAACACGATCGTTGTCGATAGGGCATCGCACAACCGCACTAATGCATTAATGCACTGCCTTGCAACGCAGTCAAGCCACTTGGGCTAGCGCTACAAATTCAGCCACCGGCACTTCTTGTGCACGCCGCTGCAGGTCGAAGCTGCCTGCAAAGTTGCGCTGTGTCAGCCACTGGCCTAGGGTGTGGCGCAGCAGCTTGCGGCGCTGGCTGAAGGCCACTTGCACCAGTTCTTCCAGCAAATCAAAGTTCACTGCGGCAGGTGCTGCCAGCGGCGTCATGCGCACTATGGCGCTCATCACGCGGGGTGCGGGCTCAAACGATTCGGGCGGTACATGCAACACGTTGTCCATGGCATAGCGCCACTGCAGCATCACGCTCAAGCGGCCGTAGGCCGACGTATCGTGCGCGGCCACCATGCGATCGACCACTTCTTTTTGCAGCATAAAGTGCTGGTCTTGCACCAGGTGCACCACACCCAGCAAATGGAACAATATGGGCGTAGAAATGTTGTACGGCAAATTGCCCACTACACGCAGCACCTTGGGCTCGACGGGTTCAGTTACTATAGATTTAATAGCTGCTTGAGCAGGTTTAATAAGGCTGAAATCGACTTTTAATACATCAGATTCGATCACCTGCAGCTGTGGATGCTCGCGCAGGCGGGCGGCTAAATCGCGGTCTAGTTCAATCACGGTCAACGCGCCCAGCCGCTCTACCAAGGGCTGCGTCAGCGCAGCCAAACCCGGGCCGATCTCTACCATGTGCTGGCCTGGCAGGGGCGCGATGGCTTGCACTATGGCGTCAATGATGGTGCCATCGGTCAGAAAATTTTGACCAAATCGCTTGCGCGCTATGTGTTTCACAAAAAGTTTTGTCTCAAAGGCGTTGCAGGGGCAATCAGTACATCAGGGTGCATCAGGATGCAAGCGTGCTGCAGCGGCGGTTTATGGTGGAGGCTTATTGCGGCGGCTCACGCAGCTCCACATAAGCCCGACCGCGTACTTCTTGCGCCCACACCACAAAAGCTTCTTCAGCTTTTTTCTCGCGCAGGCTGGCGCGGGCCAGTTCGCGCTGCTCTTTGGGGCTGATGTCGGCTTGGCGGCGCTCTTGCACGGCAATCAAATGCACGCCAAAACGCGTCACTACAGGCTCAGACAGTGCGTTGGGTGCCAGGCTGTTCATCACCTCTTCAAATTCTGGCACAAACTGCCCTGCATTGGCCCAGCCCAGGTCGCCACCTTCGGGGGCGGAGCCGTCTTGGGAGAATTCTTTGGCAGCAGCCTCAAAGCTGATCTCGCGGGCCATGATGCGGCGGCGCAGCTCTACCAGGCGTGTACGCGCGGCGGTTTCGCTAAGTTGCGCATTTACACGCAGCAATATGTGGCGTGCCCGCGTTTGTGCCACGCTCACGGGCAGCGCACTTTGCTGCTTTTTTTCAACTACTTTAAGAATGTGAAATCCTGCACCCGAGCGCACAGGGCCCGCTATGCCCCCTGCGGCTGTAGCTTGCGTGGCTTCGATAAACAAGCCGGGGTAGCGGTCGGCGGGGCGCAGGCCCATTTGCCCGCCGTTGGCGCTGTCAGGCGCCTGCGACAGGCGGCGCGCCAAAGCCGCAAAATCTTCGCCGGCACGGGCGCGCTGGGCTGCAGTGTCAGCGCGCGCTTGCAGCACCTGCACTTGCTCGGGGCTGGCTGACTCCGGCACGGCAATCAAAATTTGCGCCAGGTTAATTTCAACCTCACCACCCGCGGGGTTGCCTTTAAGCTCAGTAATAAACTGGTCTAAATCACTCTCAGAAATATTCACGCGGCGCTCTACCTCGCGTTCACGCACGCGGCCCAGCAGCATTTCGTCTTGTATGCCGCTGCGAAATTGGCTGTAGCTGATGCCGTCGGCTTCCAGGCGTTTGCGCAGCTCGTCTACCGTCAGCTGGTTTTGCCGGGCCACGTTTTGCACCGCAGTGTTCAGTGCAGGCTCGTCAATTTTGATACCGTTGTCGCGCGCTACCTGCACTTGGGCGCGCTCACTGATCAAACGCTCCAGCACTTGCTGCATCAGGTCGGCCCGAGAAGGCATGGCACCACCGCGCTGGCTTTGCTGCTGCTCAAAACGCACCACGCGGGCGCGTACCTCGTTGTTGGTAATCGGCTCAGAGTTAACTACCGCCACAATAAAATCGGCGCTGCGCTGCACGGCGTTGGCCGCACCAGTGCGTGTGCCTGCCGAAGGCAAGCTGGGGGTAAAACGCAAAGTTTGCGCATCACTGGGCGCAGTGGGTAAAACCAGCGCAGCAAATACAGCGCAAGCAGCAGCAACAGAAAATTTCAAATTATTCATAGGGTCTAGTCATAGGTACTAAAGCGGTTGGGCACGGGGGCAGCGCGGTCACGCAAATACTGGTAGCGGGGTACATTGTCTCTCAGGGACGACAAGGGACTGGACCCCAAGCGGGTAAACCCGACAAATTCCAGCTGGAAAAAGATACGTTTATTAGAACTGCTGTTGGTGGTTTGCAGGCGCTCTACCACCACGCGGCCCAGCCAGCAGCCTGCGTCGTATTCAAAGCCTACCACGGTGTCCACAATCTTTTTGTCACGCAAGCTGTAGTTCAACCGGCCTACCGTGTACCAACGGCCCTCGCCTTGGCCCGCCCCTGCTCCCAGGTCTTTGCCTTTGTCGCCCCACAGGTCGTTGACGGGCCATTGCCAGCCCACGTCTACCTGCTCGCTTTGGCCCCGGGTAAACCGGTAGGCAGCGCTTAAGGTGCGGTAGTTGGTAGGGCTGTAGCGCGCGCCCAGCGTGGTGCGTTCTGACAATTGGGTTTCGGGGTTGTACTGCACCACGGCGTCGCTGGACCAGCGTGGGTTCCAGTTGATGTTGGCACCAAACAGCATGTCAGACAAGCCGGCTTTCTCGGGCGTGCCGCCGGGCAGCGTGACGTTCTGGTCGGTAAAGCGCAGCCGCTGGGCGTAGGCCAGGCGCAGTGTCTCGGCCCCTGTGCCAGGGTCTAGCAAACGCGATGTCACGCCCAATGTGAGCAAGTTACTGTCGGAGAACCTGTCGTTGCCCACAAAACTGTTTTCGCTGTAAATAGTGGCAAAGTTAAAGTCGTTGGCACCGCTGTCATAGTTAGGCAGCAAAGACTGGTTGCGAAACGGCGTGCGCACATACAAGGCGCGGGGCTCCAGTGTTTGTACAAACTGGCGGCCAAAATAGCGGGCATCGCGCTCAAATACCAAGCCGCTGTCCACACTGAATGTGGGCACCGTGCGCTGGGCTTGCCTGGCACCGTTGGCCAGTGGCGCATCAAAGGTGTATTGCGTGCTGTGCAGTTGCAATTTGGGGGTAATGGTGTAGCCCGGTGCGCTCCAGGTTTTGCTGATTTGCACTTGGCCATACGTGCGCTGGCTGTTGGGCTGCAGCGTCAAGCTGGCATCGGATCGAAACCGCGTGGTGTCCACCTCGGCCGACACATCCACCGGGCTGCCCAAGCCTGCCCAGCCGGGCAATGTAGTGCGCCCGTTCAATTGCGGCAGCCGGTCATATGGCGGCGTGATGATCGAATCAGCCACCTGCAGGGTTTGCCATTTAAGGGTACGCAATGACAGCGCAAAAGGCCCACGCGCCCATGACAGCGTGCCGTCGGCAGACAGCAAGCGTTGGGTCAGCGCCGAGCTGGCACGCGGAAAATCACGCCAGTAGTCATCGTCGCTGACACGGTTTAAGTTCAGGCTTAGGCCCAGGCTGCCTATGCTGGCAATACCCGTGTCGATGCTGCCGTTGTGCGCGCCGCTGACGCCCCAGCGCGTGCGCCCGCGCAATTTGTCGCCGGGCATCAGGTCGTAGCGCACGCCGCCAGCGTAGTTGCTTTCAAGATAGCGGAATTCAGTGCCTACGTTAAGCCCACGCTTGCTTAGCACGCTGGGGTACAAGGTGAGGTCGCGGTTGGGTGCCAGGTTTACGTAGTAGGGTACAGCCAGCTCTACGCCACTGGTGTTGTCAATGTTCAGCGTGGGCGGCAGCCAGCCTGATTTTCGCTCGTCTGACAGCGGAAAGCTAAGCGCTGGCAAGCTCATGATGGGCACGTCTTTAAAGCGCAGTTGCACGTCTTGCGCTTCGCCTGTGCTGGCCTCGGTGTCAAAGCTGACCTGCGACGCTTTAATCACCCAGTCAGGCATCCAGCTGGGGCCGGGCTTGCGCGTGCAGGTGGTGTAGTTGGCGTTGCGTATGACCGAGCGGTTGTCGTCAATAAAATCTATGCGCGAGCCTTGGCCATACCCTTGAGTTTTAAGAAATTTGTAGGTGGGGTCGGTCATGTAGCCCTCACCCGACTCAATTTTCATCTGCGCGTCGGTGCCGGTGTACACGTTGCCATCGCGGTAAATGTGTACGTTGCCACGCGCTTTGGCCAGGTCGTCTGGCTGGTAGTACTCTATACGGTCAGCCCGTATGAAAGCACCGCTGCGGCGCAGCTCGGCGTTGCCGTCAACCACGGTGTCCAGGTCGGGGCGACCCGTGATGCGGTCGCCCAGCACAAAGGTAGGCTGCTGGCTTTTGACGTCGGCAGGAAAGACGTCTTGCAGTGTGTCAGACAAGCGCAGTTGTGCAGAAGGTGTTGGCGGTGCACCTTGTGGGGTTTGTGGGGCTTGTGGGGTTTGTGTAGTTTGCGCGGCCACCCACGCGGGTGCACAGCACACCCACACGACGGCGGCAGGCACGGCACGCAGCGAGGCTAAAAATGAAAAGTGGCGTTGTCGCATTGCGCGGCAAAAATCAGCAGTTAATCCAACGTTGTTGCAGTCAAGCAAAATATAGCCTGCAAATCGCAGTGGTGTCAGTGCAAGGTCTGCAGGCTTTGTAGAATAGATTATCCATGAGTCACTCCCCCTCTTCCCACACCACCCTGCCCGCAGCCACTGTACAACCCGTCAGTTGGGCTGATCCACAGCGTGCAGCCGCCTTTGCGCAGTGGCTTACCGCCAACTCTGCAGCCCACCAGCTGGCGCCTGCCAGCGTGCGCGTGGCGGCATCAGATGCAGGTTTTAGACGTTATTTACGTGTTGATACGTTACGCGGCCCGTCCCGCATCATCATGGACGCACCGCCGGACAAAGAAAACTGCCAGCCTTTTGTCGACATTGCCCAGCTGCTGGGCCGCGCAGGCCTGCTGGTACCCCAGGTGCTGGCTTGGGACGCACCCCAGGGCTTTATGCTGCTAACCGACCTGGGTACGCAAACCATGATGGACGGCATAGTCAGCGAAGACGCCCACGCTAACCTGCCGCGCTATATGCAAGCGGTAGACGCACTGCTGCAGCTGCAAACCGCCCCCCAGCCCAGCATACTGCCAGCGTATGACGCCGCATTGCTGCACCGGGAGCTGGCGCTGTTCCCCGACTGGTACATTGCCCAGCACCGTGGGTTCACGCTGAGCGCGCAGCAGCGCGAAACGGTAGACAGCGCCTTTGCCTTGATCGTGCAACGCAACCTGGCTGCGCCCAGCGTGGTGGTGCACCGCGACTTTATGCCGCGCAACCTGATGCTCAGCCAAGACGACCGGCTGGGTGTGCTGGATTTTCAAGACGCGGTGTACGGCCCCATCAGCTACGACATAGCGTCGCTCATGCGGGATGCGTTCTTAACCTGGGACGAAGAATTTGTGCTGGACGTGACCATCCGCTACTGGGAAAAAGCGCGCAAGCTGGGCCTGATGGACTACGACGGCTGGGCCGATGATTTTGGTGCGTTCTACCGCGCTGTGGAATGGATGGGCCTGCAGCGCCACCTCAAAGTAGCGGGCATCTTTGCACGGCTGACCTTGCGCGACGGCAAAGCCAAATACCTGGCCGACACGCCGCGTTTTATCCACTACATTCGCACCACCTGCAACCGCTACCGCGAGCTGGGGCCGCTGCTCAAAGTGATAGACGAGATCGAAGGCACCCAGAACACTACGGCATGGTCGTTTGGCAGGCTGTAGGCCCGCTGGAGCCATTGCAGAGCTGTTTTTTTAAGCAAAATAGCCTTCTAACCCCGGTAAAACCTGCTCAAGCAGCTATTAAATTAATAGTATTCACAACATCCCATGCCCCGCTTCTACACACCCCAACCGCTAGCCACTGGCACCGAGATAGTGCTGGACGCTGCCAGCGCACGCCATGTGCAAGTACTGCGCATGCAGCCCGGTGGTGCGCTGGTTTTGTTTAACGGGCAAGGTGGTGAATATGCCGCGGCCGTCACGCACATGGGCCGCAGTGAGGTGCGTGTGTGCGTCGGCCCGCACCACAGCGCCGAACGCGAAGCCGAACGCGCTGTGCACATTGCCATTGGCATGCCTGCCAACGAGCGCATGGAGTGGCTGGTAGAAAAAGCCACCGAGCTGGGCGTAGCCAGCATCCAGCCACTGATGACCGAGCGCACGGTGCTGCGCTTGTCGGGCGAGCGGGCCGAGAAAAAGCAAGCCCACTGGCAGGCTATTGCTGTGGCAGCGTGCGAGCAGTCGGGCCGCAACCGCGCGCCCGTGGTGCATGCGGTGCAAAATTTCAGCCATTGGCTGGCTGCGAAGACGCAGTCTAGGTTAGCGCCTGCGCTTGGCAGTAATGCTGCAAATGCTGACGACACGGCGCTGCGCTGCGCTAACGACACTGTGCTGCGCTGTGTGTTCTCCGTGCACCACGCCAGCCTGCTGGCCGGTGCGTTTGCAGCGCCGCCTGCCTGCGTTATCGAATGTCTGTGCGGCCCGGAAGGTGGCCTCAGCCCTGCCGAAGAAGCGGCAGCCACAGCCAGCGGCTACATCCCCGTCAGCTTGGGGCCGCGCGTGTTGCGGTCAGAGACTGCGCCGTTAGCGGCGTTGGCGCTGTGGACGCTGTAGGGTAGGCAGACTAAGACGCCAAGCTAAATCAATTTAGCTGGCAAAGTGCGCAGGCTCTGCGGTGTAGTGGGCACCATGCCGCCCATGGTATTGGGCTCAGTCGCCTGGCTGCTGGGGCCAAATGCAAGCCCACTGGGGCTTGCGCGGGCAGCCTCTGCCGCGACTTTGCGTGGGTCAGTGGTGATAGCACGGCACATGTACAGCGCATACAAATCATGCTTGAGTTGCGCAGTGTCAACACTGGGTAAAGCAGCCAGCGCCTCATAACGCAAAGGCCTGCGGCTTAGCTGCTCCAGCAGCTCGATCTGGCGCGGGTACAGCAACGAGGCACGCACGCGCAGCTGGCGGCGGTAATAGATAGGATGCTCCACATAGCGCTGCGGCAACTGCACTTCATGGCTGTGTTTGGCAAAAATCCACGATGCCTCCTGCAGCGTCCACGCGGTAAACCCGCTAAGCTCGATATCGTCCTCAAGATGGTGTGATTTCCATACCGCACCATTCAAGTCGGCAGGGCCGATGCCATCTTTGAGCCACACAATATTTTCAGGAAAATTCACCACTGCCAGCAGGCCCACCGGCCGCACCAGTTGGTAGATCTGCCGCACATCCAGGTCAGAACGCCACGCCACCATTTGCTGGGCAAACATGTATAACGCGCGCAGTGGGTTCAGCGCTGTTTCAAAATACTGCAAAGCGTCCAACACACTATGGTAGCTGGTCACATCCACAGCGTGCAATTTGTCAGGTGGTATCAGTTGCGTTGGCAAGGCATCCGCGTAAGCCACCGCAAACGGTAGCGACAGCTCCGACAGCGTGATGCCCAGGGGGCCTGGATGTGCGGCATCAGAATAGACCCGCAGTATGTTGTGGGGGCCCTCTTGGCTGCGTGCGGCATTGATCAGCAACGCATCAGCCTCGGCTACTTCTACCAGTTCCCATGCGCAGCGGTCAGCTGTGGCCTTGGCATGGCGATTTTTATTTTGGTGGGCCAGCACCATCGTGGCCAGCGCCATGCGCTGGGTTGCGGAAAACCCCACCAATCCCAGATTTAACTTGGGGTGCTCTGTAACTCTGAACATGCTTGTATAAGTGAACTATTTAACACTAATGATACGCTTTATCACTTTAACTTACTACTATATTAACTGTTGTGGCGGTCGAATAAATGTGACAACTGCTCGGCCCTGCGCAGGTTAGCCGACGCTTGGCGTATAAAAATTATCGCTCCAGCTCCACTCACCACTCACCATTCACCATTCACCTCGGCGACTAAAAGCAATGCACTTTGTGCCCCGCTTAAAATCCATATTAATAACTAACATCCCAAGGACCTCAGCGCGTGAACAAAAATCTCTGGCTCATGGTCTTTGCACAAGGCTTGTTTCTTACCAACAACGTAGTTTTTATTGCCATCAACGGCTTGGTAGGCTTGGCGTTAGCCCCATTGGGCTGGATGGCCACGCTGCCCGTCATGGGCTACGTGATGGGCGGCGCGCTTACCACTTCTCTGGCCGCACGCATGCAGGGGCGCTGGGGTCGGCAGCGCTCGTTTCAAACCGGTTTGTTGGTAGCGTTGGTGTCGGCCTTGGTGTGTTTTTATGCCGCTATCACCCGCAATTTTTACCTGCTGTGCGCCGCTACTGTTGTGGCGGGTTACTACAATGCCAACGCCTCGCTGTACCGTTTTGCAGCTGCTGAGCTGGCCACCACGGGCGGCAAAGAAAAGGCGATCTCGTGGGTGCTGGCGGGCGGTTTGATCGGTGCCATCATCGGGCCCAATTTAGCATCGGCCACGCGCAACCTGCTAGACGTACCGTTTGCCGCTGCGTACCTGGCGCTGGCAGGGGTGGCCTTGGTGGGGCTGGCGGTGATGGCGTTTGTGCAGTTTCCGCCGGTGCCCGCTAAAACCGCGGCGGGCACAGGGCGGCCGCTGGCAGTCATCATGCGCCAGCCCGTTTTTATGGTCTCAGCAGCGGCAGGTGCCCTCAGCTACGGCGTAATGAACCTGCTGATGGCTGCCACGCCCATTGCCATGCAGCAGTGCGGCTTGCCGTTCAGCGATGCTGCCTTTGTGCTGCAGTGGCACGTGATTGGCATGTTTGCTCCGGGCTTTTTTACTGGGCACCTTATCAAGCGTGTGGGGGCATTGCCTGTCATGGGCGTGGGCGCGCTGCTCAATTTGCTGTGCATTGTGATTGCGTTGTCGGGCGTGGAGCTGCACCAATTTTTAGCCGCTCTGTTTTTGCTGGGTTTGGGCTGGAATTTTCTGTTCACCGGGTCTACTACCTTAGCGTTACAAGCCTTTAAGCCCGAAGAAAAAGACAAAGCCCAAGGCGCGCTGAACTTTTTTGTATTTGCCACGCTGGCGCTGTCGTCGTTTGCCTCAGGCGCATTGGTTACTACGCAGGGTTGGAAGCTGCTTAACTACGGCAGTCTGTTGCCTGTAGCCGTCACGGCTGTGGCATTGTGCTGGCTTGCGCGTATCAACAGATCAGCGCACAATCTTTCGTGACCTGCCACCTACTTTGGTAGTACAGTAGCTTTGCACCGCTGGCAGCTAGCCAGTGGTGCAAATTTCATTATTACGTTAGGAGAACATCATGGGTTTACTCGATTCAGTCCTCGGCGCAGCGTTAGGCGGCGGTCAGCAACAAGGTGGTATTGGCAGCATTTTGGGTTCGATGCTGGGCGGTGGCGGTCAACAAGGTGGAGGTTTGAATTCGCAGCTGATCAACGCGGCCATTGGCATGCTGGGCAATGACGGTGGCCAAGGCGGACTGGGTGGCCTGGCGGCTAAGTTTCAGCAAGCTGGCTTGGGTGATGCCATGGGTTCATGGGTAGGCAGTGGAGACAACCAAGCTGTCAGCGGTGACCAGATTACCAGCGCATTAGGCAACAACACTATCAGCGATCTGGCCTCTAAATTGGGCATGAGCCAAGGCGACGCAGCAGGCCAGCTGAGCCAAATTCTTCCCGGATTGATCAACCACCTAACGCCCAACGGCCAAGCGCCTGAAGGTGGCCTGGGTAGCGGCGGCGACTTGATGGGCATGCTAGGCAAAATGCTACAAAAATAATAGCTGCTTGAGCAGTTTTTACTTGGGTTAGTAGCCTGTTTTGTTGTTAAAAATGCCGTTTGAAGTGTATTTTGGTTAGTTTTGGGGCGCTAGTGCTGTGTATAGCTGTACTACACCGCGCCCGGCTGCGGTTTGGGCCCACTGCCAATTGACATCGCGGGCCTTCGGCAAGCAGCTGCAGCGCTTGCTCTTGGGGATTTGGCGAGCCTCGCACAAGCCGTCAAACCGAATTTCGCACGGGCGATCACAACGAGTCTCGCACAAGAGCTTGGACGTCTAATCCTGCTCCCCTTTGTCAGTTCCCCTAGCCCGGTGCCCCAACCGGTGGCCAGAGGTACTGTGCGTCGCAAAAGCGAGCCTGTGGTGGCCTATCTTCTGGTGCAAGCATATTCATATTCATATTCATATTCATTGTCATTGTCATTGTCGTGACAAGGCAATGCGCACAGATGCAAACCTGCTGGCACAGAGATTGAAGTTACTATTAATTCAATAGCTGCTTGAGCAGTTTTTACCTGGGTTGCTAGCTATTTTTCTATTTAAAATAGTGTCCCAAAGTACTAAAATCATGCAAAATCTGAAGTACTTCGGGCTGCTCGCGTGCGCGAGGTATTAATAAGAAATCAGCACTCATATCACAAAATTGCTAGGCAAAAGTGAGGTTTAACGCAGCCAGCATGAGCTTGGTGCAACATACTCAGCGCCAGAAACGCACAAGATCGCCCGCCAGGCAATTTTCTTGTTAGACTGCGCGCAAACCATTTGGGAACCCACATGACACAACCCACCGCCACCCAGGACGCGTCCCAGCAAATGGCTCCACAGGCCGTTTATGGCGCTGGCAAGCTCAGCTCGCAGGCCACGCGCAAACCCGTTAGCCTGCCGCGCTTGCGCGAGATGCGCGAACGGGGCGAAAAAATCACCATGCTGACCGCGTATGACGCCACCTTTGCCAGCGTGGCCGATGCTGCGGGTGTGGAATGTATTTTGGTAGGAGATTCACTGGGCATGGTATGCCAAGGCCTGCCCAGCACCACCGGCGTTAGCCTGGAGACCATGCGTTACCACGTTGAGTCGGTCTCACGCGGCCTGCACCGCACGCAGGGCACGGCTTGGCTGATTGGCGACCTGCCTTTTGGCAGCTACCACGAGAGCAAAGAGCAAGCCCTGCGCAGCGCCAGCGTGCTGATGCAAGCGGGCGCGCACATGGTCAAGCTGGAAGGTGGTGGATGGACAGCTGAGGTGGTGCACTTTTTGGTCGAGCGCGGCATTCCGGTGTGCGCGCATTTGGGCCTGACGCCACAAACCGTGCACGCCTTGGGCGGCTACCGCGTGCAAGGTAAAACCGAAGCCGCAGCGCTGGAGATGAAGCAACACGCCCACGCGCTGCAAGACGCAGGCGCTGCCATGGTGGTGCTGGAGATGGTGCCACACCCACTGGCCACTGCGCTTACCCAAGCGCTGGCTGGCTGCCACACTATTGGCATTGGCGCTGGCAACGGCTGTGCTGGCCAAGTGCTGGTGCTGCACGACATGCTGGGTATCAATCTAGGCAAAATGCCCAAGTTTGTGCACGACTTCATGGCCGACACGGGTAACGTAAGATCTGCGTTTGAAGCCTATGTCAACGCGGTAAAAACTGGCACATTTCCAGACAATACCCTGCACGCTTGGTAGACATCAGCCCATCTTTGACGACAAAAATTTACATGAAAATCACCCGTAATATCAAAGATGTACGCGCTGCGCTTGCAGGCCAACGCAGCGCCTTTGTACCCACCATGGGAAATTTGCATGCGGGCCATATTGGCTTGCTGCACCGCGCTGTGCAGTGTAAAAACGAGGGTAAAACCGAAATCACTGTCGCCAGTATTTTTGTAAACCGGCTGCAATTTTTGCCCCACGAAGATTTTGACAAATACCCACGCACTTGGGACAGCGACTGTGCCCAGCTGGAGGCCGCAGGCTGTGATGTGCTGTTTGCACCCGATGAAAACGTTTTGTACCCCGAGCCGCAAACTTACAAAGTGCATCCGCCTGCTGCTTTGGCCGATATTTTAGAAGGCCACTTTCGCCCCGGCTTTTTCGTGGGGGTAAGCACTGTGGTGATGAAACTGTTTCAATGCGTGCAGCCCAGCGTCGCCATTTTTGGCAAAAAAGACTACCAACAAAATATGGTGCTGCGTCACATGGTGCGCCAGTTTGCCATGCCCATACAAATGATAACCTGCGACATTTATCGTGCTGACGACGGATTGGCGCTCAGCTCACGCAACGGTTTTTTAAATGCAACTGATCGCGTTGAGGCGGTGCAATTGTCATTGGCATTGAAGGCGCTAGCAGCGCAAGTCAAAACCGGGCGCACAGATTACACCGCGCTTGAGGCGCAGGCCACGCAGCAGCTAGCCGCACGCGGCTGGGCGCCCGACTACCTCAGCATTCGTCGCCAAGCCGATTTACAGGCACCACAACCCAGCGACGCAGCCACTACGCTTGTCGCGCTGGGTGCGGCCAAGCTGGGCACCACGCGTTTGATCGACAATCTTGAAATCATTTGATTGCATTTTTGATGCATTTGATCTATCGCTGTAAACGGCAGCCTTGGACAACCAAATTAGCGGCTACCCAGGCCCATTGGGCTTGCCAGAATCTGGTGCTTTGGCGGTCATCAAGTTAACGCCAGCCAGCTCTAGCTGCATGACTATGGTGTTCACCAATACTGCTGCAGACGGACGCCCCGTTTCCACCACATAGTGCGCTGTCTCGCGGTAGAGCGGGTCACGTTCAGCATACAAGTCACGCAAACGCTGCAAAGGGTCGTCTACCTGCAAAAGCGGCCGTTTGCGGTCATGCCGCAACCTTTTAAAAACATCGTTAGGGCTTGAATGTAAATACACCACATGACCGCTGGCACGCAGCGCAGCACGATTGGCTTCGCGCAACACCGTACCCCCCCCCGTAGACAGGACAGCCGCCGTAGCAGCAGCGCTAGACGCGGCACACAAGTTAGCAACCACCGCCTGCTCTACGTCACGAAACCCGGCTTCGCCTTCTCGCTCAAAATAATCGCGTATCGAGCACCCCAACCGTTTCTCAATCTCTGCGTCGGAGTCGATAAACGGCAGGCCGAGTTTGCGCGCAATGTGTCGGCCAACAGTGGATTTTCCGGAGCCTGGGAGACCAATTAAAACTAATAAACTCAAAACTTATTGCTGCAACCAGGTGTTACTCCATAAGGAGACCTTAAAAACGGTGTTGTATCTTTAGAATCATCACCAGCAGCGTATCCTGTATCTTGTTCAAGCATAGCTATTCCTTCTGTGCCCTTAACCGCAGCCCTAGCTTGTAATTTATAACGTATCCAGCTAGCTTGAATCTTAGGATACTCAACCACAACATAAACGATGCCTTGGTCATTTGTAATCTTAGAGCCTTCTATGACTGCGACAACATCAGCCTTAGCTGGTGTCAGTCTGCCATCTTGATTAATATCTTCGCCGGGATCGTTTTTATCGTTGTTGTTCAAATCTTCCGAAGAACATAGTAGTACAGGGCCTGCTAAAGTAAAAGGAGCTGTAATCGGAAGATTGTAAATACCTGAAGCAATTGGTTTGTTTTTATCATCGCGCAGGATTTCGCCTTTGTAAAACCCCACCATAATCGTGCTAGCTGATACTTCTGCGCCCACTACTGGACGACCTGAAGTATCTGACACAGTAACTGCGAATCTCTCTTTATATTTGATATCTTGAGCACTTACTTCAATTTTGTCACCTGTCCCAATAGCTACAGACACAGCACTATCAGGTGTGGCTGTGAATGTACCTGTGCCACTACCTGCTGCCGCACATGAAGCGCCTGATGAACATCCAC
>JANNCO010000022.1:0-7543 GCA_031386655.1 Polaromonas sp. | reverse complement strand
CAGCGAATCGCCTTGGCTGGACGCCAGCTTGCCTTTGGCAGCGGCCAATTCTTTCTCCAGCGATTTCACCTCGGCTTGCACCTGTGCAATGCGCGCGGCCAGCTCGTGCGGCTGGGTTTTAAAGGCCGCAGCAGCGGTGTTTACCGTAACCTCAAGCTCTTGCACATACTCGACAGCGCCAATACCCGTCACCGCCTCAATGCGGCGCACGCCAGCGGCTACGCCACTTTCTGCCACTATTTTAAATAAACCAATGTCCCCCGTGCGCAGCACATGGGTGCCGCCGCACAGCTCTTTGCTGCTGCCAATTTCTAGCACGCGTACTTCGTCGCCGTACTTCTCGCCAAACAGCATCATCGCACCAGATTTTTTGGCGGCTTCAATTTCCATCACCTGTGCGCTGGTAGCCGCGTTGGCCAAAATCTCAGCGTTGACTTGCAGTTCAATTGCTTTGATCTGCGCGTCGGTGACCGGTGCGTTGTGCGCAAAGTCAAAACGCGTGCGGTCGGCATTCACCAAGCTGCCCTTTTGCTGCACATGTGTGCCCAGCACTTCACGCAGGGCCTTGTGCATCAGGTGGGTAGCGCTGTGGTTGCGCATGCTGCTGGCACGTACGGCGTTGTTCACCTGGGCAATTAGGCTGTCACCTACTTCAAGCGCGCCTTTATGCAAAGTGCCATGGTGACCAAAAACGTCAGCTTTTATTTTTTGCGTGTCGCTTACCTCAAATACCACACTGGCTGTACTCATAGCGCCGTTAGTACCAGCTACCGCTGTAGGAACCAACAGCCAGCCCTCATCACCCACCTGGCCGCCACTTTCGGCGTAAAACGGCGTGCTGTCCAGCACCACCACGCCGTCTTGGCCCTGCTGCAATTGCTCCACAGGTGCGCCGTTGGCATATAACGCGACGATTTTGGCGGTACCGTTTAGCGTGGTGTAACCGGTAAAAGTATTAGCCTTGCCAGCGTAGTCCAGCGCCTTGTCCATCTTAAATTTGCCTGCAGCGCGGGCTTGTGATTTTTGCTTTTCCATCGCCACGTTAAAGCCTGCTTCGTCTACGCCCAAGTCACGCTCGCGGCATACATCGGCAGACAAGTCGAGTGGAAAACCGTAAGTGTCATGCAGCTTAAATGCTACGTCGCCGGGCAGCAAAGTGATTTTTGCTTTGCCAGTGGCCGCGTCATAACCCAGCGCCGAATCCAAAATTTCCATGCCTGTGGCCAGCGTCTCATAAAACCGCTCTTCCTCCACACGCAGCACGTCCATCACCCGCGCAGCATCAATCTTCAAACGCGGGTAAGCGTCGCCCATCATGCGCACCAAATCAGGCACAAGATTGTGAAAAAACGGCGTCTTTTTACCTAGCTTGTAGCCATGGCGAATGGCGCGGCGGATGATGCGGCGTTGCACATAGCCGCGGCCTTCGTTTGACGGGTTAACACCATCGCTCACCAAGAAAGCAGTCGCGCGGATATGGTCGGCAATCACGCGCAGGCTTTTGTTGTTCAGGTCGGTCACGCCGGTCTCGCGGCCAGCGGCTTTGATCAGCTGGTCAAAAATATCAATCTCGTAGTTGCTGTGCACATGTTGAAGTATGGCTGCAAGACGTTCGAGCCCCATGCCCGTGTCTACGCACGGCGCGGGCAGCTTGACCAGTGAGCCATCGGCCTGCATGTCAAACTGCATGAAGACATGGTTCCAAATCTCGATAAAGCGGTCGCCGTCTTCACCCGGGCTGCCGGGTGGGCCGCCTTCAATATGGTCGCCGTGGTCATAGAAAATCTCGCTGCACGGGCCGCACGGCCCGGTGTCGGCCATCATCCAAAAGTTGTCTGATGCGTATTTTTTACCTTTGTTGTCGCCAATACGAATCACACGCTCAGGCGGCAGGCCAATCTCTTGGGTCCAAATATCGTAAGCCTCTTGGTCATCAATGTAGACGGTTGCCAGCAGTTTGTCGGCGGGCAGCTTGTACACCTGGGTCAACAGCTCCCAGCCCCACTTGAGCGAGTCGCGCTTGAAGTAGTCGCCAAAGCTCCAGTTGCCCAGCATTTCAAAAAACGTGTGGTGGCGTGCGGTGTAGCCTACGTTCTCCAGATCGTTATGTTTGCCTCCCGCGCGCAGGCAGGCTTGCACAGACGCTGCACGCACATAGCTGCGTTTGTCAGCTCCCAAAAATACGTCTTTAAACTGCACCATGCCGCTGTTGGTGAACATCAGCGTGGGGTCGTTGCCGGGCACCAAGCCGCTGGACTCGACCACGGTGTGCCCTTTGGCGGCATAAAAATCAAGAAAAGAGTTACGAATATCTGCAACCGAGAATTTGGGTGGTGTACTTGTCATAGACCTGTATTTTAAGGGCTGTCAGCACAGAATTTGCGAGGGTGGATGGTAACCCCCATGGCACGAACAGCCACCGTAGTACTATTAATTCCATAGCTGCTTGAGCAGTTTTTACTTGGGTTAACAGCCTTTTTGTTCATAAAATTGGCTGTTTTGAAGGTTTATTGCACAATAAGCCCCATATGCAACACCACTACATAGCCAACGCCCCCACCCCGTCATCATCTGGTCGCACCCTGAAAATGATCGACCCGTCGGACGGCCAGCCGTTTGACGAGATTGCGCGCGGTAACGCCGACGACATCGACCTTGCGGTACGCGCAGCGCGCCGCTGCTACGACACCGTGTGGAGCAAGCTGAGCGGCGCAGAGCGTGGCCGCCTGCTCATGCGCCTGTCGGTCAAAATAACTGAGCATGCCGAAGAACTGGCGCTGACAGAACAACGCGACTGCGGCAAGCCCACCAAGCAAGCCCGTGCTGATGCGCAGGCGCTGGCACGCTATTTTGAGTTCTATGCGGGTGCCTGCGACAAGCTGCACGGCCACACCCTACCCTACCAAGACGGCTACAGCGTGTGGACCTGGCGCGAGCCGTATGGCGTGGTGGGCAACATTATTCCGTGGAACTACCCCATGCAGATTTTTGGCCGCAGCGTAGGTGGCGCGTTGGCAGCAGGCAATGTGTGCGTAGTCAAACCATCGGAGGACGCCTGTTTATCGGTGCTCAAAGTAGCGCAGCTAGCCACCGAAGCGGGCTTTCCAGCGGGTGCGATCAACATCGTTACCGGTTACGGCCACGAGGTGGGCGACGCGCTGGCACGCCATGCAGGCGTTGACCACATCAGCTTTACCGGCAGCCCCGCTGTAGGCACCCTGATTGCCCAAGTGGCTGCCCAGCGGCACTGCCCGGTCACGCTAGAGCTGGGCGGTAAAAGCCCGCAAATCGTTTTTGCGGACGCTGACCTGGATGCGGCATTGCCCACCATCGTCAACGCCATTGTGCAAAACGCAGGACAAACCTGCAGCGCCGGGTCGCGCTTGTTGGTAGACGACTTAATCTATGAGAACGTGCTGGAACGCCTGGGCCACGCGTTTAGCAACCTGCGCGTAGGCCCCGCTACGATGGACCTGGACGTAGGCCCACTGATTCGCCAGAGCCAGCAGCAACGCGTATGGGATTTTTTAAGCGATGCCCAAGTGGCTGGCATTGCCATGGTGGCCCAAGGCAGCGTGGTGGACGAGGCGCCCGAGAGCGGCTTCTACCAAGCGCCCACGCTGCTGCGCGATGTACCTGTGGCACACCGGCTGGCGCAAGAAGAAATCTTTGGCCCCGTGCTGTGCGCCATGAAATTCAATGACGAAGACCACGCCGTAGCGCTGGCCAACGCCACGCGGTTTGGATTGGTTGCTGGCGTCTGGACCCAGGGCGGCAGCCGCCAAATGCGCATGGCCGAGCGTGTGCACAGCGGGCAAGTGTTTATCAACAACTACGGCGCAGGCGGCGGCGTAGAACTACCGTTTGGCGGCGTCAAATCATCAGGCTACGGGCGCGAGAAAGGTTTTGAGGCGCTGTATGGGTTTACTACGCTGAAGACCGTGGCGATAAAGCATGGCTAAAAGAGCTTTTTGCCTTAGCTATTTGCTGTTCCGTCGTTTTCTCGACCTAGCGCACATTGACAGCCGCTTTTAATCCATGTTTAGCTGCTGGCGGCCAATGGCTTTACAAACTAAATAGCTGTATGCGCTACCGTTAATTTGAGACTCTTTAGTGATCGCCCACAGGTTGCTCACGATGCAACACGCTGACCATATCATCATGATCAGCGCAGGACGAAATAGGCAACAGACTTGCATGCACAACTGCTAGCTTAAAATGCAAGCAGTTAATACTTTCACCGAATTAGATAGAACTCTGACTGAACACGCAATACCCATGAACATCTTACTCACTGGCGCTGAGGGTAACTTTGGCTCTGAATTTCGCCGACTAACAGACGCCAGAAGTGATGTCCGTTTGATACCTGTTGGCCGTGGCGACTGGACAGCAGTTCTTGAAAAAATGGCTATGGCCGATGTAGTCGTTCACGCCGCTAGCGATCTACACACGTCAGCTAGCCTGGCGCCCACTCGCCTGCTGGACTCCAATGTGATGTCAACCGCCGTCCTGCTCGAAGCAGCAAAAAAACTGCACATCAAACGTTTTGTATTTATCAGCAGTTGCGCCGTGTATGGTGAAGACATGCGCACAGGTGAAGACAGCTTGTGCTGCCCCATCACCATCAATGGCATTTCCAAGTATCTGAATGAAAAACTGGTCGCTGAGTTTTGTACAACCAACGGGATTGAATACCAAATTTTTCGTGTCTTCAACAGCTATGGTGGGGACGACCGATTCTCTATTTTTTCAAAATTAAAACGCGCCTTGCACAACCACACGCCTTTTACGTTGAACAACGATGGGCGGATGCAACGGGACTTCGTTCATGTGACGGATGTCGCCTCAGTCGTCCTGAATTTATTGAATGCTCGCATTGAGCACACTCACCTGAACATTGGCACTGGCGTCGCCACCAAAATATCAACGCTGGTCGACATGGTACAAGCTCAATTCCCGCAATTGATGATTCAACGTGGCAGCACACAAGAAGCAGAATATTCGCGCGCCGACACAACCCGCTTGCGCGAGTTTTGGCATGGTGATTTCATTCGTATTGAAGACTATGTAAGAGAGCAATTAGCAGGCTACATTTCACTTTGATTCACGTGTTTTTTCTGGCGTTTCTTTACTTGACTATACACAGCGTAATACTTGGCTTTAGCCACATTCCAACTGTATTTTTGGGCAAACGCAAAGCCATTCTTGGTGAGCGTTTCGCGCAAATCTGCATCTAGCCAAATCTGATTGAGCGCATCAGCCATACCCTGAACATCTTCTGGGTCATGCAGTAACATCGCGTCGGTACGGTTGACCAGTAAACTGCCCATATTGTTATAGGGCTCGCTGGTTGTTACCACAGGCACATGCTTGGCCATGGCCTCTAGCAGCACCAACGGAAATACGTCTTGCGTTGTCGGGTGCGCCAAACAGTCCATGGCAGCATAAGCATTAGGCATATCGCTGACAACGCCCATGAAGCGGCAAGACTTGCCAGCACCTAAAGCATGCACCAAATCCGTGTAGCGGTCAGCTTGCGCTGTGTTGCCAAACACCACAATCTGCACGTCAAAAGACAAAAGTGCGGCACCCTTGAGAAGCGTAGCCAGGCCTTTTTTTTTAAAGTCATGCCCTACAAACCCTACCGTCATGACGGTAGGATTGAGGCCCAGACTTTGGCGCGCTGATATCTTTTCTACCGCTGTAAATTCATGCAACGGAATGTCTACACCCGGCGTTACCACACTGCTCGAATACAAGTTCGACATGACTGCCAGCGTCTCATCATGCACAAATTGAGATACAAAAACGCTGTGATGCCCTGGGGTGCACAAGCGTTTTTTTTCAAGCCACAAATAAGCCAACAAACGGGGGCTAAGCGCAATGCGCAGGCTGCTCATACCGCGCTCTTTCAGGCTGGCATGAACGGTTTTAACGCTAACAGTATGGACATCGCCATGTGTGGTGTTTTCATATGAATGAACAATATCAAAGCCTTGCTGCGTAACGCGCTTGGTGTACCAGCTAAACCAAAGCTGGTTGAGCCAGCGCGTGCGAATGGGCAACTTGGACACTGCAACATGCTTGAATAGATCGGGCGACTGGTCAAAGCCCTGCGACACGACTGTGATGTCAAACTCCCCCAGCATGGAAGTCGCCATGGAAACAGCTAAAGACTCAGCACCACCGCCAATTTTTGAAAAGTTGCGCGTAACGATGGCTAGTTTGGTTTTCATACGGCGTAGACATCGCTTGGATGGTTGACTGCGCGCTTGTCTTCATAACTGCTCAGACACTTCAGTAGCAACTGCATCCAGGTCGTTGTGCGGCTGACCAGCACACGTGGTAACAATAGGTCATAGGATTGCCCTGCAACAGCCCGGCCCCGCACCGTCGTGGTGGCGGTGAGGTAGCCTGCAGCTTTAACGTTGTGTACCGCTGATTTATTCAAGCCGCCATACGGATAACAAAAATGCTTGACACCGCCCTTTTGCGCAATCAGTGCTTCCAGCTGGTATTTCGACTGACTGATCTCAACCGCCTGCTCTTCGTTACTCAACATCTCTAGGTTGGCATGGTTCAGGGTATGAGAGCCTATTTCCTGGCCCGCATCGACCCAGACTTGCAGTTCATGTGCGTTCATCAAGGGCACCTGTTTTACACCGCGCACCATGTCCCAACTGTTGCTTTTGCCGACCAAGTTGGCCACCACATAGCAGGTAGACGTAAAACCATAACTTTGCAAAACTGGCAAAGCGCAACGCAGGTTGTTTTCATAGCCATCATCGAAGGTAATGCCAAACACCTTGCCTTGCTTTTCTCCATTCAAATACGGCACTAAATCGCCCATTGATTTGCCGTGGTAACCCAAAGCATTCAGCGCTGCCATGTGTCTTGAAAATGTCGCAGGTGCCACCACCAGCCCACGCATAGGCGAGCCTTTGGGCGGCTCTGCGTCGATCTGGTGGTACATCAAAATAGGAATGGGGCGGCTATTCATATCATCGAGTTACTTTGGGTTGCTATCTAAGTCTATCAATCGGTGGTTACATCAACACAATATCGTACTGCTCTTGGCTCATGCTGCCTTCAGTCTGCAGCGAAATAGGCTTGCCTATAAAGTCTGACAGGCCCGCCAGATGCTGGCTTTCTTCGTCCAGAAAAAGCTCTACCACTTGCGGTGCGGCCACCACACGAAACTCTTTGGGGTTGAACTGGCGCGCCTCGCGCAAAATCTCGCGCAGTATGTCATACGCCACGCTGCGCGGTGTTTTGACAGTGCCTTTGCCTTGGCACACGGGGCACGGCTCGCACAGCATGTGCGCCAGCGATTCGCGGGTGCGCTTGCGCGTCATCTCGACCAAGCCCAGTTGTGAAAATTCGCCCGCTGAGGTTTTAACTCTGTCGCGTGCCAGTTGCTTGCGAAACTCTGCCAGCACCTGGCCACGGTGGTCTTGCAGCGTCATGTCAATAAAATCCACAATCACCACGCCCCCCAAATTACGCAGGCGCAGCTGGCGTGCGATGGCCTGGGTGGCTTCCA
>JANNCO010000019.1:0-2841 GCA_031386655.1 Polaromonas sp. | reverse complement strand
CTTTGGTGCGCTAGCTTCAACAACGCGCGCCTTGCTGTATATTTTTCATCGAGACGGACCCGACTTGTCACATTATTCTTTGCTTGGTTTTAAGTAGCCCTCGCTTCGGTTGGGTTGTTTGGAATGCTAGATACTATCAATTGCATAGCTGCTTGAGCAGTATCTGCGGCCTACAACGGCTAAAACACTCTAAAAACAGGCCTCAGAATACGCTTAGCGTGGCTTCAACGCCTGTTCTGTGCTCGCCTTGGCACTTGGCGTGAACATCTCCGCGGCTGTCCTCCGCCCTGCGGGCTCCCCCTTTATGCCGCTGCGTTGTCCACACCAAGCGCCAAGGCTGCGTACGGGGTCGGGCGAGACAACAGCGGTGGATCGCCAAGCGCTTCACAAAAACGCAACAACGGTCAATTGATAGCAGTAGATCGACTACCACGTTCACAAGAGCGGGCTGATGGTGTACTCAGCGCAGCGGCATACAGGAGGAGGAGTTGGCCCTAGGCCAACACGGGGGACAGCCGCGAAGCTGAGTACGCCGTCGGCCCGCGCCCGTACAAAAACAAGAGTATCTATTCTCCGCGCAGCTGAAGTAGCACCGTCGGCCCGCGCCCGTACAAGACAAAAAACCGAAATGCAATTACTGCGTCAACTGCGCCCATACTTTGTCCAGCCGCTTGGTGCTCACGGGCTGGGGGGTGCGCAGCTCTTGGGCAAAAAAACTCACCCGCAGCTCTTCCAGCAGCCAGCGCAGTTCGGTGGCGCGGGTGTCCAGCACGCCTTTGCGATCTGCCAGCAGGCGGTAAAAGCGTTGTTCTTGCGGTTTGATTTCGGCCAGCCGCGTAACATCACGCCCAGGGTCGGTGCGGTACTTGTCCAGGCGCAGGGTGATGGCTTTGAGGTAGCGCGGAAAGTGCTGCAGCTGGGTGTAGGTTGATGTGGCTAAAAATCGTTTGGGCATCAGGCGCTGCAATTGCTGTGCAGCGTCTGTTGTAGCGTCAGGCGCGTTTTTGGTGTCTTTTATTTTACGGGCAGCCGCTGCGTACTCTACCAAGATGGTGCCGCACAGGCGGGCTACTTCATTGGCAATCAGGGTCAACCGGCCACGGCCTTCGTCGATGCGGCGTTTAAAGTCGTCAGCAGTGGTGGGCAGCGGGTCTAGCAGAAAAGCTTTGTCCAGCGCCACGTCAATAATCTGCGATTTGAGCTCGTCTGCAGTGCCCAACGGCATGTAAGCGACTGACATTTTTTGCAGGTCGGGAATATTTTTCTCAAGGTATTTGAGCGCTTCTTTGATCTGCAGTGCGCACAAACGGCGCAAGCCAGCGCGGTGTTTTGCAGCGGCCACGTCAGGCTCGTCAAACACCTCGATGCTCACATTGTCGCCATGGTCAATCAGCGCGGGAAAGCCGATCAGGGTTTGCACTTGCGCAGACGCGCCCTTGCCTGCTTTACGCTCAATCTCGAGCAGCTCAGGCAGCTCGCCAAAGGTCCATGCGGTGTAGCGCTGATCTGCAGGCAAAGCAGCATTTACTATCGATTTAGTAGCTGCTTGAGCAGGTTTTACCTGGGTTACTGCACTATTTTCCTTAGTATTTTGCTCTTGTAGGGGCTTATTTTTAGGCGCTTGCCCCGCCACGCTGGACAGCGCAGCCAAAGACGCAAACGCACCACGCGCCTGGGCACCCAGTTCAGCCTTCAGCGCAGCCAGATTGCGGCCTGTACCTAGCTGGCGGCCATGTTCGTCCACCACCCGAAAGTTCATAAACAAATGTGCAGGCAGCATTTCCAGCTTGAAGTCGCCGCGTTTGATGTCTACGCCCGTGGTGTCGCGGCACAGTTTGAGCAAAGCATCCACCAAACTACCTGCGCCATACGCAGCGGGTTCGCTAAGGGTGGCGTATAGCCGTGCGGCGCTGGCGGGCAGCGGCACCAAGCGCGAGCGCGGGCGCTGGTGCAGGCTTTTGATCAGCGCCAAAATTTTGGCCTGCAGCATGCCAGGCACCAGCCATTCGCAGCGCTCTTCGCTAACTTGGTTCAGCGCGAATAGCGGCACCTCTACGGTGATGCCATCGCGTGCGTCACCGGGTTCGTGCAGGTAGGTGGCGCGGCAGTCCACGCCGCCCAAGCGGGTAGTTTTAGGAAATGCCTGCGTGGTAATGCCTGCCGCCTCGTGGCGCATCAGCTCTTCGCGGGTAAGGTGCAGTAGTTGCGGCTGTTTTTTAATCTCATCGCTGTACCACTGCTCCATCAAGTAGCCGCTGCACACAGTGCTGGGTACTTGATGGTCGTAGTAGGCGTAGATCAGTTCGTCGTCTACCAGCACGTCTTGGCGGCGCGATTTGTGCTCAATATCTTCTATCTGTTTGAGCAGCTTGGCGTTGTGCGCTAAAAAAGGCAGCTTGGTGTCCCACTGGCCGTCTACCAAAGCCTCGCGTATAAACACTTCGCGCGCAGCCACGGGGTCTACTTTGCTAAAGCTCACGCGGCGGCTACTGTAGATGACTATGCCGTACAAAGTGGCACGTTCCAGCGCTATAACCTGCGCACTTTTCTTTTCCCAGTGCGGGTCGAGCAATTGCTTCTTCAGCAGATGCCCGCCCACCTGCTCTATCCATTGCGGCTCAATGGCGGCAATGCCCCGGCCAAACAGGCGCGAGGTATCTACCAGCTCAGCTGCCACAATCCAGCGGCCCGGTTTTTTGCTGAGATTGGCGCCCGGATGGCGGTAAAACTTGATGCCGCGCGCGCCCAGATAAATATCTTCGTCTTCCAGCTTCCAGCCAATATTGCCCAGCAGGCCGGACAGCATGGACAGGTGTAATTGCTCGTAGCTGGCAGGCCTAT
>JANNCO010000505.1:0-4876 GCA_031386655.1 Polaromonas sp. | reverse complement strand
ATTCGAGCCACGGGCTCGAAGCACGGAAAAATAGGGATCAGAAATTTAGATGTCTGAGCGTAGCGAGGCTCGTTATTTCCCCCATTTTGAGTACTGGAGATGCTTGGCCGTTGCGCCCGGGGTTCGGGTGGCGATAGGGTTGCGCCACAGCCGGTCGCGCTCTAGAACAGAGAACCGGTATGAAGCCAACAAAGCATTTAAAAGACAGAAGGAAACCCTTCAAACGGCATTTTCAACAACAAAACAGGCCACTGACCCAAGTAAATCCTGCTCAACCAGCTATGTAATTAATAGTGCTAATCTAGCGCTTGATCTGCACATCCGTCACATCGTCCATCCCGCTGCGCTGAGGTTTGGATGCTGGCTCGTCATTGAAGCTCTCATTGCGTTCAGCTCTGCGCCGCAGCACACTTTCAAACCCCGCACGAGGGTTCATGCGCATGATGAACGGATTGATCGGCTGGCCTGTGAGTTTGCACCACACCGCACGCAGGCTCCACAAAATCAGAAGCACAACCATGACGATGAGAAGACTGGCTGCAAACACCAACCCCACTACCAGCAGCAAGGCACGTACTAAAAATTTGAAAATTGTATCCATCAATACATGCTAGCGCTTTTTAATAGTCCATGGAGTGCAAGTTGACGTACGCAGTTGGTTACGGGTTATGCCGCTGCTGTGGCAACACTGCCCTCAGATTGCCCCGTAAATTTGAACACACCCGGCGCGTGTATGGGGTCTACGTTCACTGAGATAGTGCTTTTAGGCAAAAACTTGCCCTGCAAAATCAGCGTGGACAACGGGTTTTCAATACGCTGCTGAATAGCACGCTTGAGCGGCCGCGCTCCAAACACGGGATCGAACCCTACCTTGGCAAGTTCAGCCAGCGCTTGCGCTGAAACGTCCAGGCCCAGGTCCATTTTCTCCAAGCGCTGCGTCAGTGTTTTCAGCTGTATTTTGGCTATTTGTTCGATGTTTTTCGCATCCAGCGCGTGGAACACCACGGTCTCGTCAATGCGGTTTAAAAACTCAGGGCGAAAATGATTTTTTAGCTCGTCCCACACAGCTTCTTTCATCTCTTCATACGGTTTGCCCACCATCGACTGAATGATGGGCGAGCCAATGTTACTGGTCATCACAATGACTGTGTTTTTAAAGTCTACCGTACGGCCTTGGCCATCGGTCAGCCGCCCATCATCTAGCACTTGCAGCAGAATGTTAAACACGTCGGGGTGGGCTTTTTCTACCTCGTCTAGCAGCACCACACTGTAGGGTTTGCGGCGCACAGCTTCAGTCAAGTAGCCGCCTTCTTCGTAGCCTACATAGCCAGGGGGCGCGCCAATCATGCGTGCCACGCTATGCTTTTCCATAAACTCGCTCATGTCGATGCGAATCAAATGGTCCTCGCTGTCAAACAAAAATCCTGCTAGTGCCTTGCACAGCTCGGTTTTTCCTACACCCGTAGGGCCCAGAAAAAGGAAGCTGCCTGTAGGGCGATTCGGGTCGGACAAGCCTGCACGCGAACGGCGAATGGCGTTGGCGATTGCTGTCATAGCTTCGGCCTGGCCCACCACGCGTTCGCGCAGCTTGTCCTCCATCACCAGCAGTTTGTCGCGCTCGCCTTGCATCAGCTTGGCCACCGGTATGCCTGTGGCACGCGCCACAACCTCGGCAATTTCTTCAGCACCTACTTGCGTGCGCAGCAGTGTGGGCCGGCCTGCAGCTTTGGCGGTTTTATTTTTTGCATCTTCTTTGGTTTGCGCATCTTTGTATTGCTTTTCCAGCTCGGGCAGCTTGCCATATTGCAGCTCGGCTACGGCGTTAAAGTCGCCTTTGCGGGTAAGTTCTTCTATCTGAAAACGCAGCTTGTCCATGGCTTCTTTGATGTGGGCACTGCCTTGGGCTTGGGCCTTTTCAGACTTCCAGATCTCGTCCAGATCGGCAGCTTCTTTTTGCAGTTTGACAATTTCCAGCTCAATCAGGCCAAAGCGTTTTTTCGATGCATCGTCCTTCTCGCGCTTGACCGCTTCGCGCTCAATTTTCAGCTGAATGATGCGGCGGTCCAGCTTGTCCATCACCTCGGGTTTGGAGTCGATTTCTATTTTGACTTTGGCCGCAGCCTCGTCTATCAAATCAATCGCTTTGTCGGGTAAAAAGCGGTCTGTAATGTAGCGGTGGCTCAGTTCTGCCGCCGCCACAATGGCGGGGTCAGTGATCTCGACGCCGTGGTGCACTTCGTATTTTTCCTGCAGGCCGCGCAGAATGGCAATGGTGGCTTCTACCGTAGGTTCGCCCACCAGTATTTTTTGAAAACGCCGCTCTAGCGCCGCATCTTTCTCGATGTATTTGCGGTATTCATCCAGCGTGGTGGCACCCACGCAGTGCAGTTCACCACGGGCCAGCGCGGGCTTTAGCATGTTGCCTGCGTCCATCGCGCCTTCAGCCTTGCCTGCGCCCACCATCGTGTGCAGTTCGTCGATAAACACAATGGTTTGGCCTTCGTCTTTGGCCAGATCTTTCAGCACGTTTTTAAGGCGTTCTTCAAATTCACCTCTAAATTTGGCACCTGCCAGCAATGCTGCCATGTCCAGCGACAATACCCGTTTGCCTTTTAGCGATTCAGGCACTTCGCCTGCCACAATGCGCTGCGCCAAACCTTCAACAATGGCCGTTTTGCCTACACCGGGTTCGCCAATTAGTACGGGATTATTTTTAGTGCGGCGTTGCAGCACCTGTATGGCGCGGCGAATCTCGTCGTCTCGGCCAATGACAGGGTCTAGCTTGCCTTGGCGGGCACGCTCGGTCAAGTCCATGCAATATTTTTTGAGCGATTCGCGCTGATCTTCGGCGTCGGCGCTGTCCACCGCTTGGCCGCCGCGCACTGCTGTGATGGCGGCCTCCAGGCTCTTGCGGTTCAGCCCATGGTCTTTGGCAGTTTTGGCAAGGTCTTGCTTGCTGTCGGCCAACGCCAGGAAAAATAACTCGCCTGCAATAAACTGGTCACCGCGCTTAATACTTTCTTTCTCAGCGCCTTGGATCAACGAGGCCAGGTCGCGCCCTACCGAGACTTGGTCTTGGCCCTGCACACTGGGCAGCCGTTTGACTGCTGCGTCTGCGGCCAGTTGCAAGCTGGCCACGTTGACACCTGCGCGCTCTAGCAACGCGCGCGGGCCGTCATCTTGGCGCAGCATGGCTGCCAGTACATGGGCAGGCTCGATATAGGCGTTGTCGTTGCCCAGCGCCATGCTTTGCGCATCCGCCAAGGCTTCTTGAAATTTGGTGGTTAGTTTGTCCAGGCGCATGTAAATCTCCAGATTGCTTCGTAGTTTGGGCTTGCGTACAGATTTTCAAGCTTGAGCGCGCGCAGTGCGTTGACATGTATCAATCTGGGTGATGCTTATAATGTAAGTTGATCTACTTCACAATCTACCAGCCCTTATGCCGCAGCACAGTTAGTGCCCAGCGCAGCATTGACGGCGCCCACGATTGAACCCACACCGTGCCAACAAACTCTTACGCAAGCCCCGACAGCGACAGCACGATCAGTATCAAAGACGCCATGTCGTGCTTTTGCACCGGGGTCACCGTCATCACTACGCACTATGGTGGCCAAGACTGGGGCATGACCTGTAATTCCTTTAATACGGTGTCGCTAGACCCTGCCATGGTGCTGTGGTCTATTCGCACAGCATCGTCCAGCAGGCAAGCCTTTGCGTGTGCCACAGGCTACACCGTCAACATCTTGTGTGGTGACCAACAACATTTGGCCATGCAGTTCACACGCGGCACACAAGCTGAGCGTTTTGCAGGGCTGCAACTCGTGCGGCAAGCTGACCATCGCCCGCGTTTGGTGGGCGCGTTGGCGTGGTTTGACTGCGCGCTGGACAGGGCTGTGCCCGCAGGCGACCACGACATTATGTTGGGCCGGGTGCTCAGTTTTGGCATGCATGCTGATACGGCCCAACAACCGCTGTACTACGCAAAGCATCAATTTGGCACCATCCCCACCAACAGCCCGCGCCCTGACAGCCTGCGCCCTGACAGCCCGCAACCTCAAGAACAAGCTGTATTGCTTGCAAAGTAGCCTTCTAGGCAAGTCTTGCGAGTGGAACTTGAAAAGTTTGCCATGAACATTCATCAGCTTAGCATTAACTATTTACAAGAGCACGACCGTATTTTAGTGCGTGTGAACACCACCGACGCTGCACAGCTGAGGCTGTGGTTTACAAGGCGTTTGGCACTGGGTTTTGCACCGCTCATGTCGCGTGTAGTTACCCAGCACATTGCAGCGCAGGAAGCAACCCAGTCAAAGTACATCTTTCCTGCGGTCATGTCCGATACGACTGCGCAGCAAATGCTGGCTGACTTTAAGAAACAAGAGCACCTGCAAAAATCAGATTTTCAAACACCATTCAAGAACGAACCTTCCCAACTACCACTGGGCGGTGAACCGCTGCTAGTTACCGAGGTGAATATGACGCCCATGCCCAGCGGACAAATGCAGTTAGTGTTCAGTGAAAAGTTGGCCGATGTTAGTCGGCCTCGTAGCTTCACAATGTTGCTGGAAGCCAACCTGACGCATGGATTTGTGCATTTGCTGGACAAAGCGATAGCAGTATCGCAGTGGCGGCAGGACATTTTGGTAGAACTTGGCGGTGACAAGCTACCTGCCGGGGAAACAACAGACACCGGTGCCAAGCCCAAATACTGGAACTGATCTCAGCTGTACTGAACTGAAATCAACAGCTAGCCTTGAATTTGCTCTTTCAGCTTATGGCTGGCATGAAAAGTAACTACGCGGCGCGCGTCAATGGGAATAGCCTCCCCGGTGCGCGGGTTGCGCCCGGGGCGCGGCGCTTTGGTGCGGATTTGAAA
>JANNCO010000497.1:0-1742 GCA_031386655.1 Polaromonas sp. | reverse complement strand
ACCTGCGGCCCTTTACTGTTTGTCATAGGCACACCGTACACTGCCACGCTGAATAGAGTTGAATACTTGGCGAGTAAACAGAGCGCTGTGTTTGGCTTGTTTTTGATATTCCAGAGACCATTTTTTTAACAAAAAGTGCTTCTAACCCAAGTAAAAACTGCTCAAGCAGCTATTGAATTTATAGTAAATGCTTGCATAAGTAACTTAACGCGCTCATCGTCGCTCTGAGTCAGTTCAAGCTGAACCTCGCACGATTGGTATGCCCTAATGTGCAGCCCATCATCCTAATTACTTCACTACCATCAACGTAAACGGCCACACATAGGCTTGCAGCGTCACCAGCACGCCCACCAGGCATGCCAGTGCAATCGAATGCCAGAACACAAAACGCAAAATATCGCCTTCGTGGTTAAACCAGCGGGTAGCGGTGGAGGCCACTACGATGGATTGTGCGTCGATCATTTTGCCCATCACGCCGCCTGAGCTGTTGGCCGCGCCCATCAAATTGGGGCTTAACCCAAGCTGCTCGGCAGCTACTTTTTGCATGCCGCCAAACAGCACATTCGATGCCGTGTCAGACCCTGTCAGCGCCACACCCAGCCAGCCCATCAGCGTGCCAAAGAAGGGGTAGAACACGCCGGTGTTGGCAAAGGCCAAGCCCAGCGTGGTGTCGGTGCCAGAAAACCGCGTCAGGGTGCCCAGCGCCAGCATCAGCACAATGGTCAGCAGCGAATAGCGCACCAGCACCAGGGTGCGGCCAAAGGTTTTAACCAGCTCCCACGGGTTGTACTTCATCACCAGCCCACCGACGATAGCGGACAGCAAAATACCGGTACCCGTGGCAGACAGCAGATTCAGCGTGTAGACGGCGGCCTCTTTGGTGGGCGTTGGCACCACAGGCGGCATTTTCTCCACCAAGTTGTGCAGTCCGGCGATGGGAAAGTTGGGTGCAAAAATACTGTTCAACGCGGCTTTGACGGACGGCAGCCCCCACACAAAAACGAACACCGTCAAAATAGCCCACGGCGTCCAGGCGCGGATGATGTCGGCGCGTGAATGCTGGGTGCGCGCGGTGCCGTGTGTTGTGCTGTTTGCTAGGGCATTTGGTGCACCACGGGTTGCGTTGGCGGGCTGGCCAGCCGCTGTGTTGGACGGTGCGTTAACCATCGCGTCGGTGATGGCAATCGGTTCAATATCATCATGGCTGTTGTCTACCCGGCCCTGCAGCGATGCAGACGTCCAGATGGTTTTAGGCTGCCACACTTTTAAAAATGCCACCAGCGCCACCATCGAGACGATTGCTGCAATCACGTCTACCAGCTCGGGGCCGATATAGTTAGACACCAAAAACTGCGACAGCGCAAACGACGCGCCTGTAACCAAAATAGCAGGCCAGATGTCCACCATGGCCTTGCGCCCCGCAAAGGCCCAGATCAACCAGAAGGGCACCATCAACGAGAAAAACGGCAGCTGCCTGCCCACCATCTGCGACAGCGCCATCACATCATAATTATGTACCTTGGCCATGGTAATAATGGGCGTCCCTAGCGCACCAAAGGCCACCGGCGCGGTGTTGGCGATCAGGCTCAAGCCAGACGCAGCCAGCGGCGAAAAGCCCAAGCCAATCAAAATAGCTGCGGTCACGGCCACAGGTGTCCCAAAGCCCGCAGCACCTTCAAAAAAAGCACCAAACGCAAACGCAATCAGCAGCAGCTGCAAGCGCCGGTCTTCGGTGATGCTGG
>JANNCO010000464.1:0-17141 GCA_031386655.1 Polaromonas sp. | reverse complement strand
CCAAACTCTCGCCATTGCCAAACTGCAACGCCCACAGCCCGGCGATGGCGACTGGTTTATCTGCAGCATCACGCAGGTCGTCGATGTACTGCCCCGTGCTGGCGTCAAACGCGCAAATTCGCCCTGCACCGCCAAAGTTGCCCACCAGCAGCGCGCCAGACAGCTTGCCAAAATCAGCCGGTGCTATGGCTACGCCCCATGGCGCGTTCAAGCGTTTGGCGTCATTAAAAATCCGCACCTGTTCGCCTTTTAAATTAAATTCCACCAACTTGCCTTTGTCGGGCAGGTTGCCGCTGGCCAGTTCTTTAGCAGCGTCCAGCGCGTCTTCTTCTGCGGCGTAGAAGCTGCCTGCTGGTGCTTTGGGGTCGGGGTTGGGCTGGCTGATGGCATACGCCACAAACACCCGGCTTGCCGTGCCCTCGCCCAGCACTTGAATATTAAAAGGCACCGGGTCGCCGGGCACCACCGCTTTAACGCCACCTGCACCTGCAGCACCGCTGCCAAACGGATTGGTAAAACCTTGCGTGGGTACTTTGGCCCAGGTTTTATCCAGTGTGACGATGCTCGGCATGGCTCCAAAGTCGGCCAGCCACATAGTGTCCCAGGTGTCGGGCTTGATCGCTACACCAAAGAACGCGCTGCCATCGGCTGCGCCGTCGAACTTTTCTTGTGCTGCGCCGTCGGCGCGCACGATGGTGCCAGTGCTGCTGCGGTCTGTCCAGCCGCTAACCTTGCCCGAGTCGGTGACAAAAACAAAACGGGCCGAGCCGTCAAAGCTGGTAGCCGCAGCGCCACTGCCGACCGTCTGCCCAGTGATGCGAAAGTTAGTTGCGCTGGCGGGGGTGCCTACCAACGGCGCGCCGTTATACACCACGCCTGTAATTTTGCCCAAGCTGGCGTCGGTGGTGAGCGAATCTGCGCCTGCCACGGTCACCTTTTTCAAACCGTCCTGAAACAGCGGCTGCAAGCCAGGTGTTGCCGAGGCTTTGACATCACCCACATACTGCCAACTGGTACCGCCGCCGCCTACCCAAAAGTGCCCGCCCGCGCCCTTGGGGCGAATGGCAATGCCCCAAGCATCAATAAAATCTGCCTCGACAAATTGGGCTTGGTAGCTGGCTTTGTTAGCCACTAAATTGGCTTGGGTATAGCGGTTGGCTGCAGCTACGGGTGCAGGCGGCGGTACAGCGGCCACTGGTGCAGGTGCCGCGTCATCCGATCCACCGCAGGCTGACAAAGCGACTACGCCAGTGCCCCAGGCCGCCACGCTGCCCCATTGCAAAACCAGTCTGCGGGGTAATAAGTTTTTGGCTTGCTTTGAATGATGGGGTAGGTCTGTTGTCATAGTGCGGTCCTTGGGTTAAAAAAACATTTCCTTGCGAACGTTGCAGGTATTTCGCTGCAGCTGCTTGCGAAGCGAATGGGAATACTATATGATAATCATTCTCATTTGCAATTACGTTACGGAATTTTGCACATATGCTGACCCACCCACACCCCCACACTACTGCGAACCCCATTGCTAACCACCTGCCAGATGCAAAGCCTGCTGCACTGCGGCCAACAGGCACAGGCGCATCTACCGCATCTACCGCCCCGTCTGCCCACGGTGCAGGCCCGTCTGCCCACGGTGCAGGCCTGTCTGCAGGTGGTGCAGATGCGCCCGTGCGCAGCGCAGACATATTGCGCGGCCACAAAACCGTCGACATTGCCCACAACGGCATGCTCTACACCCTGCAAGCTACCAAGCTGGGCAAACTCATACTGACTAAGTGATTGACCCCATAAGTTTTTGCGCTTTTTTATTTTTAACCTGGAAATGACGATGAAAAAAATACTAATCACCCCACTTGCCGCGGCTAGCCTGATGGCTTGCCTGGGCGCGCTGCAGACAGCAGCTGCGCAAGAGCAAGTGCTTAACCTGTACTCGGCTCGCCACTACAGCACCGACGAAGCGCTATACACCAATTTCACCAAAGCCACCGGCATCAAAATCAACCGGGTAGACGCTGACGACGCTGGCATCTTGCAGCGCCTGAAAGCTGAGGGCACAGCGTCACCCGCCGATGTGATATTGCTGGTAGATGCCGCGCGCTTGTGGAAAGGTGAAGTAGATGGTTTGTTTGCACCGGTCAAATCTAAATTACTGGAAGACGCCATTCCAGTGAACCTGCGCGGCAAAGCTACGCCAGAAGGCACAGCCTGGTTTGGCTACAGCACCCGCGCGCGGGTGATTGTGTACGACAAAGCGCGCGTTAAAGTGGCCGACGTAGACACCTACGAAGAACTGGGCGATGCCAAGAACAAAGGCCTGGTATGCACGCGCAGCGGGTCGCACCCGTACAACCTAAGCCTGTTTGGCGCAGTGACCGAACACATCGGCGAAAAAGCTGCCGAGCAATGGCTCAAAGGCGTGTCCGACAACATGGCCCGCGCACCCAAAGGCGGCGACACCGACCAGATCAAAGCTGTAGCCGCGGGCGAATGCGGTATTGCCCTGACCAACACCTACTACCTGGCCCGCTTGATGCGCAGCGACAAGCCTGAAGACAAAGCTGTGATGGAAAAAATAGCCATCGTGTTCCCCAACCAATCGAGCTGGGGCACGCATGTGAATATCTCAGGCGGCGCTATGGCAAAAAATGCTAAAAACCCAGCCAATGCGGTGAAGTTTTTAGAATACCTGGCCAGCAAGGAAGCACAAGACTATTTTGCCAATGGCAACAACGAATGGCCTACCGCCAAGGGCGTCGTCATCAGCAACCCTGCATTGCAAGCGATGACGGGCGGCAGCTACAAATCAGAAACCATTCCCGTGAGTGTGGTAGGCATGAACCAGACAAAGGTACAGCAAATGCTGGACCGCGTGGGCTACAAATAACTGCGTGCACAAGCCTAATGCACGTGGTTAGGTATAAATTAATTACTATTAAAATAGTAGCTGCTTGAGCAGGTTTTACTTGGGTTACAGCCCTGAAATGCTTATAAATTAAGCGTTTCAGGGCTTTTTTTATACGTCCACCCATTTGCGCAATAAATTGGCCAGGCTTTTTGACAGCAGGTCAAACTCTGGCGTTTTGCCATACTGGTCAAACACTGCTTTGCAGGCCGTGTCCAGGTCAAACAATATCTCGCGATCAGCCGGTTCGCGCACCAGGCTTTGCACCCAGGTCACTGCGGCTAACCGCACACCTTGCGTGACGGGCTCCACCCGGTGCAGTGTAGACGATGGGTAGACAACCATTGCGCCCGCAGGCAGCTTGAATGCCTGCTCGCCGTGCGTGCTTTCTATCACCAGCTCACCCCCTGTGTAGGTTGCTGGGTCGCTTAAAAATAGCGTCAGCGACACATCTGAGCGCATGCGCTGATCGCCGTCGTCCATTACTGCGTTGTCTACATGGGTGCCATACGACATGCCTGGCTCGTACCGGCTAAACAGCACAGGCCGCACCAACTTGGGCCGCACTGCCATGTCAAACAACGGGTGCTGCTGCAGGGCCTGATGGACGTGCTCTTGCAGTTGGGCCACCGTGCCCGACGTGCCAATTTGCGCCTGCAAATTGTGTTTAACCAGCTTGGCATGCCAGCCCGCGGTCAGCTTGCCATCGACAAACTGCACTTTACCCAGCTGGGCCACAGTACGTGCCACCTCGGCGGCGGTTAGCACATCAGCTATGCACATCAACATACGCAGCCCCCATCAAAAAAACAGGCTTGCAAAATCTACAAGCCTGTCGATAAGTTTAAGCTAAACCACCGCGTTCATAGCAGTGGCCCTGGCCCATAGCACTAGCCATTATTTGACCAATTTGGTCCAGCCTTCTGCTGTCATGTTGGCCAGAATTTCAAACTTGCCTTGGCCGTCGGGTTTGATGATGTAGGCCATGCCTTGTGGCTCGGGGTAGATGCCTGTGGCAGCGTCAAACACGTCGTCGTGGCCCACAATTACTGTGTTGGTTTTAGGCTTGGGCAGCGCAGCCAACAGCGGAGTAACGGCATTGCTCATCTGCAGTTTTTGCTCATCGCTGTATTTCTCGGCCTTGGCAAAATTTAGCGCTGGGGTTTTTACATGGCGGCCAAACGCCAAGTCGGCGCCTTTCCAGGCGCGGCAGTAGTCGCTGGCCAGCACGTCGCCTACAGGAATATTGGCTTTGGTAAAGGCCAAGCCAATGTTTTTAGCTTGGGTAACGCCCTTGGGGCTGAGCTTGCGCTGCGTATCACAATTGGACAAGTCCAGCTTGGGGTCGGCTTGGTCGGCATAGTCTCTGGTGGTTTGCGTATGCCGAATGTAGATGACATAGCCGCCTTCGCGCAGACCAGCCAGCAGCTCTTTGCTAGTTACTTTGTTCTTGAACTTAGGCTTGGCGCCCTCGCCGCCTTCACCACCCTGGCCCTCCCCACCTTGGCCTGAAGTGCCTTGGCCTGAGACAGCTTTGGCTGCAGGTTTGGCAGTGGATTTGTACCCGTCTTTTGCAGGGTCGGCAGCCATGCTGTGGGTGGCTATCAGCGCCGTGGCGGCACCTGCGACGATGTAAGAGCCAACGCCCACCCACATTTTCAGTTTGGTTTGGTTCATGCAGAACTTCTTTCTTGGTTAAAAATAATCGGCTTTGTGGCGTAGCCTCTTTTGCTGGCGTGCCATTCGCATTCACCGCGCACTTTAAAAAAGCTTTTCGCAGTAAAATCGTATTTTAATCTTAATGCGAACTATTATTATTAACATTCTTATTTGTAAATTTGATTTTACAAATAAGGTTGGTTGATATCAGCCGCTTGCTGGCACTGGTACCCATTAGCGTTGGGGCTGTATCAATACCAAGCCGTTGAGAGTGCGCGAAAGCCTAGCGACTAGTAAATGTGAGAACACCCTGTGAACAAAGTACGCCGCATCGCTTTTCAACCGCACCATGCTTGGGTCTGCTTGCTGGTGCTGCTAGGCGCTGCAGTGCCCGGCGCGGGGGCTGCACCAGCGCAGGTGATCAACATTTATTCTGCACGCCACTACCCTGGCGACGAGTTGCTCTACGCGGGGTTTACCAAAGCCACAGGTATCAAGGTTAACCGGGTCGACTCGGACGACGCCAGCATTGTGCAGCGCCTCAAGGCGGAGGGCGCGGCATCACCGGCAGACGTGATTTTGCTGGTCGACGCAGCACGCCTGTGGAGCGCTGAGGCGGCGGGCTTGTTTGCGCCCGTTAAATCTACGGTGCTAGACGCTGCACTACCCACTAATTTAAACGGTAAGGCGCGCCCTGAGGGCACGCCGTGGTTCGGCTTTAGCACCCGTGCACGCATCGTGGTGTACGACAAAGCGCGCGTCAAGCGTGAGGACGTTGACACGTATGAAAAGCTGGCTCTGCCAGGAAACAAAGGCCGGGTGTGCACGCGCTCTGGCTCGCACCCGTACAACCTGAGTTTGTTTGGTGCCATGGTAGTGCACATGGGCGAGAAAGCTACCGAAGACTGGCTTCGGGGCATCGTGGCTAACTTAGCCCGCTCCCCAAAAGGTGGCGACGTGGACCAAATCCGCTCGGTGGCAGCAGGTGAATGCGGCATAGCCATTACCAACTCGTATTACCTGGCCCGCATCATGCGGTCATCGGTGGCGTCTGAACGCGAGTTGGCCGAAAAACTAGGTGTAGTTTTTCCTAACCAGTCCACCTGGGGAACGCATGTGAATATTTCGGGCGGCGGCATGGCCAGACATGCCAAGAACAAAGCCAATGCAGTCAAATTTTTAGAATATTTAGCCAGCAGCGAGGCGCAAAATTATTTTGCCAACGGAAACAATGAATGGCCCGCCGCCAAAGGCGTGCCCGTGGACAACGCTGCGCTACAAGCCATGACAGGCGGTAGCTTCAAATCAGAAACTATTCCTGTCAGCCAGGTGGGCATGGGCCAGGCTAAAGTGCAGCAAATGCTGGACCGCGTGGGCTACAAATAAGCAGACCAACACATTATCGAAACGCTACCTAAGCATATCTCGATACTATTAATTCCATAGCTGCTTGAGCAGGTTTTACCTGGGTTACTGGTCTAAAATACTTATATTTCCAAGCAGCGAGGCGCTATTTTCGGTGCTAGATGCTGCATCAGGCGCATCCAGGCATCGCGTTAAATGCAAACGATTCTCGCACTCAGTTGCAACCACTGCGCAGGTACTGGGGCTTAGCCGCTAGGGGGTTGGACAATGCATGGCTTTGATTGACAATGAAGCATCCAAATATACCGAGGACGATCATGCAAGGCGACAAAAAAGTTATTGAGCAGCTACAGGCACAGCTGAAAAATGAGCTGACCGCTATCAACCAGTATTTTCTGCACTACCGCATGCTCAAGCATTGGGGGTTGGACAAGCTAGCCAAGAAAGAATACGAAGAATCCATCGGCGAGATGAAACACGCTGACAAGCTGATGGACCGCATCTTCATGCTCGATGGCCTGCCCAATTTGCAAGACCTGGGCAAGCTGCGTGTGGGCGAGACGGTGCCCGAAGTTTTAAAGTGCGACCTTGCGTCCGAACTGGGTGCACAAGCCACCATCAAAGACGGCATCACCGCTGCCGAGACTGCACGCGACTATGTCTCGCGCGATTTACTGCAAGGCATACTGGACGACACCGAAGAACACATTGACTTTCTGGAAACCCAAATCGACTTGATCGACAAAGTGGGTTTGCAGAACTACTGCCAGAGTCAAATGGCGGATGTCAGTTGATGCACCTGAGTGGATAGATGCAAAAATTTCTGCTGGTTCCAACACTATGTTTTCTGTGTTTATTCACCGCCTGAACTTTGCATATTGATCACTTGCTGTAGACGCATTTAATCCAAATAGTTATTCTGAAAGTCTGCCCAAAAGCAGACTTGAGTTTTAACTACAAGGAGACAATAGTGCATAACCACAGCAAAGCTTTTTCGCCATTTTGCACAACGTGTTTGGCAGACAATGATGGTTCCAGGCGCAGTTTTCTGAGATCGTTAGGTTTGATGGGCGCGCTGGCCAGCGCACCTGTATTGCAAGGCTGCGGCGGCGCATCAGCAGCGCCTGTAGAAGTGTCAAAACCTGCTGCATCACAGAACACCATTTTGATCCGCAACGCCTACGTTGCCACCGCCAATGCCACCAGCACGGTATTTCGAGATGGTGCGGTATTTATTCAAAACGGCATTATCAAAGCGGTAGGGCAAACCTCTGCAGTCACTGCGCAGTATCCAACTGCAGACTTGGTGATAGATGCTGTGGGTAAATTAGTCATGCCTGGCTTTGTGAATACCCATTGGCACGCCACGCATGTGTTTCGCGCTGAAGCCTACGATGAAACACTGGAAACTGCCAATACCTCCAGCTTTGACCGTGGCGGCAAAATGCCAGGTGTGTCGGACGCGCTGGGCAATCTTTTTACGCTGACACAAAATTTGAGGATCACCCCTGATGAGGCTTACCTGTGTGTGGCTGCGCAGCTGCTACCCATGCTGCGTGCTGGTACCACCACCGTAGTAGAAATGAGCGGGCCGTTTGGTGATGTGTTGCCGCAGGTCGCATTGGATTTGGGGATGCGGGTAGTACCAGCGTATTCGCTGGTAGACCGCGCTATGTTAGATGGCAATTTGTCAGAGTCGATTGCAGACACCGACAAAATATTGACTGGAGCCAGTGACTATATCGACACCTGGATCAACCACCCTTCGGGCCTGGTGCACCCGTGGCTGGTGTATGCCTATGCCCCCATGGCCAGCGACCGTCTGCTGACCGGCATCAAGAAATTATCAGACAAACATAAGCTGTGTTACGGCGGTCACACCGCCGCATTACGCAATGAGGTTCCGTATACCCAAGCTGTTTATGGCGCATCGCCCATAGACCGTCTTGATAAATTGGGGTTACTCAGTTCACGCTTTATGGGCACCCATATGGCATGGCTGTCTGATTCAGAAATTAAGAAAGTTAAAACTGCAGGTGCCAGCGCATCCCTGGCCCCCGCTAAGTATGCGCAGAGTGGCGAAGACACCATCAGCGCTGGGGCTGGGGTAAAAATGATTCGTGAAGGTATCAACCTTTGTTTAGGTTCGGACGGCAGCGGATGGAATGATTCGCCCATGCCCACCCACATGCACTTTTCCATGATGTTCAACGAAGCAGGCAATAACTCGCAGATAGTGCAGGCACTGAACGCGTTTCAAATGGGAACCGCCAACGGTGCTAAAGCAGTAGGCCTGGGCGATAAAACTGGATCACTGGAAGTTGGCAAAATGGCCGACATTTCAATAGGGGATATCTCTGACCTGCGCTACGTGCAAGCCAGTGATGTGATTTTTAACTTTATTGCCAATGCCGGCATGAAAGATATTGCCACAGTGATTGTCAATGGCCGCGTCGTGGTGAACGACGGTAGGGTTGAAAATATGTCAGAGTCCGAAGTAGCCACAAAATTTAAAACCACTATCCAAGCCATCAGAAGCAGAATGGCTTAGTGCGGCGGCCGCCCTGCTGCTTATTACCCGAGCTTTAATGTGCAGCGGCAAACACGTGCGCTATGGCTAGACGCGAAATGCGATGGCGAAGCAAACTCTATCCTAGTGTTACCCGGCAATACCCGCTCATAGTTTGTGTGAAATAAGACCGTAGTTTTTACAAATGAGAATCATTCTCATATAATAAATCTATCAGCCAGCAAGTAGTTGCCACCGCGCAACCGCACGCCAGCAGTCTCATCAACTGATCTGGATGTGCGCCATGCGTTTGTACCTTGCTCATTTTTTACCGCCATGCGGGGCAACCAGCTTCAAAATGCAGTTGTTGCCTTGGTGCATCGCCACGCTGTGTGGTTATTCAAGTTTGGCAGCGCCTGCATTTGCGCAAACTGCACCTGCTGCCAACAGCACCCTCAAAGAAATTGTGGTCAGCGGGTCGCGTACAGAGCAAGACAAAGACGACATCCCCGCCACTATCGAGGTGATCAGTGCACAGCAGCTGGAAGCAGGCCAGATGCGCGATATTCGCGATATTGTGCGCGACATACCCAACGTGTCAGTGCAACGCGCGCCTGCCCGTTTTAGCCTTGCCAGCAACCCAACGGGCCGCGCTGGCAACGCAGGCTTTAATATCCGCGGCTTGGATGGCAATCGCGTGCTGATACTGAACGACGGCATTCGTGCGCCGCGCAGCTATGCTTTTGGCAGTAACAGCTTTGGCCGCGACTACAGCGACATTGGCTTGCTCAAACGTGTAGAGATCATTAAAGGCCCATCGTCTGCACTGTACGGGTCTGATGGATTGGCAGGTTTGGTCAATTTGATCAGTCTTCAACCTGAGGATTTTTTAGGTCACAACAAAACCATTGGTGGCCGCGTGGGCCTGGCCTACAGCGGTGACGATAAAGGCTTGGGACTCAATACCACCGTCGCTGGCAAAGCTGGAGACAGCGTACAGTGGCTGCTAAGCGCCCAGTTAAGCCACGCCAAAGCGTTGGATAACCAAGGCAGCAATGGTGCGGCCAACATTGACCGCACCACGCCTAACCCACAAAAAGACAAAGGTCGCGCCCTGTTGGGCAAGGTGGTATTTCAGCCCAGCGCGGCACACAAGCACACCCTGTCGATTGAAAATATAGACAAACAATCTGACTACCAGCTGCTGTCTGCACGCAATCGGCTGCCGCTGGCAGGCACGCCAGCGCAGATCGCTGCGGCAACATTATCGGCAGACTCTTTTACGACCCAAGAGCGCACGCGCCTGACCTGGGACGCACGCTACAAAACCGACATGGCTATTGCAGATAACCTGCAAACCGTGGTCAGCCTGCAGCGGGCCCATTCGCAAGAATACCTGGCAGAAGACCGCAACACCTTAGCCAACCGCGTGCGTGATGCAACCTACCAAGAAAAAACCATTCAACTGGGTGTGCAAGCCAGCAAACTCATTCGCATGGGTAGCGAGGCAGTACAAAAAATAACCTACGGGTTTGACTACATTAAAACTGATGTAGAAAATTTGAACACGGGCGTTGTGCCACCGGCTGGCGAAACATTTCCACTCAAGCGTTTTCCAGACACCCAAGAGACCAGCACCGCGCTGTATGTGCAAAACGAGATCGTGGTGGGCCGTTGGACGGTCAGCCCCGCTTTGCGCTACGACCGCTTCAGCATTGATGCTAGCCAAGCAGGGTTCTCGCCGCCGTCCGCTACACCAGCGGCGTCATCGTCTGGGTCTGCCGCGTCACCCAAGCTGGGTGTGCTGTACAGGGCCACGCCGCAGTGGAGCGTGTTTGGCAACTACGCCTCGGGCTTCAGAGCGCCCAACGCGGGCCAGGTGAATGCTTTTTTTGAAAACCTCACTTCGTTTTATAAAACCATTCCCAACCCCAACTTAAAGCCTGAGAAAAGCCGCAACCTGGAGCTGGGTGTACGCGGGCGCTTACATGCACTCACGCTGGACGCAGCCGCTTTCACGGGGCGTTACAAAGATTTGATTGAAGATTCGCGCCAGACAGGTGGTGCAGGCGTGCCAGGCAACCCTACCATCTTCCAGTCAGTCAATTTTGCCAACGCCAAAATTAGCGGGTTTGAAATACAAGCCAATTACCTGTGGGGCAACGTGGCGGGCGGCAAGCTGAGCTCGCCGTTGGTGTATGGCAGGAGCAAGGGCGTCGACACCACGACTGGAAAGCCACTCAACAGTATTGACCCAGCAAAACTGAGCACTGGTTTCTCGTTCAATACACCCGCTTGGGATGCACGTTTGAACATTACGCGCTACGCAGGCAAATCCGGCAGCGACATCGACAGCGCCTCCCTGGTCGCAACCCCCGCGGCACAGTTCACCGTGCCGGCGGCCACCACGGTGGATGTGTCGGGCCAGTGGCGCATACGCAAAGACCTGCGCTTGAATGTGGCTCTAAACAATTTAACTGACAAAAAATATTGGCAATGGACCAACGTGCGCGGCTTGTCCAGCACCGCTGCGGTAACTGATGCCTACACCCAACCAGGCCGCCATGTCGCAGTGTCATTGGTGGCAGATTTTTAAACCCGGAGCACACTATGAATACCGATGTAGAGAGAAACGGACAAGGCGACTACGAACTGCAAAGTGTCGAGGCCGTGATGGCAGGCACATTTGCCTTAATGAGCGCGTACTCCCACTGCACTTGCCATAACAACAAAGAACTGATGGCCCACAAGATTGTGTGGAACTTGGGTCAACTGGCCAGCTGCATCGGCTTGTCGCCGCAATTTCGTACCATTTTGGCCAATATTGGCTGCAACTGGCAGCAGCACATTGATGCACAGAACACGACAGCACACAGCCAGGCACAAGAGCGCGAGGCGCGCCTGTGGCACGGCCCATCCGCCGTTGTGCAATAAGCCAGTTAAAACAAGCGTCCTCAAGGAGAATAGCCATGTCATCTCGCCCCGGCAACCCAGAAACCCTGCGCGCCCGCTTTAGTGCTGCCCGCGCCATGGGCAAGCGCGCCAAAGATGCAGCCCAGTACATCGGTATCAGCGAGGGCGAGGCGGTAGCTGCCCATTGTGGGGTGCATGACCACGCACCCAAAGCTGTAGCACTGCGCAAACCGCATATTGAATTGCTGCAAGCATTACAGCTGTGCGGCCCCTTGATGGGCCTGACCCGCAATGAGAATGTGGTGCATGAAAAAACTGGCGTGTACGAAAAAATATCTGCCCAAGGCCACATGGGTTTAGCGCTGGGCGAAGATATTGACCTGCGCTTATTTTTAAACCAGTGGCATGCCGGTTATGCCGTCACCGAGCTGGCCGCCAATCCTGGCAACCGGGCCAACATCAGCTTGCAATTTTTTGATAAGCACGGCAAGGCGGTGCACAAGATATTCCAGCGTGAGGCCACTGATTTGGAAGCTTGGCAGGCGGTAGCCACACACTTTGCTGAGCCTGGCGCAGTGCACAGCTTTGCCCCTGCTGGAACCAAACCACCCCCGAAGCTGGACACTGAGTGTGATGCCAAAGCACTGGTAGCCGACTGGGCTGCCATGCAAGATACCCATGAATTTTTTGGTTTGCTGAGCCATCACGCTGTGCAGCGGCAACAGAGTTTCCGCTTGGTTGAGGGGCGTTTTACCCACCGCATGAAGCCTGGCGCTGTGCGCGACATGCTGCACGAGGCTGCGTTCGATGGCACTTCCATTATGGTGTTTGTCAGCAGTGGTGGCTGCATCCAAATTCACACCGGCCCTGTCAAACGTATTGAACCTATCGACGTGCGTGGCACACCGTGGCTGAACATACTGGACCCCGGCTTTAACTTGCACTTGCGTGAAGACCGCATTGCCCATGTATGGCTGGTGGAAAAACCTACTGCTGATGGCACAGTGACTTCGCTGGAAGTTTTTGACACACAGGGCGATCTGATGGTGATGTTTTTCGGCGAGCGTAAGCCTGGCAAACCTGAATTACAGGGCTGGCGCAACATTGTGGCCAGGTTACCCAAGCTAGCCGCCGTGCAAGACGCGGTCTCGTCAAAGTCTGCACAAAATAATGCACTTCCTGCATAGCCCCGCACGTACATAACTCAGTACGTACATAACTCAGCGTCAACGTAAATCAGCGCCTTAGTAAAGTTCACTCATGCCACTTCAACGCCTTTGGCCACTACCGCAAAGAACACTCCATGAACCAGCCACGATCAACACCGTTGCCCCAACTGCTGCCAAGACGCGCCGCGTTACAGTTGCCCGTGGCTTTCGCTTCAACCAGCCTGTTGGCTGCGTACACTGCGTTGGTTGCCCTCCCAGCCTCAGCACAGACAACCAACCCGCTGCCGAGGCTAGTCACCTTGGGCGGCGCCATCACTGAACTGGCGTATTTACTGGGCGCGCAAGACCAATTAGTGGGCACCGACACTACCAGCACGTACCCTGAAGCTGCATTGAAAACAGCCAAGGTAGGCTACATGCGCCAGTTGTCGGCTGAAGGCTTGCTGTCTTTGAAACCCCAAGCAGTGATCGCCACTACCGAAGCGGGGCCACCCGTAGTGATAGACCAAATTCGCAGTGCGGGGGTCAAAGTAGAGTTGATCGAAGCTGACCACACCTGGGGCGAAGTACAACGCAAACTGATGGCTGTAGGCCGTGCCAGCGGACGCGATGCCCAAGCGCGTACGCTGCAGGCCAAACTAGACACTGACTGGGCGACAACACTGAACGTTGTAGCGCTGTCAAAAAGCAAAAAACCGCGCGTGCTGTTTATTCTGGCCCACAGCCAAAGCCCCAGCGTGTCGGGCGAAAAAACGGCGGCTGATGCGCTGATTCGCATGATCGGTGGCGTTAACGCCATGAGCGGTGCCAACAGCTTTAATGGCTACCGCCCGATGACCGCCGAGGCCATGGCCAGCGCCGCGCCTGATGTTATTTTGACCAGCAGCCAAGGGGTAGACACGCAAGGCGGTGCTGACAGTTTGTGGTCACGGCCCGAGCTGGCGCTGACACCCGCCTTCAAGCGCAAAGCACTGGTGCACATGGACGCCATGAAAATGCTGGGCTTTGGCCCGCGTCTGCCCGACGCTGTGCGCGAACTGCACCAAAAAATAGTGCTGGCTTAAAGCAACGCACCCTGCATACCCAACCCACCGGAGAACTTGTACCTTGCCAAACCCTATACGCCGCACCCTAGCTTCCAACACTACGCTATTTGGCACCACACCGTTTAGTACCCAATACCATAACCCTAACGATTTTCTAAAATCAGAGCGCCCGACTGTTCTGACTACCGATTTAGAGGCCTCGGTATGTGAATACCAGGACTGTTTAGGTTTTAAATTAGTGCGGCATATTCCACACACTGCCGCGCTGCTGGTGCGCGACGGCGTACGCGTGCAGCTCTTGCGCCGCTATGCGCAATACGAAAAACACGTGGGTACCAGTCCAGTGCCTCACCGGCAGCCAACGCACCGCATTGCAGTTGAAAATATTTTTGATCTGTACCACAGCCTGGCGCAAAAACTAAGATCCGCTGTGTCTGGCCCACCGCGGCTTACCTTGCTGGGTACATGGGAATTTACTTTTACCGACCACCAACAGAACCAGCTGTTTTTTGTGCAAGCTGTTGTCAATGGTGTATTTTCGTTGGCGTTCCCCTCTGTTTGTTGGATGGCACCACAGCCCGGTGCTGCTTTGTGACTAACACCTTTGCGCTGCCACTGCGCAGGCCAAGTGCACTTGGCATGGCAGCGCCATGCTAGCGACTGGTACTCTGACGCGAAGACTATCGGCACGCGCTGTGTGGGCCAGCGGCAGTGCCTTGCTGCTTATCACTTTTATCGCGGCCAGCGCGCAAGGCGCGTTTGCCATCAGCCCGTTGCAGTTGCTGCGCATTATGGGCGACAGCATCACCGGCGCGGGCAACTCGCCCGAGCATTTGGTGTTTATGAATATTCGCTTGCCGCGCCTTCTGCTGGGAATCGCCGCTGGCGCAGGGCTAGGCATGGCCGGTGCGCTGATGCAAGGTATGTTTCGCAACCCGTTGGCAGACCCGGGGTTAATAGGGGTCAGCAGTGGCGCAGCACTGGCAGCCGGTATCACCATTGTGTTGGCTGCGGCGTATTTTCCGGAGCTGCCGCGCAAGCTGGGCAGCTGGACGCTGGTGCTCATGGCGTTTGCAGGCGGCTTGGCCGTCACCGCGCTGATTTATGCACTGGCGCAGTCTGGTGGCGGTACACAAGTAGGGCTGATGCTACTGGCCGGTATCGCGGTAAATTCACTGGCAGGTGCAGGCTTGGGTTTTTTAAGCTTTATAGCCAGTGACGAGCAATTGCGCAGCATTCAGTTCTGGCTGTTGGGCAGCTTGGGGGGTGCGCGCTGGAGCGCAGTGGCGTTGGTAGGTACTATCACTTTTATAGCTGTTGCAGCAGGTTTTGCGATGGCCAGGCCCTTAAATGCCATTGCGTTGGGCGAGGCGCAGGCCAGCCTGCTGGGGGTGGATGTAGAACGCGTTAAACGCCTGTGCGTGGTACTCACGGCGATGGCGGTAGGCGGCATAACGGCCACCACTGGCATCATCGGCTTTATAGGGCTGATAGCACCGCATTGCATTCGCATCATCGCCGGACCTGACCACCGCGTGGTGTTGCCAGGCTCGGCACTGCTGGGTGCCGTACTGGTGCTGGCAGCTGATGCGGTAGCGCGTACCGTGGCCAAACCGGCTGAGCTGCCACTGGGTGTGCTGACTGCGTTTGTCGGTGTGCCCTTCTTTTTGCTACTGCTGCGCGGCCGTAAATTCAAGCTGTAAAACCTATGTCGCTCGATACACACCACTTAAGTTACCGAGTAGCAGGCACGCACATCTTGCAGAATGTTTCAGTCAAATGTGAACCCGGCAAGCTGACTGCTATTCTCGGCCCCAACGGCGCTGGTAAATCTACTTTGCTGTCTGCGCTGTGCGGACAAATCAAGCCCAGCCAAGGCGCTGTGTGGCTTAACGGCAAGTTGCTGGACAGTTACCGCCAAACTGATCTTGCACGTTGTCGTGCGGTGATGCCGCAAGACAGCAGCATTGCTTTTGACTACACCGTGCAGGACATTGTGGAGCTTGGCCGTTACCCGCACAGGCTGCACCCCAGTGCAGACGAGACTGCCATCGTAGAAGCTGCGCTGCAGACTGCAGACGTTACGGCGCTGGCCCAGCGCAGCTTCAATAGCTTGAGCGGCGGCGAGAAAGCACGCGCCCAGCTAGCCCGCGCGTTAGCGCAAATTTGGGAGCATCCCAGCGTCAGTACGCCCCAGCATCCCCAGCGCTGGCTTTTGCTTGACGAACCCACAGCGGCTTTGGATTTATCGCACCAGCACAGCGTAATGCGCACCGTGAAAAGCTGGGCTGCCCAGCAGGGTGTCGGCGTGATAGCGGTTTTGCACGATATCAATTTAGCGCTTCGCTATGCCGACCATGCGGTAGTGATGCACAGTGGTTCAGTGGCAGACCAGGGCATTGCCAAAGTCATACTCAGCACCCAACTTGCATCACGCGTCTGGGGCGTGGACTGCCATAGTTTTGATACAGCCGATGGCTACCAATACATCGTGGTGCGCTGAAAATTTATAAACTTTGTCACTCTATTTAGCCACGCGATACAAGAGAAAATTTAAGCGCAGTACCACCACGCACTTTATTATTTGTACAATATTCTCAGCGAGCGAATAAACTCAAATTTATGCCACGTGCATAAGTTGCAGCCAGCAAATACCCCGCCACCGAAAGATGGCCTGTCGTATCCACTAGAAAGCAACTTTATGCAAACCCTGCCCAAGTCTCGTCTTGCCCGTTATCCTACTGGCACCTCTACTCGCCACAAGGCTATAAATCTCCATACCAGCCCTATAGCAGCAGTGATATTTTTTCTTTCTGCTGGTGCAGTGCCAGTGGTTCTAGCTCAAACTGCAACTCCAGCGACTCCAACACCTGCAGCAACAGGCGAGCCCACTTTAAAACCGGTAGATGTCAAAGCATCTACCCCTGCCAGCTACACTTTGCCTCTGGCAGGCTTTGGCGCGCTGGGTGAAAAAACGGTAGCCGACACGCCCATTTCGATTACCAGCTTCAGCCGCAGCTTATTAGAGCGGCAGCAAGCCAGCAAATTAAGCGATGTGCTGCGCAACGACCCATCGGTGACCAGTGTGCCGACTGCTGGTGCGTTTCAAGCCAACTTTTTCAGCATTCGCGGTTATGAAGGCAGCGGCGCGGGCTTTACCTTTGACGGCATGGGCCCAGGCGTGGGGTTTGTCCCGCTACAAGGTACGCTGGAGGCAACTGAGCGCATTGAACTCATCAAAGGCCCAGCGTCGTCGCTGTATGGGTTCACGGCGTTTGCATCAGTAGGCGGACACATCAACTTGGTACCCAAAAAACCTTTGAATACACCGCTCACCACGGTGACCGCAGGCTTTAGCGAAAAATCAACTGCGAGCATAGCCGCTGACATCAGCCGCCGCTTTGGTACCGACGAGCAATTTGGCCTACGTATTAACGCGCTAACAGAAGGCGGCAAACCCAACGTATCGTCCACACGCGGCGAGCGTAAGGTGTTGACGTTTGCAGGTGATTGGAAAGTGTCCAACGACGTGCTGCTGGAGGCGGGCTATAACTTTTTTAAGCTTAGAAACGAAGGCGTTC
>JANNCO010000125.1:0-3036 GCA_031386655.1 Polaromonas sp. | reverse complement strand
CAAGTGCTCAACCTCAACCCCGAGCTGACCTACGCGCTGGTAGACACCGAGCGCGGCTTGCTGGTGCTGGCGGAGTCACTGGTAGAAAAATGTCTAGAACGCTACAAGTTGACTGGCCAAGTGGTAGCTACCACCTTGGGTAAAAACCTGGGCCAGATTAATTTTAAGCACCCGCTCTACGATGTGCACGAAGGCTACCGCCGTTTGGCGCCTGTGTACCTGGCCGACTACGCCACGGCTGACGACGGTACGGGTATCGTCCACTCGTCGCCTGCGTATGGTGTAGAAGACTTTAACTCTTGCGTGGCGCACGGCATGCGCTACGACGAAATTTTGAACCCTGTGCAAGGCAATGGCCGGTACGAAGACACCTTGCCCCTGTTTGGCGGTTTGAACATCTGGAAAGCCTGCGCCGAAGTCATCAACACGCTGCGCGATAACAACCGCCTGTTTGCCACCACCGACATCCAGCACAGCTACCCGCACTGCTGGCGGCATAAAACACCTGTAATCTACCGCGCTGCAGCGCAGTGGTTTATTCGCATGGACGATGATGTAACCACAGGCGGCACGGGCGCTGCGGGCGTGTTCACCAAAGACAAAGCGCCTAAAACGCTGCGGCAGCTGGCGCTGGACGCGATAGAGCACACCAACTTCTACCCCGAGAACGGCAAAACCCGCTTGCGCGACATGATCGCGGGCCGCCCCGACTGGTGCATCAGCCGCCAACGCAGCTGGGGCGTGCCACTGCCGCTGTTTACCCACATGGACTCAGGCGAGCTGCACCCCAAGACATTGGCCATGATCGACCTGGCTGCTGACATGGTGGAAGCGGGCGGCATTGAAGCCTGGAGCAGATCCAGTACGGCAGATATCTTTGCCAAGGTGGGCGCAGAGCACCCAGAGCAGTACACCAAAAGCACCGATATTCTGGAGGTGTGGTTTGACTCAGGCACCACGCACACCACCGTGCTCAAGGGCAGCCACCGTGCGGCTGATGGGTCAACACCTAACGCCCACACCGAGATCGACCCTGCAACAGGCGCGCCCGGCCCCGAGGCCGACCTGTACCTGGAAGGCCACGACCAGCACCGCGGCTGGTTCCACAGCTCGCTGCTCACCGCGTGTGCCATGTACGGCCGCGCGCCGTACCGCAGCTTGCTGACGCATGGCTTTACCGTGGACGGCCAAGGCCGCAAGATGAGCAAAAGCATGGGCAACGTAGTAGCACCGCAAGAAGTGTCAAACAAAATGGGCGCAGAGATCATTCGCCTATGGGCTGCGTCTACCGACTATTCAGGCGACCTGAGCATTGACGACAAAATCTTGGCGCGCGTGGTAGACACCTACCGCCGCATTCGCAACACGCTGAAGTTTTTGCTGGCTAACATTAGTGACTTTGATGCAGCTACCGACGCCGTGCCTTTGAACGAATTGCTAGAGATTGACCGCTACGCACTGAACCGAGCTGCGGAACTCCAAGGTCAAATTTTGGAATACTATAAAAAGTACGAATTTCATCCAGTGGTAGCTAAATTGCAGTTGTATTGCAGCGAAGATTTAGGTGGTTTTTATCTGGACGTCCTGAAAGACCGCCTTTACACCGCAGCAGCCAAATCTCAAGCCAGACGCAGTGCACAAACGGCGCTTTACCATATTACCCACGCGATGCTCAGATGGATAGCGCCTTTCTTAAGCTTCACTGCCGAAGAAGCATGGAAACTCGTTGGGAACTCAGAATCTATATTTGTGGAAAATTATTGGAATGCTACTGACTATGCAATAAACGATAGCGACCAAGGTAAAGGTAATAATCTCAGACTTACAAGGTGGGATGCTTTTTTTATCTATCGCGGTCAAGTCTTGAAGGAAATAGAAGTACTTAGAGCAGCAGGAGACATTGGTTCAAGCTTGCAAGCGAACGTTAGACTAACTTGCAATTCATCAAGCGCGCAATGGTTAAGGACACACTTTGGCGACTCTTTAGCTCTATTATTTATAGTATCCAAAGTTGAAATTATTGAAGATGAAACGATAACTGCTAGCATTTTTAGTAGCAACACTGGTCCCACTTTTATTAGCGATATCAGAGTAGAAGTCGTGCGCAGTACAGACCCGAAATGCGAGCGCTGCTGGCATTACCGTGCTGATGTAGGTGTCGACCCAGCGCACCCCACCATCTGTGGGCGCTGTATTAGTAATCTGGTAGGCTCCGGTGAGCACAGGGAGCATGCGTAATGGCTAAATTTGGCAAAACATCCACGTCCATCTGGCCATGGTTGGGCTTGGCTTTGATTATTTTCATAGCGGACCAGTTGGTTAAAACGCTCATCTTGGGCTACTACAAGCTGGGCGACAGCACCTATGTGCTGAGCTTTTTTAACGTGGTGCGCGTGCACAACACGGGCGCTGCTTTTAGCTTTTTGTCTAATGCAGGCGGCTGGCAGCGCTGGTTTTTCACGGGTATTGGCATTGTGGCCACCATCTTCATTGTGTGGATGCTGCGATCACACGCGGGGCAAAAACTGTTTGCTTTCGCATTGGCCTGCATTTTGGGTGGTGCAGTGGGCAATGTAGTAGACCGCATGATGCATGGCTACGTGGTGGATTTTTTAGACTTTCACTGGGGTGGCTGGCATTTTCCGGCGTTCAACATTGCTGACAGCGGTATCACTATTGGCGCGGCGTGTTTGATACTGGACGAGATTCTGCGCGTGCGGCGTGGGCGCTGACCTACACCCACCAAGGGCGAAGCGCTTGCCGCAGATTTTTAAACCAACCCGCGGCAAACTAAGATGAGTTGCTGTTAAGAATAGCTATCCAGACGTACCGCGTTCCTGCGCGAACCACTGCAGCACAGGCACTGTGCCCGGCAGCACAGGAGAGACCGTCACCGGCAGCTGTTGCCATGCGTAGCTTTGGCCTTCGCGCATCTGCAGCTGGCCTGTCCAGTCAAACACTTTGCAAAAATTAAGCCGCACCAGCGCATGCGGGTAGTCCACCAACGCTTGCTTCCAGGGCTGCGCAGCGCCAATC
>JANNCO010000364.1:0-2363 GCA_031386655.1 Polaromonas sp. | reverse complement strand
ACCTGATGTGATTTGCAATTTTTCAGCTTCCATATCTCAAAATTTTATATCGGTTTACATAATTAATGGGCTACGCATTCACAGCCACCTGCACCGCAGGCGCTAGTTCTGTAGTCATGCCTTTTTCGGCCACCAGTTCCCAGTACGCAGCCTCGCTGCGGCGTACTAGGCGCAGCAGCGAATCCATGGCCTCTGAATGTGCCACATCATCGTTTTCATATTTGCTAAACGCCACTGGCCCGCCGCCAAACAACTGCGCAGCTTGCGTTTGCGTTAGGCCATAGCGCTTGCGCAAAGCCAGTATGTCGGCACCCGTCAGTAGGCCGTCGACCGACTTGCGAAACGCCAGTACTGCACGCTTGTTCAAGCGGCCGTGTTCAGCATCTGCAAAATCCGACGTACACGCACTGCACACAGCGTAGTGCAGGGGCAGCATAGCCTTGGTGCCCTTGTATTCACTCTCCACTGGGTCAACGTGCGCCGTCACATCACCTTCGCCACACACGGGGCACAATGTATCGTCGCTCATATTCATACTCCTATTCAAGTGTGGCAAGACACCATCAACACTAAGCTACCCAACTTATTGATTGCAAACTTAACGAAATATTCAATCCGCAACTCCTTGCGCGCCGTAGGCACCCACTCCAGCACGCCCACGCTATATGCGTCACACGCAGCCCACGCGCTCTTGCCGTTGGCGCACCACTCAGAATCAATATAGTTCGCCGCAGTAAGCCGCGCCACTAAAACCGCTACGTCATCTGGGTCCCAGCCCAGCTCGCGCACGTTAAGCTGACAGTCTCGCGTCCATAAAACCAAGCCCGAGCCAACTTTTGCAATCAACTTGACTTTGGCCAAGTCATATAACGGCCCACCAATAATCTTCTCGCCACCGCCCTTTAAAGGCGATGATTTACTGTACACTGAAACGTTGAAATTTACCATTATGGTAATTAATTTGGTGGTTTTGGGGTTTAAAACACCATTTTACTGTATATTTATACATATAAAAGAAGCATCTAGTGAGATTTTCTGACTCTGCAAACTACCAGGCTGCCAGCCCGCAACCAGTAAGATCAATGACCCAAAAGGAGAGACCATGGCCACCAACAACAACCAAAAACTAGCCGTATTAATCGACGCGGACAACGCGCAGGCTTCCGTCATTCAAGAGCTGCTGGCCGAGGTGTCACGCTACGGCACCGCCACCATCAAGCGTGCCTATGGCGACTGGACCACAACCAACCTGAAGGGCTGGAAAGAAGTGCTGCACAAAATGGCCATACAGCCCATACAGCAGTTCAGCTACACCACAGGCAAAAATTCCACCGACGCATCACTCATCATCGACGCCATGGACGTACTGCACACGGGCAGCGTAGACGGTTTTTGCTTGGTGTCTAGCGACAGCGACTTCACCCGCCTAGCCACCCGCATCCGCGAGGCCGGGCTGGTGGTGTACGGCTTTGGCGAACGCAAAACGCCCGAGCCCTTTGTAGCTGCGTGCGACAAGTTTATTTACATCGAGATTTTGCGGGCCAAGCCTGATGAGGCTAAAGAGGCAGCTTCTGGAAAAGTAGTGGCCCAAACAGTGGCCATCGCAGAGGCCGACTTGCCCAAGCTGCGCCCCATGGTGCTGACTGCGCTAGAGGCTACAGCGCGCGACGATGGCTGGTCATCGCTGTCTGCATTAGGCAGCCAGCTAACGCGCAATCACCCATCGTTTGACCCGCGTAACTACGGCGTTACCAAGCTAGGCGAGCTCATGCGCAAGCAGGGTTATCTGGAAGTGAAAGAAGTGCCAACAGGGGATGGCTCAGCCAATGTGCATGTACACGTTAGACGCAAGGCGGCGCTTGCAAAGCACAGCGCCTAGCGAAGCTAAGCAGCAGCCTGAGATTTAAAAACCTCTTTCAAAATTTTAGGTTTTTGCTCTGCAATGGTGATTAATGTGCGCGCGGCGCCAGAGGGTTGTCTGCGGCCTTGCTCCCAGTCTTGCAGGGTACGTACCGACACACCCAGCAGGCTGGCAAAGTCAGCCTGCGACAGTCCTGACTTCATGCGCGCAACCGTCACCGCAGGCACCTCTATGCGCGCCACCACTTTGCCTTTACCTTCTCGCAGCTGGCGTGCTGCCAGCAGCAGCTCGGCACCAATATCGCGCTTGGCATCGCGGGCGAGTAATTGCTTTTCAGTCATTGGCATGTTCAATCTCCTTTTTAAGCCGTTTAAGTACATCGGCAGATATATTGTCAAGCGCGCTTTTAGCGTACATCAGCATCAAGTTAATTTCACCACTGGCCTGCGTATTGAAATACACCACCCGCACACCCCCACGCTTACCAGTGCCTTTGCGCGAC
>JANNCO010000088.1:0-9072 GCA_031386655.1 Polaromonas sp. | reverse complement strand
GCAGGCCAGCCGCCTTCTACGTATTTGGCATAGGCTTCTTTAAAGCCCTTGGGGGTAGTGACAGCATGGGTAGTAATGTCTAGCTTGCAGCCTTCTTCGTCGCCGCTGATGTTGATGGGCAAGGCTACCTCGGTGGCAAATTTGCCGCCTTCTTCTAGCACGGCGTTGATGGTGTCAATGTCGGCATCGGCGTACTTAGGAATCGACTTGAACTCTTCTGTGACGTTGAACACTTCGTTCATCAAAAATTGCATGTCGCGCAGCGGTGGGTTGTAGACTGGCATGGTGGTTTCCTTCAGATCAAAACAGATTAAGTTAAATTGAGTTGGTAAAATTAAAATTTGGCTTTAGCTATTTTTTTAGTAGCTTGTTGAGCAGGATTTACTTGGGCTACAGCCCCATAACGCTGCAAAATATTCTCAAAACCTTGCCACGCACGGTCAATCGAGCCGGGCGTTTTTAAAAAGCGCGCTTCGTAGTGCAGCGCAAGAATCAGGCCGTGAATTTCAAATAAAACTTGCTGCGCATTGGCCGTGGCGCTCAGGTGCCCTTCTTCTTGCGCGCCAGTCACCGAGCGGTGCATGGCAGCCAGCCAAGTTTTAACCGACGAGGCAATCGCATCGCGCACCGGGCCGGGCCGGTCGTCAAACTCTACTGCCCCGCTGATGTAGATACAGCCAGAGTCAATCTCTACCGAGGTACGCTTCATCCAGTTGTCAAACAGCGCACGCACGCGCGGCAAGCCGCGTGCGGACTGCAGCGCAGGGTAGAACACTTCTTCTTCGAAGCGGGCATGGTATTCACGCACCACGGATATTTGCAGCTCTTCACGCGAGCCAAAATGCGCAAACACACCGGATTTGCTCATTTGCGTCACCTCGGCCAGCGCGCCTATACTCAGGCCTTCAAGGCCGATTTGTGTGGCCAAGCCCAGCGCGGCGTCCACAATGGCAGCCTTGGTTTGCTGGCCTTTTTGCTGGCCTTTGGGCGCGGCTTTGCTATCGCCTAAAGCTATGCGCTTGGGCAGGGTAGCAGGTGCAATAGATAGGTTAGCAATAGACATACAGCAATAATCAGCAACGGAGCTTTATAAAAAAGAACGATCGTGCTATTTTGCAATAGTTTTATGACCTTTGTGTGATCTAGGTCATTTCTAGAGGCAAATAACTATTGCAAGGGTGGGGAAACCCTTGGCGTGCTGTCAGGCGATGTTGCGGCGCCCATCGCGCTGGTGGCGAAACTTCGATAGCACTGTGTAAATAGCCACACGTGCGCGGTTAATGCCACCCAGTGGTGCATGGTCTGGCCAGGCGTGGCCCGGGGAAAAGGACAGTATTTGCGACATCTCATCGCGCTTGGCATCACCCCAAAACTGCTGTTTATCTAAACGCAATGTAGCTACTTTGACAAAAGGCGATGCAGCCTCAAGCCACTCTTGGCCCGCGTTTTCAATAGGCATATCGCCCTGCCGTAGCTGTACGCAAAAATCAAAACTAGCCTCGTGGGCGGCTAAATGGGTTTGCATGGCCACGCTGAGGTAGTTGTCAACCAGCGTAGTGGGTAGCGTACTGCGGTGGTGTGACGTGGGCAATAGCGAATATTTCACCGCCTGGGTTTTGCCCCACAAATAGGGCGTGGTGCTCCAGTAGCGCAGGTCTAGCGGCGAGGTGGGGTTAGTGCGGCCATTTTTCAAAGCTTTTAGCACCGAGGCCTTGCCTGTCAGTACCATTTTGGCCAGCAACAGCAAAGGGGAGCTCTCGATAGAAAAATACACCGCGTCTCTGAACAGCTTGATCGTGCCCAAGGGCATGGTGGGAATGCTCATCAGCACAAAGTCTTGACCAATAGGCTCCTCGGCACCTGCATTGTCGGGGTCAGATGCCATCAATTTAATAGCAAATCCGCGAAAATCTTTCACCGCATCAGACTGCGGCTTGCTGCTGGCGCTGGACACGCGCACCCAGCAAGCGTGCTGCATGGCTTGCTTGAAAATACCCACTTTGAGTTCTGCGGGCAAGTCAGGCGCTACCGTAAATGTACCGCGCAGCACGCCGAGCGTCTTGGGGTGCGCATCGCGCAGCGTGGCACCTTTGGCATAGTCATGCTCCATCTTGCGGCGCAATATGTCAGTCATCTCGGCAATCAATGCCGGCTCGTTGGCCTCTAGGCTTTCTAAACTGTGCAGCATGGGTGATCCTTTTAATCAGCAGCCCATCGTAGCCGCAACAGCCTGCCCTGTATGTAGGATGGCGCACGCACTGCCCGGCCACCGATAATGGGCAGATGACTTCTACACCTAAATCACCTTCGCCTTCCGCCCCTGCTGCTCCCAAAGAAGCCCGCTTCGATCAGCTTCCCCTGCCGCCCGCCCAACTGGCCAACCTGACCCAGCTAGGCTATTTGGCCATGACGCCCATCCAAGCGGCCAGCCTACCCGCCGCGCTGGCGGGCAAAGACATCATTGCCCAGGCCAAAACTGGCAGCGGCAAAACCGCCGCGTTTGCGTTAACTTTGCTAGCTAATCTGAACGCCAGAAGATTCGCCGTGCAAGCCATGGTGCTGTGCCCCACCCGCGAATTGGCCGACCAAGTGTCTACCGAAATACGCCGCCTGGCACGCGCTGAGCAAAACATCAAAGTAGTGACCCTGTGCGGCGGTGTGCCCCTGCGCGGGCAAACTGCCAGCCTGGAGCAAGGTGCACACATTGTGGTGGGCACCCCTGGCCGCATCATGGACCATTTGGAGCGCGGCAGCCTAAAGCTAGACGCGCTGAACACCCTGGTGCTAGACGAGGCCGACCGCATGCTGGACATGGGCTTTGTCGACGACATTACCGTAGTAGCCAAGCAGTGCCCCAAAGAGCGCCAAACGCTGCTGTTCAGCGCTACCTACCCGCAAGAAATTGCCAAGCTCAGCCAACAGTTTATGCGCGACCCGCTGACGGTGAAGGTAGAGCTGCAACATGCTGGCAACCAAATACAGCAGCGCTGGTACGAGGTAAAAAGCAGCGAGCGCCTGCTGGCGGTAGGCCAACTGCTGGCCCACTTCAGGCCCGAGACGACGCTGGCTTTTTGCAACACCAAACAGCAATGCAAAGACCTGCTGGCCACCCTGCAAGCCCAAGGCACCCAAGCGTTAGCCCTGTACGGCGAGCTAGAGCAGCGCGAGCGCGACCAGGTGCTGGTGCAGTTTGCCAACCGCAGCATCAGCGTGCTGGTAGCCACCGACATAGCCGCACGCGGCCTGGACATCGCCAACCTGCAAGCCGTGATTAACGTAGACGTCACGCCCGATGCCGAAGTCCACATCCACCGCATAGGCCGCACCGGCCGCGCTGGCGAAGAAGGCTTGGCCTTAAGCCTAGCCAGCCTGAACGAGATGGGCTCGGTAGGCAAGATAGAGCAGTTGCAAAACCGCGAATCCGAATGGCACCCATTGGCAGAACTAAAGCCTATCAGCGACAAGCCCCTAGTGCCCCCCATGGCCACCCTGCACATCCAAGGCGGCCGTAAAGAAAAGATTCGTCCGGGCGATGTGCTGGGGGCTTTGACTGCGGACCTAGGCTACACCCGCGAGCAAGTCGGCAAGATCACGGTGAATGAGTTTTCTACCTACGTAGGCGTGGTGCGCAGCGTTGGGCAGGAGGCGGCTGGTCGGTTGAATGCTACGCAGATTAAGGGGAAGGGTGTGAGGGTGCGGGTGCTGTGAACCTAAAAATTATGATTCGATTTACTAAAACTACTGTCGGAACTTTACTGTTGGTATTGATTACGGGATGTACGGCACCATCAATTCCCTCGGGCTCCAATTGCTCTAGTGATAGTGCAAAATTAACCCAATCGCCACTCACCCTCCAGGATCTCGCCATAGATTGCGCAGGAAGTAATGTAGTTTACGCATACATAGTCGCCAAGCTTAATTCGTTGCCACCGCCAAAGGCGCCTAAACTGATTCTCAAACCATCCGTTCCTTCCGCTCAAGCGGAAATATTTCGATTTGAAATGGACGTATTTTTCAATGTAGATCAGAGCTATCCACCTGATATTGCTTTTGCTAAATTGAACGAGCTTATTGATCGATTAGGCATAGGTTTTGACATCACTTCGATAGAAGTTAAAGGAAATAAAAATTTGAACGAGCTGGAAAGTTCATCCTTTGATCTCAGAGAGGCCCGGTCAGAATTTGTTTTGCGATATCTACTGTCAGCAGAACTGCCTACAGCTGCAACAACGAAGATACTTCTGCTAAATCCTAAACAACCCAATACTCCAGAGGGTAACGCGCGTGATCGAGTGGTTGAAATAACTGTAGTTGGGTTACGTAAGAAAAGAAATTTGCTTTGAATGCTTGTGCAACAAGCGTTACTAAATCGAAATCCAAACCTGCTAATCCTAGTTTGTCCATACAGAATTCATTATTAAGCCTCGGCCGATTAGACCTCAGAAATGATTTGCTCAATTGCCAGTAGGGTTTTGATTGCAACTGTGGGCTCGCGCCGCCCTTGCTAGTAGGCCTGCAATAAGCGTATTCACACAGCCCCCATTTCTCGTCGACATAGGTTCGGCAGATCAGTTTTTATATTCAATATCAAACACATAAAACACTAAATATAGTACACTATTAAGCACTAAATATACTTGCCAACTACTATGGAACAACTATTTGCCAATCGCTCAATTAGCGTGACCGAACTTAAGCGCAGCCCTACGTCGGCTATCGAGCAGGCGGGGCTAGAGGCTGTGGCGGTGCTTAACCACAATCGACCTGCCGCCTATTTGGTGCCTGCTGTAACCTACCAAAACATGTTGGCTCAGTTGGAAGTGCAACGATTGCGCAGTGCGGTGGCGGTAAGCCGCGCAGACCCTCGGCCTGATGTGTCTGAAAAAGAAGCGTTTGCCAAGGTTAAAAGAGCGATCTTGAAGAAGAAATAATTTTATTTATTCTTAGCTAAAGTTAAAGGAGTCACACAACTATGACCACCCTACATGCCATTGAACAGGCGGTGCAAAAGCTGCCTATGGCCGAGCTTGCCGAGTTTCGGCGCTGGTTTGTGCAGTTTGACGAAGCTGCATGGGATGCGCAGATTGAAGCCGATGCGGGCACGGGCAAGCTGGACGCACTGGCCGCAGAGGCTTTGGCAGACTACCAAACCGGCAAGGCGCGCCAGCTTTGAAGCATTTTGCCTCTGCAAAATTCTGGCAACACTTTGAAGCCTTGCCACAAGACATTCAAACCATTGCGCGCGGCAATTTTGAACTACTTAAGCAAAACCCATCTCATCCATCACTGCAGTTCAAACCTGTGAAAAACGGTGCGTTTCGCAGCGTGCGCGTTAACCTAGGCTACCGCGCTTTAGGTATTCCAGTGGCTGAGGGCGTGCAATGGTTCTGGATCGGCAGCCATGCTGACTACGATAAATTGTTAGGCTAGAAAGTTTAGTAGATAGCGACCTTGCCTTCACCGCCCACACCGCCCAAATCCTCTGGTTTTTCGGCAAATAAAATTTTCTAGTTAGTCGCTAAAGCCGTTACAGCCGTCAAGATGTTCTGCGGTCCTCCCATTCAAACGGGGCATCATGGCCTTATTTAAATATGGCGGCGATGTACTGTATTGGGCAACCATACATCTCAATTTGTCATACAATATAAGTCAATTTTGTCATACATCTGGAGCAAGTTATGTTGTCTGTACGATTACCTCAAAACCTGCAAAATCAGTTGGCTGTTTACTGCGAAACTTTGCATTTAACAAAGTCGGCTGTGGTGCAGCAAGCTTTAGAAAAGCATTTAGAAGCCGTTGCTAAGCCAGTCAAAAAATCTAAATCTGCCAATCCGTTTAGCGCTCTCCGAGGCACAGGAAACAAAAAATACACTACCGATCAAATCATGCGCATGACGCGCGGGGATGATTGGAACAAGTCATGATTTTGGTGGACACGAATGTGCTGATTGATCTGGTGCAGGACGACCCGCAATGGGCGGACTGGTCTGAAGAGCAGTTGATGAAAGCGCAAAAGCTGGGGCCGCTGTTTATCAACGCGGTGGGCTATGCGGAGCTGGTGCCTGCGCTGGACAGCATGGCTGCGCTGGATGATTTTTTAAAGCGTTCAAAAATTGTAGTGAAAGACATCTCGCGGCCTGCTGCCTACATGGCGGGCGAGGTATTTTTGCAATATCGCAAACGTAAAGGCACTAAGACGGGGGTTTTGGCTGACTTTTTTATGGGTGCGCAGGCGCATACCGAAGGCTGGAAAATTCTCACTCGCGATCAAGGACGCTACAAAACCTATTTCCCCAAAGTTAAGTAGATCTGCCCTTAAAACAGAAACGAAGCCCATGATCTCCCACGCCGCCCACACCGCCCAAACCCTCTGGCTCCGTGGTGAGCAAAACTTCTTGGACAACCGTTACAGCCGCCAGCATGTGCTGCGGTTTGATGGCGGCTCTGAGGTGGCGGGGTCGTCGTCACCGCATGTGGTGCCGTTGCCGTATTCGGATGCATCGGCGGTGGACCCGGAGGAGATGTTTCTTGCGTCGCTGTCTAGCTGCCACATGCTGTGGTTTTTGTCTATGGCAGTTAAGCGCAAGTTTTGTGTGGATCGGTACTTTGATGCGGCGTCGGGGGTGATGGACAAGCATGCCGATGGCAAGCTGTTTGTGTCTGTGGTGACGCTGCGGCCTGATGTGCAGTTCTCAGGCGACCACCTGCCTACGCGGGTTGATATTGACGCCATGCACCACGCTGCGCATGCAGATTGTTTTATTGCCAACTCGGTCAAGACACAGGTGCTCATTGAGCCTGTTTATAGTGTTTAAAAGGCCATTTTTGTAGCTATTTAGGCTGTTAACCCAAGTAAATCCTGCTCAAGCAGCTATTAAATTAATAGTTACTTGATTTTCAGTCCTACCATCGTAGGGTCATCGGGTGGGTATTTCAAACCTAACGATTTGAGTTTGTCGCGCACCATGGTGGCAATCATCAGGTTGCGGTGGGTTTTAGAATCTGCGGGCACTACGGTCCACGGTGCATGCACAGTGCTGGTGGCACCCAGCAACGCAGCGTAGGCGGTTTGGTAGTCGGCCCATTGCTTGCGCACTTGCAGATCGCCGTGGCTGAACTTCCAGCGTTTGGTGGGGTCGTCAATGCGTTCTTGCAGGCGCACGCCTTGCTCTTTAAAGCTGATGTGCAGCATAAACTTCATCACGGTGGTGCCGGTCTCGGTTAGCATGCGTTCAAAGTCGTTGATGTGTGCATAGCGCTGCTGTGTTTGTGCTGGGGTGATCCAGCCGTTGACTACGGGTACCAGCACGTCTTCGTACTGGCTGCGGTTAAAAATCATCACCTCGCCTGCGGAGGGTACATGCTGGTGAATGCGCCACAGATAGTCGTGCGCCAGTTCAGTATGGGTAGGCGCTTTCCAGCCGATGGCGTGCACGCCCAGCGCGGTGGTGCGGCCAAACACGCCGCGTATGGTGCCGTCTTTGCCCGAGGTGTCAGTGCCCTGCAAAATAACCAGCAGCTTGTGGCGGCGGTCGGCGTACAGCAGGTCTTGCAAGGTGTCCAGCTCGATGGCCAGTGCATCTATGGCGGCTTTGTCTTTAATTTTGTCGTTAGATGAAAACGGCTTGGCAGTGGTGTCGCATTTGGCCAATGCAAATGGTTTGCCTTTGTTACTGGTAGGTGGTTGCCATGGTGCCAGCAAAGCGTTTTGTTGTTTGGTGTTGGTGGCCATGCAAAGCTCCTGTTGTTGGTTGGGTGGCTGAAGTACAGCTAAAGTCGGCCCGGTTGTATGTTCATGCTAGCCAGGCCCCATGATAAGTCAAGCGCCGAGTAAGCACACCGTATAAGCACACGGTATAAGCACACCGTATAAACATGCCCAAGGCCAACAAACTCCGGCAGCGTTGGCCTAAGATTTTTTGTAGGCCCGCACCACTTGCCGTTGCTCGCCCAAGCCTTCGATACCCAGCGTCATCACATCACCCTTTTGTAAAAATCGCGGTGGCTTAAACCCCATGCCCACACCCGGTGGCGTGCCGGTGGTAATGACATCGCCAGGCAGCAGCGTCATAAATTGGCTGAGGTAGCTGACTATTTTGGCAGCGCTGAAGACCATGGTTTTAGTATTGCCAGTTTGCATACGCTGGCCGTTCACGTCCAGCCACATGGCCAGCTTTTGCACATTGGCGATTTCGTTTTTGGTGACCAGCCACGGGCCAATGGGGCCGAAGGTGTCGCAGCCCTTACCTTTGTCCCACTGAGGACCGCGTTCCAGCTGGTATGCACGTTCGCTGAGGTCGTTGACCAGCGTATAGCCTGCTACAAAATTAAGCGCATCTTTTTGGCTAACGTGCCGCGCAACTGTGCCGATCACAATGCCCAGCTCTACTTCCCAGTCACTTTTAACCGAGCCCTTGGGTAGCATCACATCGTCGTTCGGGCCCACGATGCAGGTAGTGGCTTTCATGAAGACGATGGGTTCTTTGGGCACGGGCATGCCTGCCTCAGCCGCATGGTCCGAATAGTTCAGGCCAATGCCGATGAATTTGCCAACGTGGGCTAGCGGACAACCCAAGCGGGGCTTGCCGCGCACAGCAGGTAATTTTTCGGGTTTGATTTTGGCTAATTTATTCAGTACTGCATCGCCCAACTGCGCTGCGCCAATGTCGGGCACCACAGCGCTTAAGTCGCGCAGCACGCCTTGGGCGTCGATGAGGCCGGGTTTTTCTTTGCCGGAGTTACCGTAGCGGACAAGTTTCATATTTTTGTTTCCTGGTGAGGCGTGGGCCCTTGGAGAAGTTTAGGGCGAATCTTTGGGTGGGGTGATCTTAATGTAGCGTGGGTATTGAAGATTGATTTTTCAGCATCGTTATCTAGGGTGATTGGGTAGATTGCTGAGACTGAAGATTGATATTCCTAAACCTGTTGCTGCAGCGATGAAGTAGGTTGCGAGGATAGAAGGTGGATACTCTTGTACGGGAGCTGGCAGGCGGCGTACTCAGCTACGCGGCTGTCCTCCATGGCGGCCTAGGGCCGCCTACTCCCCCTTTATGCCGCTGCGCTGAGTACACC
>JANNCO010000263.1:0-1870 GCA_031386655.1 Polaromonas sp. | reverse complement strand
CAAAAATATCTGGCCGTGCGCGATCAGCTACTGCCTGCGTCAAGCTTGCAAGATACCAGCAGGACGCAATCAAGTACCGTTCGCACTGAGCCTGTCGAAGTGCCTTCGCATCAAGCCGCCTTGTTCATCGGCAATAATGGCACCCGCCTCACAGCCCAGTCCGTGTGGCACCGCCTTAAGCGCCGCAGCCTGCAAGCAGGCCTGGCCACCCCCGTGCATCCCCACATGCTGCGCCACAGCTTTGCCAGCCACGTGTTGCAAAGCAGCCAAGACCTGCGCGCCGTGCAAGAGCTGTTAGGCCACGCCAACATCACCACCACACAGGTCTACACCCGGCTAGATTTTCAGCATTTGGCCAAGGCCTATGATGCGGCGCATCCGCGGGCTAAGAGAAAGTCGTAGCGCTCAGATTGGCACACCTCACATCGCCTGTAACCCAATAAACTCTCAATCCTTGAGTGTCGCATTCAGCAGAGGTTCAACTTTCTGAGAAAGTTGCCTGACAATACAAGCTATGAAAATTATCAAACTGCGCGAAGGCAAAGAACGCGCCTTGCAACGCCGCCACCCTTGGATTTTTGACAACGCTATTGCCAAAGGCGGTGGCGACAGTGGCGAGACGGTGCGGGTCGAGTCGCACGATGGCGCGTTTTTAGGCTGGGCGGCTTTTAGCCCCAGCAGCAAAATTCGCGCACGGGTGTGGAGCTTTGACGAGGCGCAGCGTATTGATGCGGCGTTTTTTACGGCCGCCTGCGCCCGTGCGGTCACAGCGCGCGCGAGATTTGATGTGCAAAGCACGGGGCTGCGGTTGATTCACGGTGAGTCAGACGGCCTGCCCGGTTTGATTGTCGACCGCTACGGCGACACACTGGTGGCGCAGTTTTTATCTGCTGGCGCAGATCGCCATAAACAAGTCATCGCTGATGCTTTGCTCCACGTCACTGGTTTAACCAAGCTGTATGAACGGTCAGACGCCAGCACCCGCGCGCTAGAGGGCTTGCAACCCGTCACGGGCTGGTTGCGTGGCAGTGGCGATGTAGACATCACCATTACCGAGCATGGCTACCAGCTGAGCCTGAGCATTGCGCAAGGCCACAAAACTGGCTTTTATTTAGACCAGCGCGATAGCCGCAAAAAATTTGCCGACTACGCCAAGCGCTTGCAGTTTCAGCGCGTGCTTAACTGCTATTGCTACACCGGCGGCTTTACTGTGGCGGCGCTGGCGGGTATGCGTGCAGGTGGGCCGCTGGGCAGCGCCCACATCACCTCGATCGACTCCAGCGGCCCCGCCATTGAGCGCGCCAAGGCCAACGTAGCGCTTAACGGTATTGACGCAAGCCACACCACGTTTATCGATGCCGACGTCAACGCGTCGCTGCGCCAGTTTGACGCAGCAGGCCAGACCTTTGATGCCATCATCCTAGACCCACCAAAATTCGCCCCCACTGCTGCCCACGCAGACCGTGCAGCGCGGGCCTATAAAGACATTAATCGCATTGCTTTTAAAATTTTAGAGCCCGGCGGTGTGCTGTTTACCTACAGTTGCTCAGGCGGTATTGATGCGGCGCTGTTTCACAAAATAGTAGCCGGCGCAGCCATTGATGCCCACGCAGACGGCTATATCACCGAACGCCTAGGCGGCGCACCAGACCATCCGATGACTATCAATTTTCCGGAGGGTGAGTATTTGAAGGGGCTGGTGGTTATAAAGAAGGCTTGAAAAGCCTTTTTACTGGTCAAATAGCCTTGTAGTCCAAGTATTTATTACGTTTATTGCTATTAATTTTGTAGTGTTTTATGACTTGTAACGCCCCAATAGCAATGCATGGTGTCCTTGTTTACCTTGGACGGGCGGCGGGACATATCGCTG
>JANNCO010000207.1:0-2928 GCA_031386655.1 Polaromonas sp. | reverse complement strand
GACTTAAGTTCATTTGAAGATTGTCACCTTTAAAGAGAGTCTTTTACGGCCCCTTCCTAATGTGCTGCCGAGACCTACACTTAAGCGTAACGCAAACGGCTTGCCGTTGGCTTTCCGCTTAGCTTGTACAGTGAAGGTGCTGGGTGAAGTGACACGCTTCGCAATCGTCCGCTTTGGTAGACCGAAGGTTTTGAAACATCCACATCCACAGCGGCTCAACGTCTACCGTTTCCAGCTAGGGTCTTGTCATTTACCGAATCCCACCAGCAGACTTGGATCGCTAGCTTGCTTGTTTTTCACCTATGTATTCATATGAGCCGCTCTTCACAACAAAGTGCGCCCTTGTGATCTATTTGCGGTTAGCAATAAATCTCTTTGTCCTACATGTAGCGAATAATTACTTGTCTTGAAACTACATTGTAGTTATCATGTGATTATGAGCAATTTGAACTTTGAATGGGATGAGCGCAAAGCCGCAGCTAATGCGAAGAAACATGGGGTCACTTTTGACGAGGCGAAGTCAGTTTTTGTCGATGAGCGCGCTAAATTGATTGATGACCCTGATCACTCTGACAAAGAGGATCGTTTTGTTCTTCTGGGTTTGAGTGGTGCGTTGCGCATGCTTTTGGTCTGCCATTGTTATCGTGTTGACGACCATGTCATACGTATCATCTCAGCCCGCAAAGCTAATCCCAAAGAATCCAAATCTTATCCATGAAAGGTGTCCTATGCGCAAAGAATATGACTTTACCACCGCCAGAAAAAATCCTTACGCGTCTCAACTTAAAAAGCAAATTACCATTCGGCTTGATGAAGAGTCCATAGGTTACTTTAAGTCGATATCGCAAGACGCTGGCATTCCATACCAGAGCCTCATTAATTTGTACCTGCGAGACTGCGCTACCTCTCATCGAAAACTTAATCTTAATTGGTCGTAATGCACTTTAGTCCCAGCAAATACTGCTCAACCAGCTATTTTATATATAGCAATTTAGGCATATCTGAGACTTATCGCAAACTCACCGTCTGCCGCTTCCAGGTAGGGTCTTGCCATTTACCAAAGGCCACTAGCAATCCAGAATCGCTGGCTTGCTTTTCTGCCGTTAGCGTATCCATGCGTGCAACCTCAAAGCTGCGTTTCATGCGGCCCGCGAGACTCGTCTCGCGGACCAAGTGTATAACGGCTGTATTGCTAATGCTAATGCTTGACCGAAGCGTCACGCTAGGCCGCGCGCTGACTAAACAGTTTGAAGACATCGCCACCGTGCCCGCCCAAGGCATCACCGCGTGGCTGGCCACCGACCCCCACCGCATCCAAGGCGAATTCGCCATCGTCATCCACCCCCGCGCTGTCGAAGCCGCGCAAACCACCCAAGGCCAGCGCGTGCTGCAACTGCTGCTGGCTGAGTTGCCAACTAAAACGGCGGTCAAGCTAGCTGCTGACATTACCGGCGAGCCGCGTAATACGCTGTATGAATTAGCTTGTCGCTGAAGGCTGTCTAATTCCAATTCCCAATAAAATAGTGAATAATATAATTTCTTCAACCAAAGGAAATCACTATGAGCAGACCACGCTAATGCTATGGTGACTCGAAATTGGAGACAAAAAGAAACTTGATTTCTATGCGAGCAAAACAGAAAGTGTCCTTGCTATAAAGGTCAAGTGGGCAAAAAACACAAAACTAAATCTTGACCGCGATGTTGAGAAACTGCGCGCTGTTCTTTCTGTTGAGCCCACGACCTTAGCTTAGCTGTGCATCTTTGGAAAAACTCGGTTTGGGTGTCGAGTATTTGAACTTACGGAGGTTGTTGGTAAGGCCTAACCGATCATTCAAGCCGGACAGCGTTAAGCTATATAATTGGAATCCATATAAAAGTATGGCTATTTATATGGATTTCAATTATCATTAATAAATGGCAAAAGCAAAATTCGAGTGGGATGCGGAAAAAGATACGCTTAACCAAGAAAAGCACAGTGTTTCATTTGCTGTTGCTCAATATGCTTTTGCAGATCTACGCCGCGTGATTGCCAAGGACGATACCCATAGCCAATCTGAAGAACGTTTCTACTGTTTTGGTGAAGTTGGCGGGGGTGTTTTAACGGTGCGATTTACGTACCGCGCCGCAATTATTCGGATTATTGGTGCTGGTTACTGGCGCAAAGGAAGGGCAATTTATGAACGCGAAAATAAAATACACGAATGAGCCTCTTGGCAAGGCTAGAGTAATTACAGATTTTTTGCCAAGCCCTGCTGAGCTTTCATTTAACGAGGAAGCTGTCAAGGTAACGTTGGCGCTAAGTAAAAAAAGCATTGATTTTTTCAAATCGGAGGCCGTTAAAAACCACACGCATTACCAGCGCATGATTCGCCGTTTGGTTGATGCGTATGTTGAGTCGCATAGTCCGTCTTAAATTCTCATCTGAGGGGGACATGCTAAAGCGCGCCTCTCTGTTCAAATGCTAAATGTCGAGTGAAAATCTTTTAGCCTTATCGCAAGCTCACCGTCTGCCGCTTCCAGCTGGGGTCTTGCCATTTACCAAAGGCCACTAGCAATCCAGAATCGCTGGCTTGCTTTTCTGCCGTCAGCGTATCCATACGCGCCACTTCAAAGCTACGCTTCATACGGCCTGCTATCCGCGTCTCGCGGGCCATCAGCATTTGCTGGCCGCCGGGTACCCAGCCTGCAAACTCTACGTAGCCTAGCTCGGGGCTGCTGCTGGCAGGGGGCAATATTTCGGTGGTCCATTGGTCGCCTGTTTTGCGAAACACCCACAGCTCGCGCCACGTGTCTAGCGGCTGCACTGCCAGTGCCAAGGCTTGGCCATTAGGCTGTGCGCTGGCTGAGGTGGCCCACAAGCGGCAAGGCTGGGTCGGTACTTTTCCCCACGACATCGGCCAGCGAGCCTGCCGGGGCCGCGTCCGCCGC
>JANNCO010000200.1:0-17191 GCA_031386655.1 Polaromonas sp. | reverse complement strand
CCACTAGGCCCATACCCCCAGCTTTTACTATGCCCCCATGTCGGTATCACACCGATGAGAATTAATATCAAAACAATAAGTAATATAGTGCCCAAGCTCATGTCATTCTCTTTTATGTAATTTGCCTAATTTTGAGTAATTGAGAAAGCAGTGGTCTACAGCAAATTAGTTTGCGCCGGGGACTTTGAAAGTTCAGTCAGAGTGTCATGCTGTCCCATACCTATAGGTTTACCTGCAGTAATTGATGCCGCCATAGCAAACATTCTTACCATCTTGCTGTGAGGTGCGTCCCAATACTCTGCGGTTTGAGGTAAAAACTTCAGCAGCGCTAAATTAGGTGAGTCAGGGCCATCGGGAAACCATGGCTTCGCAAACGATGTCCATAAATCTTGAATGCGCTCTTTGTCAAAAAAAACTTCACCATAGCCTGACATAGATACATAGGTACCATCTTTCTCGTCAGTAAAGCTCAAATTAATGGTGTTGAGTGATTCGACCTTTTCTGAGTTTTTATCTGTGAAAAACCAGATTGCACCTGAACTGTCCATCTCCAGCGCAGACATGGGCCTGCTGACCAAGGCATTGTGTGAGTTCATCGTCGTTAACATACCGACAGACATGTCTTTGATCAACTCACTGAGCTTTTCAAGCTCTTGCACTGTTTGGGTCTTAATTTTCATAAAAATCTCTATCCTTAATAATTGATGTTGGCAAATAATTTATCACTTCATCATTGGCTGAAAAATCAAAAATAAATGTCGGACGTCTAGTCCTTTGGCTGTAGGAGGACGGCTTACGAAAAGCCTCCAAATCTCGTGAATTTTTTGCAGTTTATTGTCATATCAGCGCCATGCTCGCACAATCCAGACACAAGCCAAGCAGCATAAATATCGCTTGGCACCATGCAACTTACAGCGGGCCTGAACGGTTCAAAAGGACAAAGACCATGATAGAAATTCGCGTGGGGCAAGCTAGCCCGCAGTTGCTGCGCGTTGAATTCAGCAAACGCTTTCGTGCATCCTATAGCGATCCAGCCTACCTGCCAGAGGAGCAATCGATAGCACGACTTGAAGAAATTGCATGGCAGGCGTACACACAGGGTCGCAAAGCGCCCACTACGCAGAAAGCAGGCCCTGGTTACGCAAATCCTGACTACGATTTGTCTTCAGAATGGTCAACTACAAAGCTGCGTTTAGACAATGCGCAAACTCGCTGGGCAGACAGCGCCAGTCCGTCAAGGGTATTGCTAATTTGCGGTTCTGCAAGAAACGACGGTTCCTGCCCAGGAGAAATGTCTAAATCATTTCGTATGGTTGGTATGGCAGACGAAATTCTCAAAGCTGCAAAGATTGAAACTGACATACTAGATCTGAGTTTAATCACCTCAGAATACGGCCTGCATATTCATCCTTGCAAAGGTTGCGCTTCGACAGCCATGCCTTTGTGCCACTGGCCCTGCAGTTGCTATCCACACCACTCGCTCAACCAAACTAACGACTGGATGGCGAAAATCTATGAACTATGGACAGCAGCGCATGCGGTAATCATCATATCTCCCGTGTATTGGTACCAAAGCCCAAGCCCACTCAAATTGATGATTGATCGGCTGGTGTGCGCAGATGGCGGCAATCCAGACCCTACATCTACATTGGGAAAAAAAGCTGTGCTGGCGAAAGATATTGAAATGGCCGGTTGGAATTACCCTAAGCATCTAGCTGGTCGAGCGTATGGCTTGGTGATACATGGTGATGTGGCAGGTATCGAAGGATCGCGCCGCGCATTATCAGATTGGCTTGACTGGATGGGTTTTATTGATGCTGGCGCTTTGTCTAAACTTGATCGTTACATTGGCTACTACGAGCCCTATGCCGATAGCCATGAAACTTTAGACAAAGACACTGCTGTGCAAGAAGAGGTACGCAACGTGGCGCGCGCTGTAGCCAAAGCAGTCGCAGAACTACGCACCGGGCGTCTGCAAAGCGTGCAGCCAAATTTGGTAAACCCACGACCCAAGTAGATCACTTGCAGCAACCTTCCGCTTTGATAAATACATATTCTGTCCTACAGCTTTTGGGCGCTTTGACTTATTTGTTTGCTGTACGGGTAATTTGACAATTCGTTCAATGGTAATGAAACGCAACAAAAACATAATTGCATATTAGTTGTCATTTAACTTCCTCTATTTTTAGATCGGCTAATTATGAAAAAAATGAAAACTATGTCTATCGCTGTTGCCATAGCATGCATATCGACGGTAAGTGTACAAGCACAGTCTAGCATTGACTACAACCCTTCAGGCTATATCTTGCCTAGCGTCAACTTAACTCAGCCAGACGATAAATTTGGCAGCGACAGTCAAATCACAGGATTCGGTTTGCGTTTTGGCAAACCTATTTCCCCCAGTTGGGACTTGCAGCTTGGCAGCAGCCTGCTACGCGCGAATAACGGCCCTGATAAATATGAACAGGCCACGCTGGGCTTAGACGGTTTACTAATGTTTTCGCGTTCCAATTTTCGACCCTTCGTGCTGATAGGCGCAGGGGCTCAATACGACAAGGTAAAGAAACCCACCGGCTCAGGCAATGCAACTTCGCCCTATGTTGCAGCGGGCGTTGGCTTTCAATACTCGTTTAATGAGCGCTGGGGCATGCAAGCCGACATTCGCCGTTCGCATGCGCGAATCCGCGGTGATGACTTTAACTTTAAACGCAGTAACACCGACTTAGTTACGGTGGGGCTAACGTATGCTTTTGGTGGAGCACCTGCACCTGCGCCCCGCGCTGAACCTGCTCCAACCTATGTAGCGCCTCCCGCGGTAGCAGCTGCACCACCGGCCCCGGCACCAGCACCAGCGCCTGTAGCACCACCCGCACCACAGTTTGAACGCTATACGCTGTCGGCTACAGAATTGTTTGGATTTGACAGTGCAACACTCAAAATGCCTCAGGCAAAGCTTGATGAGATCGCAACGGCCTTGGGCGGCAACACCCAAGTCAATAACGTCGCAATTACAGGGTATACAGACCGTCTTGGCAGCGACGCGTACAACCTAAAGCTGTCCCAACGTCGTGCTGATGCAGTCAAGACGTACCTGACTAATAAAGGCATTGATTCCAAACGTTTAACCGCAACTGGTAAAGGTGAAAGCAATCCGGTTACGCAATGCACTGATAAAAAAATGGCCGCGCTTATCCAGTGTTTGGAGCCCAATCGCCGCGTTGAAATTGAGCAGATTGTGATTGAGAGACGCGTTCAATAAAGCAGAAAATGTTGCCACTGTTATTCCGCAGACTTTCGACTAAGCGGTAGCAGTGGCGCATTTTTTAGCACTAAGCCAAGCTCAGTTTCAAGTTTTCAAATTCAGGACCGGTTAAATCAAAGCCCAATTAATGTGTTCAGCTACCAAAGGGGATGCAGAGCTTAATTTTTCTGTCAACGCGTGATGAATATTTTCACGTTCTGCTTGCGCTAGCTCGCTGCGTAATGCGTTGCCCATTGCTACTGCAATATTTCTTTGCCATCGTTCATGCCCAATTCGCCGAATTGGACTGCCCTCAGTAAATTTTAAAAACTGCTCATCCGTCCAACCCAGCAAGGTGACGAGCTGTGAACCGGTTAGCCCTACACGCTCGTCAAAATCATCCAGTGCACTGCGTTGGGCAAACTTATTCCATGGACAGACCAGCTGACAATCGTCACAGCCATAGATACGGTTGCCGATGAGTGGACGCAATTCAATGGGAATAGCGCCTGCAAGCTCTATTGTCAAATAGGAAATGCAACGCCGAGCGTCCAATAGATAAGGCGCAACAATTGCCTGAGTAGGGCACACATCTATGCACGATGTGCAAGTCCCGCAGTGGTCAGTGACAGGTTCGGTTATTGGCAAGGCTATATCGATATAAATTTCACCCAGAAAAAACATGCTGCCGGCTTCGCGGGATAAAGTTAAAGTGTTTTTTCCTCTCCATCCCAGACCACTGCGCGTGGCCAGTTCAACTTCCAGCACGGGGGCAGAATCAGTAAAAACACGGTGCGCTAAGTGCTTAGCTTGCCCTTCAATTTGTGCAACTTCGGTTTGAATAGCGTCAACCTGCTCTTGTTCTGAGTGCATGCGATCTAGCTCTTGTGCAATGCGTGCGGCCAGCTTTTGCAATCGGTTGCGCAACACTTTGTGATAATCACGCCCTCTCGCATACATAGACACAATACCTTCAGTGGGACGATGCAAACGGTCAAATTCAATGTTTTGCCAACCATCTTGCACAGTGCGCGGGAGATAATCCATACGCGCTGTAATCACGCTGACCGTGCCGGGCACCAGCTCAGCAGGACGGGCTCGGCGCATGCCATGGTTGGCCATGTAGGCCATATCACCATGAAATCCGTTATCTAACCAAGCCTGCAAACCAGGCTCAGCTGTGCTCAAATCTACGGGTGCAACGCCGATTTGCGAAAATCCCAGTTCAGCCGCCCATTGGCGGATTTTGGAGAGAAGTTGAACACTGTGAACCACAATGCGTTGATTGTAGAAAATTTAACGCTAAAAAACTTAGTTTGGCCTGACGAAGATGCCACCAAGACTTGGGCCACTACATTGGCGGCCAAGACTGCGTTAAACGACGCCACCATAGAGCTTCACGGTGACTTAGGTGCTGGTAAAACTACGTTGGTACGTCATCTTCTAGGGGCTCTAGGCGTGCAAGGGCGAATTAAAAGTCCTAGCTACGCAGTCATGGAACCGCATATTGCACATCGCCCTCATGGTGATTTGACTATTTCGCACTTTGACTTTTATCGATTTGCAGATCCGCGGGAGTGGGAAGACGCAGGGTTTAGAGAGATTTTTGCAGCCTCAGGCCTTAAATTGATTGAATGGGCAGACAACGCACGTGCTGCGCTGCCTGCACCCGATCTTGCTATCCACATAAAGGTGGAAAACGACGATAGCCGCATAGTTACGCTACGTGCTTACACATCGATTGGCCGGGCACTGCTGTGAAATGTGGAACAAATACCAGTTATGGGCAAGCTTAAAAGTCTATTTGTAACCTTTGTGTGCGTAACCTAGTTTAAAGTACAGTCGCATGTATTCGCCCATCCTACCAGCCGACTCATTTGACTTTTTAACGCGCCGCAAAGCCATAGGGGCCGGGACGCTGGTGCTGTTGCTGACCCAAGCAGATATTGCTTGGGGTGCTAGCATATTGGCAGTGCGCGTGTGGCCCGCGCAAGACTATACGCGCGTCACCATTGAAAGCGATGGCAAGCTAGCAGCAAAGCAGCTTTTTGTCTCCAGCCCGCCTCGCATGGTAGTAGATATTGAAGGTATTGAACTAAGCCCTGCGCTTAAAGAACTTGTAGGCAGTGTCAGGCCCAACGATCCGTATATCAGCGGCATACGCGTAGGGCAAAATTCTCCAGGTGTGGTGCGTCTGGTGCTGGATTTAAAGCAAGCCGCTCTGCCTCAAGTATTTAATCTTCCGCCTGTAGCGGCCTACCAACACCGATTGGTGCTAGACCTGTACCCCATGGAAGAAGTTGATCCGTTAGAAGCACTGATAGCAGAGCGGCTGGGCGAAGCAGCCCCTGCTGCAGGCGCGTCGCTACCCAAGGCTGCCAAAGATCCATTGGGAGAATTGATAACGCAGCAAGGCGGTCGACCTGCAGCCTCTGAACCTTCATCCAGCATGGGCCTTGGCACGGCAACTCTACCGCCCAAATCAGCTGCTAGCGGCACATCGGGTAAGCCACCCACGGTGGCTGGTAGCAAACCGTCTAAAACCGATCGCCTGATCATCATTGCGCTGGATCCAGGCCATGGTGGCGAAGACCCCGGCGCCATAGGCCCGCAAGGCACACGCGAGAAAGATGTCGTGCTGAAAGTTGCGCTTAAACTGCGCGAGCTTATCAACGCCACAACCATCAAAGGTAATCCCATGCGGGCATATCTGACGCGCGATGCGGACTTTTTTGTGCCTTTGCATGTGCGGGTGCAAAAAGCGCAAAGGGTACAAGCCGATTTGTTCATCAGCATCCACGCCGACGCCTTTAACGTTCCCACTGCAAGGGGCGCCAGTGTATTTGCGTTGAGTGATAAAGGTGCCTCCAGCGCGGCAGCCAAGTACATGGCAGACAAAGAAAACAGTGCAGATTTAATCGGTGGCGTCAACATCAAGGTAAAAGATGCACAAGTGCTGCGCACCATATTGGATATGAGCACTACAGCACAGATAAGCGACAGTTTAAAGTTGGGCAGTAACCTGCTAGGCGAGATTGGCAGCTTTGCCAAGCTGCACAAAAGTAAAGTTGAACAAGCTGGTTTTGCTGTGCTTAAAGCACACGACATTCCCAGCGTGCTCATTGAGACAGCCTTTATCAGCAACCCCGAGGAAGAGCAGCGCCTGCGTACTGAAGAATACCAAGACCAACTGGCCCAGGCCATGGTGCGTGGCCTGCAGCGTTATTTTGCTAAGAACCCACCACTGGCACGCACGCGGGCCAGCTCGTAGCCTTAAATCGGCTATTGTTTTAACTAGGCTTGGCCAAAACCACCGCCGCCTGGCGTGTGAATTTCAAACACATCACCAGGCTGCATCTCCGTTTGGCCGATATGCTTTAACTCTTCTATACGACCGTCACTGCGCACTACACGGTTGATACCTACAGCGCCAGACGCGCCGCCTGCCATGCCAAAGGCTGGGTGAACACGGCCGTTACTCAAAATGCTGGCTGTCATTTTCTGCAAAAACTCCACCCGCCGTACACCGCCATCGCCACCGGTAAATTGCCCTGCGCCACCCGAGCCTTGGCGGATGGCATAGCTTTCCAGCCGTACAGGGAAGCGAAACTCCAGTACTTCTGGGTCAGTCAGCCGCGAATTAGTCATGTGCGCTTGCACCACCGATGTGCCATTGAAACCGCTGGCTACCTTACCGCCAGCATCCAGCACTCCCCCCGCACCGCTGCCACCGGAGATGGTTTCGTAGTATTGGTGTATGTCGTTGCCAAAGGTAAAATTATTCATTGTGGGCTGGCCCCCGGCCATCACACCCAGCGCGCCATACAGACAGTTGGTAATGCAGGTGGATGTTTCCACGTTGCCCGCCACCACCGATGCGGGAGGATGCGGGTTGAGCATGCTGCCCGGTGGAATGATGACTTTTAGCGGTTTCAAACACCCTGCGTTCAGCGGAATTTCGTCATCCACCAATGTTCGAAATACATACAGAACGGCCGCCATGCAGACTGCTGTAGGCGCGTTAAAGTTGTTTGTTAACTGCGGTGACGTACCTGTAAAGTCAATTTCGGCGGTACGCTGCGCGGCGTTAACGCGGATGACCACTTTGATCTGCGCGCCGTTGTCCAGTGGCAGCGTAAACTGCCCGTCCTTGAGTTTGGTAATCACGCGGCGCACGGATTCTTCGGCGTTGTCTTGCACATGGCGCATGTAGGCCTGTACAACGTCCAGGCTGAAGGTGTCCACCATTTTGCGCAGCTCTTGCACGCCTTTTTCGTTGGCGGCGATTTGCGCTTTAAGGTCAGCCATGTTTTGGTAAGGGTTGCGGCTGGGGTACGGCCCGCTCTCCAGCAGCGCAACCATCTCGCGCTCACGCAGCACACCGCGCTCAACCAATAAGAAGTTATTGATCTGCACGCCCTCTTCTTCAATACGGGTCGAGAACGGCGGCATTGACCCAGGTGTAGTACCACCAATATCGGCCTGGTGACCACGTGAACCTACGTAAAACACAGGCTTGTCGCCCAGATACACAGGGGTAATTACCGTCACATCAGGCAGGTGCGTACCACCGTGGTAGGGGTCATTCAGCGCATACACATTGCCCGGCTGCATGGTGGCAGCGTTCTCAGAGATCACGGTTTTGATGCTTTCCCCCATGCTGCCCAGATGCACTGGCATATGCGGTGCGTTGGCGATCAGGTTACCCTGTGTGTCGAATAACGCGCAGCTAAAGTCAAGGCGCTCTTTGATGTTGACTGAATACGCGGTGTTCTGCAGTTGCAGGCCCATCTGCTCGGCAATGTTCATGAACAGGTTGTTAAACACCTCCAGCAGCACCGGGTCGGCGGTGGTGCCTACGGCATAGGTCACCTCGCGCTGTGTAATGCGCTCTAAAACCAAATGGTTTAGCTCCGTTAAATTAGCCTGCCAGCCGGGCTCTACCACTGTAGTGGCATTTTTCTCGGCGATGATAGCGGGGCCTGGCACTGCATCACCAGCCCGCATATCTTCGCGAACCACTAAGGCCGCCTCGTGCCACTGGCCGTTGGAGTACATGCGCACGGTCTCGCGCGAGGGCACAGCACGCCTGGGGTGCATGGTATGGCGTGGCTCTACAGGTGCGTCGCCACCAATGATGGCTTCTACCGACACAGCTTCTACCACCTTAGCTTTTCCTTGCATTAAAAAAGCAAAGCGCTGCTGGTAGGCACGCTCGAAAGCAGTTTCTATGTTTTGGATGTCACCCATGGGGACGATCAGTGCGGTATCTGTGCCTTCGTATTTCACATGCACGCGCTGGTGCACCGTGACTGCGCCCTGGCCCAACTGCTGGCGCTGTAGCTCGCTGCGAGCGGCATCTGCCAGCACCGCCAGCTTGCTGCGCACATCTACCAAAGTAGCATCGGTTAAATGCGCCTCCACTGCCTGCTCGCGAATCACGTTTTGGTCGGCCAGTCCCATGCCGTAAGCGCTCAGCACTCCCGCCAGAGGGTGCACCAGCACGCGCGTCATGCCTAGCGCGTCGGCCACTAAACAAGCGTGCTGGCCACCTGCGCCGCCAAAGGATTGCAGGGTGTAGCGCGTCACGTCGTAGCCCCGTGCCACCGATATTTTTTTAATCGCGTTCGCCATTTGCTGTACTGCGATGTTGATAAAACCCTCTGCCACTACTTCAGTTTTGACTTCTTTACCTTGTTTTTGGCTAACCTTACTTGCCATGGCACTGAACTTTTCTAGCGTGGCCTCGTGGCTGAGCGCTTCGTCTGCGTTCGGCCCAAACACTTTAGGAAAGTAGTGTGGCTGCACTTTGCCCAACATCACATTTGCATCGGTCACTGCCAGCGGGCCACCGCGCCGATAGCACGCCGGGCCGGGGTTAGCGCCTGCACTTTGTGGCCCTACACGAAAGCGTGCACCGTCAAACTCCAACAGCGACCCGCCACCCGCCGCAACGGTGTGGATACTCATCATAGGCGCACGCATTCGCACGCCAGCCACCTGCGTTTCAAACTCGCGCTCAAATTCGCCGGCAAAATGGCTCACATCAGTGGATGTACCGCCCATGTCAAAGCCAATTACTTTTACCCCGCTTGACTGCGCTGAAGACTCACCGAAATCCAGCTGCTGTGAAGACACACCAAAGGCCAGCTGCGCTGTCCTGGCCATGCCCACAATACCGCCTGCTGGGCCGCTCAAAATAGCGTCTTTACCTTGAAAAGCATGTGCATCGGTGAGCCCGCCAGAAGACTGCATGAAGAATACTTTAACGCCCGGCATCTCACTGGCCACCTGCTGCACATAACGCCGCAAGATCGGCGACAAATACGCATCGACAACTGTGGTGTCACCTCGGCTAACCAGCTTCATCATCGGACTGGTTTTGTGACTGACGCTGACTTGCGTGAAACCTACTTCAAAGGCAATACGTTCAGCTGCCAATTCATGCTGTACATACCTGTAGCCATGCATAAATACAATAGAAACAGATCTTAAGCCTAGTAGATACTGCTCAAGCAGCTGCGTTTTTAATAGCAACTCATCAAGATTTTCAATCACCTCACCGTGTGCACCCATACGCTCATGGGCCTGGATCACCGCGCTGTACAGCAGCTCGGGCAGCACAATATGACGGTCAAAAATACGTGGCCTATTTTGGTAACCAATGCGCAATGCATCGCGAAAACCTTTAGTTATTACCAGTAAAGTAGGTTCACCCTTGCGCTCCAGCAGCGCGTTGGTGGCCACCGTGGTGCCCATCTTGACGCACTCCACTATGTCAGGGGTCACAGCTTGATCTGCACGCAAGCCCAGCAAATAGCGAATACCCGCCACTGCAGCGTCTTTGTACTGCTCTGAGTTCTCACTCAGCAGCTTGTGCGTTACCAGCGTGCCATCAGGCTTTTTGCCCACCACATCAGTAAATGTGCCGCCACGATCGATCCAAAATTGCCAACGGGATTGTGTGTTCATAATGTGTATTTTCTACATCGAAGCTGCAGCGCGCGCTGCTTGGTCGTACACGCCTGACAGCATGCGTAACAAGCGCGCTAGCTCGCCAATATCTTTGTTCAAACCGTCATCAGCTTTCAGTGCATCAATCAAACACTGCTCGCGTATTCCGCGGTAACGGGTGACATAAGCCAGACCCTGCTCAGTAGCGGAGTAGGTTACGTCTTTGCCGCTTTTGCTGGCGGCTACTACACCTATATTTTGCAGTTTTTTAAGCGAATAGTTAATCAGGTGCGTGTCTTCCACATTCATGATGAAACAAATGTCACCCAAGCGCTTGTCTCTGGCGCGGTGCGTCACATGGTGCAGCACTAGCACATCCAAAGGCATCAAATCTTTTAATCCTGCCGCACTCATGCAGTGCGCAATCCAGCGGTGAAAAGCGTTGCCCGCAATGATCAAACCAAACTCAAACTCGCTCATTTCAGCGCTGCGCGGCGAGACCAAATGCGCTGACGAAACAATCAGCGAAGAATTTTGTGGAGCACTCAGTTTTTTAACCATGACTAATTATGACGACAATTTATCGACAATTTATCGACAATACGGGAAAACACTGATCAGAAATTGTTTCAATCTCGTTAAAGTCTAATCATCACAATTTCTTAATTTAACCGGAAGTAGCCCATGCCCATATTTTTTCGACTCAGCGCTTTCGTCACGGCAATCACCGTGGCTTTTTGCACGGCCACAGCCGTAGCCCAGACTAAGTGGGATCTGCCCGCTGCCTATCCCGCTACTAACTTTCATACTGAAAATTTGACCCAGTTTGCCAAGGATGTCGACACGGCCACCGCTGGTAAACTGAAAATTACAGTGCACGCTAATGCATCCTTGTTCAAGGCACCCGAAATCAAGCGTGCTGTGCAAGGCGGCCAAGCGCAATTGGGTGAAATTTTGTTGGCTAATTTCGCCAATGAAAATCCTATCTATGCTTTAGACGGCGTGCCATTTTTAGCCACCAGCTACGGCGATGCCAAGAAGCTCTATGAAGCCTCCAAAGCGCCCATGGACAAGCTGCTAGCTGCGCAAGGCATGAAAATGCTGTTCAGCGTTCCATGGCCACCACAGGGCATTTACAGCAAAAAAGAAATTACTTCGGTGGCCGACCTGCGCGGCATCAAGTGGCGCGCCTACAGCCCAGCCACCGCCAAAATTGCAGAACTTATTGGCGCACAGCCCGTGCAAATTCAGGCGGCTGAATTAAGCCAAGCTTTGGCCACGGGTGTTGTGGAAAGCTACATGAGCTCTGGCTCTACCGGATATGACAGTAAAACCTACGAGCATATTAAAAACTGGTACGACACACAAGCTTGGCTGCCTAAAAACGGCGTTATTGTGAACCTCAAAGCCTTCAACGCTCTAGATGCTGCTACGCAAGCAGCCGTGGTCAAAGCGGCGCAAGAAGCAGAAGCGCGCGGCTGGAAAACCAGCGAAGTTAAAAACGAGGAATACAAAACCTTGCTGACCGGCAAAGGCATGAAAATCCTCAAACCCGCACCCAAACTAATGGCTGATATGCAGCAAGTGGGCGGCATCATGCTGTCGGACTGGCAAAAAGCCGCTGGCAGTGACGGTGCCGCCATCGTTGCTGACTATAACAAGCAGCGCGGTGCCAAGTAATGCCCACTATGCTGCCTACGCTCACTAGCACAATTGCACCCGGCCCACTGCGCCGCACACTGGACTGGTTATTTAGTGCAGCAGCGGCTGTGGCCGCGTGCTGTGTGCTGGGCATTTTTGTGCTGATGATTGTCGGTGGTGTGGGCCGTCAACTGAACTTGAAGGTCAGTGGCATCAATGACATAGTGGCTTGGCTGTGCGCTGCAGCGGCATTTTTTGCGATGGCGCATTCGTTCAAGCATGGCGATTTTGTGCGGGTTACTTTGCTGCTGGAGAAAGTATCTGACAAGACCCGTCGAATTTTAGACATGGTATGCCTTAGCATCGCCGCTGTCGCAGTGGCGTACCTGACTTATTCAGCCACCGCGTTTACGTATGAGAGCTATGAGTTTGCTGAAATGGCCACGGGTTTAGTGGTTATACCTATTTGGATTCCACAAGCTACGTTTGTTATAGGTTGCTGGTTGCTGTTGCTGGCCGTGCTGGACGAGTTGTGGATTGTGCTGCGCGGCGGCAAACCCACCTACCAGCTGGCGGTAGAAGAGCGGCATGCCAAAGGCGATTTTTCTGCGGATGTGTAATCCGTTGCACGCCACCATCCCCATACACACGCGTAGCATTTAAACTGCTGCGCAACTAACCCGAGACTACTCCCATGGATGTGCTGAGCATAGGCGCGCTACTGCTTTTAATCATGCTGCTACTGCTAAGCGGCGGCGTATGGATTGCCATGACGCTGGCCATCGTAGGCTGGGTGGGCCAAGCCTTTTTTACCAACACGATGCCAGGTAAAAACCTGTTCAGCGCATTTTGGGAAAGCAATGCCAGCTGGGAGCTGGCCGCCCTTCCATTGTTTATCTGGATGGGCGAGATATTGTTTCGCACCAAACTCAGCGAAGAAATGTTTGAAGGCCTGCGCCCTTGGCTTAATCGCATACCGGGCCGTTTGATGCACACTACCATTTTGGGTTGCGGTGTGTTTGGTTCGGTATCGGGCTCGTCAGCCGCTACGTGCGCCACCATTGCCAAGGTGGCTTTGCCTGAGCTGGTCAAGCGCGGCTACAACGAAAAGCTGGCCATCGGCTCGCTAGCCACCGCTGGCACGCTGGGTATTTTGATCCCGCCCTCTATTACCATGGTGGTGTATGCCGTAGCAGCCGACGCGTCGATCATTCGTATCTTTTTGGCAGGTTTTTTACCCGGCGCGCTGCTGATGCTGCTGTTCTCGGGTTACATCGCATGGTGGAGCTTGCGCCATCCTGATCAAGTGCCTGCAGCAGACCCGCCCACGACCTTCATGCAAAAAATCAAACTCAGCGGGCAGTTGATTCCTTGTACTTTGCTGATTGTGTTTATCGTATGGGTGCTGATTGCAGGCTGGGCCACCGCTACAGAATGCGCAGCCTTTGGCGTATTGGGCGCTTTGGTGATGGCGGCTTGGAGCCGTAGCCTGACATTTCAAAACTTTTGGGAAGGCCTGATGGGTGCTACGCGCACCAGCTGCATGATCATGTTTATCCTGGCAGGTGCAGCATTCCTCACCAAAACCATGGCCTTTACTGGTGTGCCCCGCGAGCTGGCTGAATGGGTCAACGCGATGAATCTGTCGCCCTACGCGCTGATAGGTTGCCTAGTGGTGGTGTATTTGATTTTAGGCACAGCACTAGACGGCATCAGCATGATCGTGTTGACGGCAGCGGTAGTGTTGCCAATGATTCAAAAAGCAGGTTTTGATTTGATCTGGTTTGGCATCTTCATCATCTTGCTGGTGGAAATTGCTGAAGTAACGCCTCCAGTAGGCTTTAACTTATTTGTGCTGCAAAACATGACGGGCAAAGACAGCAACCTGATCGCAAAGGCCGCGCTGCCGTTTTTTGGCTGTTTGGTGCTGTGCATTGCATTGATCACTGTTTTTCCACAAATTGTGACGATTTTGCCAGACCTGGTGATGGGGGTTGATAAATAATTTTGTGTGGTTCGTGGCTTGTAAAATCAAATCATGATGTGGCCGGATGATTCAACCCCCCAACAACCCGCTGAGAGTGTGTTGGTCATCGGCGGGGCCAATATGGATATCGTTGGAACGGCTTGCAGCGCTTTGGCAATGGGTGACTCTAACTTGGGCAACATACATTGTGCGCCCGGGGGCGTAGCGCGCAATATCGCTGAAAATTTAGCCCGCTTGGGGCACATTACCCATCTGCTTAGCGCCATGGGTGATGATGCGTTTGGACGCAGCCTTCTGGATGCCACACGCGCAGCAGGGGTGCACACTGGTGCTTGCGCTGTGCTGCCACACTACAACACCAGCACTTATCTGTCACTGCACGGCGTGCAAGGCGACTTGGTAGTGGCCATGAACGACATGGCTATTGTGCGCAGCATTACGCCGCAGGTTTTAGCTGCGCACGCCCAGTTATTGCAGGCGGCAAACGCTGTTGCGCTAGACTGCAATTTAAACGCCGACACACTGGCCTGGCTGCTGGAGCGCGCTACTGGCAAAGTATTTGTAGATGCCGTGTCCGTTGCTAAATGCGAACGCATTAGACCTTGCCTAGCAGGTATTCACACCCTCAAAGTCAACCAAGCAGAGGCACATGCGCTCTGCGGCCTGCCTTGCCACGCACCTGCAGACATGCTGGCCGCAGCCACCTGGCTACATACCCAAGGCGTGCGGCAAGTGCTGATCAGCCTGGGCGCGCGTGGCATGCTGTACAGCGATGCGCATGCAGGGCATGGTTGGCAAGATGCATTGGCCTGCGATGTCGTCAATGTCAATGGCGCAGGCGATGCTTTGTTGGCAGGCTGGATCCATGCCACGCTTGCGGGCCTGCCCCTGGCGCAAGCCGCGCGCTTTGCACAGGCGTGTGCAGCATTTACCACCCGCTGTGCTATGGCCAACCACCCTGATTTGTCTGTAGTTGCAGTGACCCAATTTTTAAACGTTACCGCTATCACCACACCATGACAACACCATATCTTGATATTCACCCCGATGTAGCTGCAGCTGTGGCCGCTAGGCGACCCGTGGTAGCGCTGGAGTCCACCATCATCTCGCACGGTATGCCATATCCACACAATGTAGCCACTGCGCTGCAGGTTGAAGCCGAAATTCGCGCATACGGCGCAACGCCAGCCACTATCGCTATCATCGGTGGGCGCTTGAAGGCTGGTTTATCCAAAGACGAGATTGAGCATTTAGGCCAAACCGGCCGCAGCGTGGTGAAAGTCAGCCGCCGCGACATTCCTTTCATCGTGGCCAGCGGGGCTACCGGGGCCACTACGGTGGCATCTACCATGATCATTGCGGCCATGGCGGGCATTTGCGTATTTGCCACAGGCGGCATTGGTGGCGTGCACCGAGGCGCTGAGACCAGTTTTGATATTTCTGCCGACCTGCAAGAGCTGGCCACCACTGCCGTGGCCGTGGTGTGCGCAGGGGCTAAGTCGATACTTGATTTGCGTCTAACGCTGGAATATCTAGAAACCCACGGCGTGCCCGTGGTGGGCTACCAAACCCACGCGCTGCCTGCGTTTTTTACGCGTGGCAGCGACTATGCAGTGGACTACCGGCTAGACACCGCAGCCGAGATAGCCCGCGCCATGCACGCCAAATGGGCCATGGGCCTGCGCGGTGGCTTGGTGATAGCCAACCCCATACCGCCGGCATTTGCCATGCCGCGCAGCGTGGTTGACCCCGCCATTGCCCAGGCTTTGCAAGAAGCCGCTGCACAAAATATACAGGGCAAAGAAACTACGCCGTTTTTGCTGGCACGGGTTAACGCGCTGACGGGTGGCCATAGCTTGGCATCAAATATCCAGCTGGTGCTGAACAACGCACGCTTGGCTGCAGCTATTGCTGTCGAATACGCCAAACTAGCGATTGATTAGCAAAAGCTACGACTGCGGCGGGACTTGACTTAACAGGGGCTGCGCAAACGGTTTGAACAGCCGCACATCATCCATCAAACTAAGCACTTTGCAGCCCGTAGCAGCCTGTATGGCTGCAAGATAGGGCGGCATATTGGTGCACTCTAGAACCATCGTAGTGATCTCGGGTGCGCGCACTTTCAGCGCCAGTGCTGCGTTGACTACATCGCGCTGGGCTTGCGCCAGATCCATCTGCAGCTGGTTACCCAGTATGCGGCTGGAAAATTCGCTTTTGGGATCTACACCTTGCACTACCACATCGGCCAGTCTATCGGCTGGTACACCCGCACTGCGCAGGTGCTCTTTGCCTAGATAGGCAGCACTAATGGTCAGCACACCTACGCGCTGCTGCTGTTTCAACAGTGCAGGCAACTGCAGCAAACTAGAGGTGACTACAGGCACGCGCACAGCGGCCTGCAGCTCCTTTTGCAGCAGCACCAAAAACCCGCAACTCGTAGTAATCGACAACGCACCCCGCTGCGCCAAGCTGCGCACTACCCCTTGAAATGCCGGCACGATGCGCGCTTGCCGCAGGCTGGCAGCCGACTGCACCACCTTGTCAGGCCAAATACCGCGCACCATCTCGCGGTGCGCTGGTACTTTAAAAGTCTCTGGATGCCCAATATCGCCCAGCGGCCGCGGGAACTGTGTGTCCAGCATCACAATACCTAAAAATCCTGGTGCTTTGATCATGTAGCTATTGTCACCCAGCCCACAGGTTTTTATGCCATCGCAGTTTCAGCAAGCCTCTGGCAAACCAGCCAGAGGCGCTACACTTTGCACATGCTCAATATCATCGCAATCTGTATCGGTGCCAGCGCCGGCGCATTGGCGCGCTGGCAGCTAGGTTTATGGCTTAACCCTGGGGCTGTATTGCCGTGGGGTACATTGGCGGCCAATTTGGTGGGCGGCTATTTGATCGGCGTTTGTGTAGGCGTGTTTAACGCTTTGCCGCAAATCGACCCCGTGTGGCGCTTGGCCTTAGTCACGGGTTTTTTAGGAGCCCTCACCACGTTCAGCAGTTTTAGCGCAGAAGTTGTGGCTATGCTGCAGCAGTCGCGCTATGCATTGGCGCTGGGCACAGCAGCTTTGCATTTGATGGGCTCTTTGGTACTGACAGTGATAGGCATTAAGACTGCTACATATTTAATAGCTGGTTGAGCAGGTTTTACTTGGGTTAGTGGCCTATTTTGTTGTTGAAAATGCCGTTTGAAGTGTGTTTTTGGCTGTTTTTTGCGTTGATTAGGTCATTGTTCCAGAACGCGCCCAGCTGTGGCCTAGGCCTGTTGCCACCCGACGCCACGGGCCTTCGGCAAGCATCTCCAGTACTCAAAATGGGGGAAATTTAGAAACTCGCTGCGCTCAGACATCTAAATTTCTGATCCC
>JANNCO010000174.1:0-10210 GCA_031386655.1 Polaromonas sp. | reverse complement strand
CGCGGGGTAAAGGCACGCAGGGCGTGCTGCACGCGGTTGCCCAGCTGGGCCAGCACGCTGTCGGGTATGTCCAGTGGGTTTTGCGTTACAAAATACACGCCCACACCTTTAGATCGCACCAGCCGCACTACCAGTTCAATGCGCTCAAGCAACGGCTTGGGTGCGTCGGTAAACAGCAGGTGCGCCTCGTCAAAAAAGAACACCAGCTTGGGTTTGTCCAAATCGCCCACCTCGGGCAGGGCCTCAAACAGCTCGCTTAGCATCCACAGCAAAAAGGTGGCGTACAGGCGTGGGGCTGACAACAGCTTGTCGGCGGCCAGCACGTTCACAATGCCTTTGCCGCTGCTGTCGGTTTGCATAAAATCGGCAATGTTCAGCATAGGTTCGCCGAAAAATAAATCACCACCTTGCTCTTGAATTTGCAGCAGCCCGCGCTGAATTGCACCAATGCTGGCGGGGCTGACGTTGCCGTATTCGGTGGTAAAACTGCCTGCGTTATCGCCCACGCTTTGCAGCATGGCGCGCAGGTCTTTCATGTCCAGCAGCAGCAAGCCTTGGTCGTCGGCTATTTTAAAAACCAGTTGCAAAACACCGGCTTGAGTTTCGTTTAAATTGAGCATGCGGGCCAGCAGCAAAGGCCCCAGGTCGCTGACCGTAGCGCGCACGGGGTGGCCTTGCTGGCCAAACACGTCCCACAGCGTGGTGGGGAAGGCAGTGGCGTCGGGGGTGGCCAAGCCGCGCTCGGCAATAATTTTGGCCAGTTTGTCGCCCACTACGCCTTTTTGCGAGATGCCCGTGAGGTCGCCCTTTACGTCGGCCATAAACACCGGCACCCCGATGCGGCTAAAGCCTTCGGCCATGGTTTGCAGGGTAATGGTTTTGCCGGTGCCGGTAGCGCCTGTGATCAAGCCGTGGCGGTTGGCTTTGTCGGGGCGCAGCAGGCATTCAATGGCTTGGTGTTTGGCGATCAGGAAGGGTTCGGTCATGGGTTGTCTCGCGTAGTGTTTACACATCCTACCAGCAATAAAAACGCCCACTGGCTTTTCGGCAGTGGGCGTTGCGGTGGCATAACGCCAAGCGGTATCAAGGCCGCTTTAAAACCCAGTTGACCATCGTTTTTACGTCATCTGCTGCCAGCTGCGGCATGGCGGGCATAGGAACCGGCCCCCACACGCCGCTGGAGCCCTTGATCAGTTTTTCGCTGAGGTAGGCGCTGGCGTCTTTGCGGTCTTTGTACTTGGCTGCAATATCGTTAAACGAGGGGCCCACCAGCTTTTTACCCTCGGCATGGCAGTTGAGGCAGGCATTTTTGTCTACCAGCGCAAGGCTGGCTTGCACGGGCAGGCTGGCAAGCACTAGCGCGGCGCACAGCAGGGCGGAATGTTGTAACTTCACAGTATGTCTTAGCATTTGTGTTGGGTTACTTCACCGTCACGGTAATCGAGTCGCTCATGGGTTTGCCATACGACTGGTGCGCACCGTTGCCAAACTGTGCTGTCAATTTGTACACACCAGGTGCCAGCTTGACCTCGGCTTCGGTTTGAGCTTTGCCAAAGTGCATGTGCTTCTCGGTAAACGGAATGGACTCGCCGGGGGCCACAGCATCTAAGTTGATTAGCAAATGGTGGTGTCCGCTGTTGGCTACGATGTCACCAGCCGGCTCTACAGCCATGCCTTTTACGCCAAAGCGGACTTTAAAGGTGGTGCCTACCGTTGCGTTATTGGCAGGCTCCAAAATGCTTAAGGTTTGGGTTGGGCCAGGTGCAGAAGTAGCACAGCCTGTTAAAGCCAATGTGGCACAGGCCATAACCAAAAATGCAGACATACTTTTAGACATTTGAGATGTGGAATTTTTCATGGAAATTTCTTTCAAAAGGGGGGCAGACGCGCAGCAGTCATGGCTGCGCTGGTCTAGCCGAAGACACAATTAATAAAACGAGAAAATAAATAAGATGTATCAGCACACAAAGGCGCTGACAAGACCCTAAACAGCAGTTAGGCGGCTATAGGTGGCGCGCGGCCCGGCGGTGGCCGGCTGTAGTGAACCAGATTGACTGCACTGGTGGGTGTAGGTTTGTATTGCCAAACCGCTACAGTACGCGGTAGGGCAAAATTCAGGTGCACAGGTGCGCCTGGCAGGGCAATCAGCTTGTAGATAGGCGCATTGCCACAATGCTTGATAGAACTGGTGCTGTCGTCACTGCTGTGCAGTGGCACAGACACTTTTTTAAGCAGCATGCCCGAACAGATAACGATGTCAATGCGCTTGCCAAACGCATGCGCAGCGATGGTGTTTAAAGTGGTGCCTAAAGCAAACCAAGCCAACGCCAGGGTAGCAATACCTACGGATAGTTTATAAAAAGAGCGACTGCTAAAAATAGGCATTTTTTATACTACCTTTAACCTCACTGGACTGTCAACCGGGTTTAAGCTATGCAGCACAGCCAGTAAAAGTAAAATCAAGCGGTAGATTTAAATAATACAAAGCGAGCAAGGCATGGCAGGACACAGTAAATGGGCCAATATTCAGCACCGCAAGGGCCGGCAGGACGAAAAACGGCAAAAAATTTGGACCCGTGTGGTGCGCGAAATCATGGTGGCAGCGCGCATGGGTGGCGGCGATTTAAATGCCAACCCGCGCTTGCGCTTGGCAGTAGAGAAAGCCAAGGCCGCCAACATGCCAGCCGACACGGTCAAACGCAATATTGACAAAGCCACCGGCAACCTGGAAGGCGTAAGCTATGAGGAAATTCGCTACGAAGGCTATGGCATTGGCGGGGCCGCCATTATTGTCGACACCATGACCGACAACCGCGTGCGCACCGTGGCCGAGGTGCGCTTTGCCTTTAGCAAACACGGCGGCAACATGGGCACCGAGGGGTCGGTAAGTTTTCAATTCAAGCACTGCGGCCAGATATTGCTAGCACCTGGCGTGGACGAAAATAAAGTGATGGATTTGGCGCTGGAGGCGGGCGCCCAAGACGTGATTGTTGACGACGAAGGCGGCATCGAAGTACTGACCGCGGTGGCAGATTTTGAAACGGTCAAAAACGCTTTAGATGCCGCAGGCCTGAAGGCTGAGCTGGCTGAGGTCACCATGCGCGCTGAAAATACGGTGCCACTGGATGGCGACGACGCTGCCCGAATGCAAAAACTATTGGATATATTGGAAGACATGGACGACACCCAAAACGTGTTCCATAACGCAGAACTATGAAAATACTAGTGATTGGCGGCGGTGGCCGCGAACACGCACTGGCCTGGAAGCTGGCGCAATCCCCCAAGGTGCAAAAAGTATATGTTGCACCAGGCAATGGCGGTACCTTGCTGGACCCCCGGCTGGAGAATATAAATATTACAAAACCCCAAGAATTACGTGCTTGGGCAGCTACAGAAAAAATAGCGCTCACCGTGGTAGGCCCAGAAGCTGCGCTGGCCGCTGGCGTGGTGGATGAGTTTCGCCAGCATGGCTTGCGCATCTTCGGCCCCACCCAAGCCGCCGCGCAGCTGGAAAGCTCCAAAGCGTTCAGCAAAGCCTTTATGCAGCGCCACGGCATTCCCACGGCCGAGTTTGAAACCTTTACCGATGCAGTTGCAGCGCATGCCTACGTGGATAAAAAAGGCGCACCCATTGTTGTCAAAGCGGATGGCTTGGCCGCTGGCAAAGGCGTGGTAGTGGCCACGACGCTGCAAGAGGCGCATGAGGCCATTGACTTCATGCTGCAAGGCAACACGCTGGGGGTAGTGCACAACGCGGGTGATGATGGCCAGCCCATAGCGCGTGTGGTGATTGAAGAATTTTTGCAGGGCGAAGAGGCCAGTTTTATTGTGCTGTGCGATGGTAAAAATGTAGCCGCCCTGGCCACGTCGCAAGACCACAAACGCTTGCTGGACGGTGACAAAGGCCCTAACACTGGCGGCATGGGTGCGTACAGCCCGGCACTGGTGGTTACGCCCGCAGTGCACGGCCGCGCCATGCGCGAGGTGATTTTGCCGACCATCAAAGGCATGGAACTAGATGGCATCAACTACACCGGATTTTTATATGCGGGCTTGATGATTGCCCCCGACGGTAAGATAAAAACACTAGAATTTAATTGCCGCTTGGGCGACCCCGAGACACAGCCCATCATGATGCGCCTGAAAACTGATTTAGTGGATGTGCTGATGGCGGCGACTGAACGCAAGCTCGATACGATTGAGATGCAATGGGACCGCCTGATTGCGCTGGGCATGGTGGTGGCGGCGCATGGTTACCCCGCGCAACCGCGCAAAGGCGATGTGATTCAAGGCCTGCCCGCCAAAGACTCTTCGGTAGGTGACGACGCCATGGTGTTCCATGCAGGCACCAGCTCGCATGAAGGCCAAACCCTCACCAGCGGTGGACGTGTGCTGTGCATTACCGTACTGGCCGAGACAGTCAAAAAAGCGCAGCAACGCGCCCTGGATATTGCCCACACCATTCATTTTGACGGTGCCCAGCACCGCAGCGACATTGGCTACCGTGCAATCAAAGCCTGATTTTGCACTGCCGCACGCCTACCAGTTTCGCGGCAGCCGCATGGCGCGCGGCTTGCTTAAACTGTTGGGCTGGCGTGTGATTTTTGAAGGGTTTCCTACGTTACAAGGCGTGGCCGTGGTGTACCCCCACACCAGCAATTGGGACGCCGTGGTGATGTTTTTGGCCAAATGGGATTGCGGTGTGCCAGTGATGTTTTGGGCCAAAGACAAGTTGTTTGGCTGGCCTGTCGTGGGCCGCTGGCTGCGCTGGATTGGTGGTGTACCGGTGCAGCGCATTACCAAAGCTGGTGTGGTAAGCCAAGCGGTTGACGTTTTGCTGCAGCATAAATCTGCAGGGCAGTATTTTTGGTTAGGTCTTGCGCCCGAAGGCACACGCAAGTTTATTCCTGGCTTGCGCAGCGGCTTTTATCAAACTGCGCTGGCAGCGCAAGTGCCACTGTGTTTGGTCAAGCTAGACTACGCGCGGCGCGAAGTCTCGGTCAAAGATTTTTTGCAGCTTACCGGCAATGAAGCCCAAGACATGGCGCGCATGGCTGGGGTGTATGCCGGCGTGCGCGGGCTAATCCCTGACAATATGGCACCTATCCAATTGCTGGACAAGGCGGTGTCCCGAGAAAACACTATAGTGCTTTAACGCATTTAACATCAACTCCATTGCATGACTGTTGCCCACGTACGCGAATATTTGCTAGGTCTGCAAGACCGTATCACCAGCGCTATCAGCGCGGTAGACGGCAACAGCTTTGAGGTTGACCGCTGGAAGAAAGCTAAAACCGAGCCGCTGCAAGGCAACGGCATTACGCAAATACTAGAAAATGGCCGCGTGTTTGAACGCGCAGGCTGCGGCTTTAGCCATGTGCGTGGGCCTCAGTTGCCACCGTCGGCCACACAAAACAGGCCTGAACTCAATGGAGCACCTTTTGAAGCGCTAGGCGTGTCGCTGGTGTTTCATCCGCAAAACCCTTACGCGCCTACCGTGCACATGAACATTCGCATGCTGGCTGCCACACCTGCTGGCGGTGAGGCGGTGTTCTGGTTTGGCGGCGGCATGGACTTGACGCCGTACTACGGCTTTGAAGAAGATGCTGTGCACTTTCATACGGTTTGCAAAAACGCAGTAACGCCTTTTGGGGCAGACAAATACCCCAAGTTCAAGACGTGGTGTGATGAGTATTTTTATCTCAAGCACCGCAGCGAACAACGCGGTATTGGGGGCATATTTTTCGATGACTTTACCGAAGGTGGGTTTGACAATGGGTTGGCGTTGATCACGGCGGTGGGCGATGCTTTTCTGGACGCCTATTTGCCAATTCTCAGCCTGCGCAACGACATGCTCTACCGTCAGCGACAGCGCGATTTTCAGTTGTATCGGCGTGGGCGCTATGTAGAATTTAACTTGGTGTGGGACCGCGGTACGCACTTCGGGCTGCAATCGGGCGGACGCACTGAATCTATCCTGATGAGCATGCCACCGCTGGTTAGCTGGGCCTACAACCGCAAAAGCCTCGCGGGCAGCCCGGAAGAAGAGCTGTACCAGAAGTTTTTGGTGCGAAAGGACTGGATTTGACCCCCAATCAGCGCATCGGCATACACGGTGGCGATGCTAATGCGGGTGCCAGCCTGCCGCGCATCGGCATGTACGGTGGCGCGTTTGACCCTGCACACCTTGCGCACCACGCGCTGGCGCAAGCGGCAGTGGCCCAACTGCAGTTGGACATGCTGTACATCGTGCCCACAGGCTATGCGTGGCACAAAACCCGCCAGCTCAGCGCGCCAGAGCACCGCCTGGCCATGGCGCAGCTGGCCTTTGCCGATGTGCCCAGGGCCTTTGTGGACAGCCGAGAGACGCAGCGCACAGGCCCCACTTACACATTAGATACTTTGAACGAGTTGCAGGCACTGCACCCGCAGGCGCAACTGCACCTGCTGATGGGGGCAGACCAGTTTGCCGCGTTTGGCAGCTGGCACCATGGGCCAGATATCGCCAAAATTGCTACTATTTGCATAGCTGCTCGAGCAGTATCTACGGGCTGTATGCATAAAAGCACCACTGAAAATGATGTACAAAGTCAGTGTAAAATACATACCATACACATGCCAGCCATGCCCATCAGCGCCACCGACATACGCCAGCGCGTAAAACAGGGCTTGGGCATCGACCATCTGGTCAACGCCAGCGTTGCGCGCTATATTGCGCAGCATCAGCTGTATATTTCTTGAAATTAACCATTCCTACGCCACGCTATGCAAGACACCGCCGCCAAAAAAGACACTGCCAAACTCCAACGCACTATTGTTGACGCGCTGGAAGACGTAAAAGCACAAGAACTCGTGGTGTTTGATACTGAGCATTTAACCGCCATGTTTGAGCGCGTGATCATCGCCAGCGGTACGTCAAACCGGCAAACCAAGGCACTGGCGTCCAGCGTGCGCGACGCCGTGCGCGAGGCAGGTTTCTCCAAGCCGCGCGTGGAGGGTGAGGACAACGGTGAGTGGATTATTGTTGACTGCGGCCAGTGCGTGGTGCATGTCATGCAGCCTGCGATTCGCACCTACTACCACTTGGAAGAAATTTGGGGTGACAAGCCCGTGCGTTTGAAGCTGGGCGCACCCAAGCCTGTAGTGGCCCGTGCGGCCGAGCCAGAGCCTGTGAAAAGCAAAAAACCGGCGGCTAAAAAAGTTGCTGCTAAGCCAGGTGTTAAGCCAGGTGCCAAGCGCAAACCCGTGCGCCCCGAGCCCGTGTTTGCACCGCCCAGGCCAGAACTGGCGCCGCCCTCAGCCGCCAAAAAAGCCGCCCTTAAAAAGCCCGTGCCTGCAGGTGCCAAGCCACCCGCTTCCAAAACAGCGGCGGTTAAAACTACGGCTAAATCAGCACCCGCTAAACAAACCGCTAAAGTAGTGGTGAATAAAGTAGCTGTTAGGCCGCCTGCTAAAAAATCAGCCGCCAAGTCAGCCGCCAAGCCTGCTGGCAAAACCACTCCCGCCAAACGCCGCAGTGCATGAAGCTGGTGATCGTCGCAGTCGGCCAGCGTGTGCCCGACTGGGCGCAAACCGCGTGGGACGACTACGCCAAGCGCTTCCCGCCAGAGCTAAAAATAGAGCTGAAGGCCGTTAAAACCGAGCCGCGCGGCTCCAAAACGCTAGATACATTGCTGGCTGCCGAACGCGAGCGTATCGCGGCCGCTATCCCCAAAAATACACGCGTAGTTGTGCTGGACGAGCGCGGCACCCAGTTAACTACCAAAGCCTTGGCCCAGCGCCTGACCGACTGGCAGCTTGGTGGTGACGATGTGGCACTGGTCATTGGCGGGCCAGACGGTATTGAACCTGCGTATCGCCAGGCAGCACATGAGCGTGTGCGCCTGTCTGACCTGACCCTACCGCACGCCATGGCCCGCGTGCTGCTGATTGAGCAGCTGTACCGCGCATGGTCGGTGAATGCGGGGCATCCGTACCATCGCGAATGAACATGGTGCACATGCTGTGACGAACTTTATCTACCTTGCCTCCCAAAGCCCACGCCGTGCGCAGCTGCTAGAGCAAATGGGCGTGCGTTTTGAGCTGCTGTTGCCGGATACCAGTGAAGACACCGAAAGCCTGGAAGCCCTGCTGCCTGGCGAGGCCCCGGCCAACTATGTTGCACGCGTCACTGCTTTAAAACTGGACGCCGCCCTGGCGCGTATGCAACGCCGCGGCTTGCGCACCGCGCCCGTGCTGTGCTCAGACACCACTGTGGCGCTAGGCCGCTGCATCTATGGCAAACCTGCAAACGACCAAGACGCACAGCGCATGCTGGGCGAGCTGTCTGGTCATACCCACCGCGTGCTGACCGCGGTAGCCTTGCAAAATGGCAAAGCCCGCGCGCAAGTGGTGTCTGTGTCCAGGGTAACTTTCAGCACTATGACCCGCGCGCAAATCCGCGCTTATGTGGCCACAGGTGAGCCACTGGGCAAAGCGGGAGCGTATGCTGTGCAGGGCAGGGCTGCTGCTTGCATTGCACACATCAGTGGCAGCTACAGCGGCATCGTGGGGCTGCCCATGTTTGAAACCGCGCAGTTACTGCGTACACTTGGCATCAAGCTGGGCATTTGAAATTTTTTACATCGTCTGGCGCACCCAAGACACTCTATGCAGCAAGATATTTTGATCAACTGGAGCCCGCAGGAAACCCGCGTGGCCGTGGTAGAAAACGGTGCCGTGCAAGAACTGCATGTAGAGCGCAGCCTGGAGCGCGGCTTGGTGGGCAATATTTACCTGGGCAAAGTGGCACGTGTGCTGCCCGGTATGCAATCGGCTTTTATTGATATTGGCCTAGACAAAGCCGCGTTTTTGCATGTGGCTGATTTGATGACCGCCTTTGTCAGCCCGCGTGGTGCTGACCGCACTACAGAACGCACCGGTGAGCCTGATGCTGCGCGGCCCATCGCGCCCGCATTGCCGATTGAAAAGCAAGTCTTTGAAGGCCAGTCTTTAATGGTGCAGGTGATCAAAGACCCAATTGGCAGCAAGGGTGCGCGCTTGTCTACGCAAATCAGCATTGCCGGGCGGCAGCTGGTATTTCTGCCGCAGGACAACCACATTGGCATATCGCAAAAAATTCCTGCTGCGCAGCGCGATGCGCTACGTGCCAAGGTGGTGCAACTGGCAGGCGACGCAGGCGGGGGATTTATTTTGCGCACCAACGCTGAAGAAGCTACCGACACCGAACTGGCTGACGATGTAGCTTACCTGCGCAAGGCGTGGACGCGCATCAAAGACGCGTCTACCACGCTGCCCGCTAAATCAGTACTGCATACCGATTTAAATTTACTGCAGCGCGTGCTGCGCGATTTGGTCAGCGACCAAACGCAAAGCATCCGCATTGACTCGCGCGAGCAGTTTGACATGCTGGCAAGCTTTGGCCACGACTATATGCCCGCTACTACGGGTAAGCTGCAGCACTACAAAGGCGAGCGTCCAATATTCGATCTGTACAACATTGACGAAGACGTGGCCAAGGCACTGGGCCGCCGGGTAGATTTAAAATCTGGCGGCTACCTCATCATTGACCAGACAGAGGCGCTGACCACGGTAGATGTAAACACCGGTGGCTTTGTAGGTGCGCGCAATTTCGACGATACTATTTTTAAAACCAATCTGGAAGCCACCCAGGCCATCGCACGCCAGCTGCGCCTGCGTAATTTGGGGGGCGTGGTGATTGTGGATTTTATTGACATGACGCTGCAAGACCACCGTGGCCAGGTGCTGGCAGAGTTTCGCAAACAGCTGGCGCGTGACAGGGTTAAAACCTCAGCGGGTGAATTTTCGCAACTGGGCTTGGTCGAGATGACGCGCAAGCGCACCCGCGAATCGCTAGCGCACATGCTGTGCGAACCGTGCCCCGTGTGCCAAGGCAAAGGCACTGTCAAAACACCGCGCAGCGTGGCGTATGACATACTGCGCGAGATTTTGCGCGAGGCGCGACAGTTCAACCCCAAAGAGTTTCGTGTGGTGGCCGCACCGCAAGTGGTAGAGCTTTTTCTGGACGAAGAAAGCCAGCATCTGGCGGGCCTGTCAGACTTTATAGGCAAGCCTATTTCGCTGCAGACCGAAGGCAGCATGAGCCAAGAGCAGTACGATATTGTGTTGATGTAACCACCGATTGATAGACTTAGATAGCAACCTAAAGTAACTCGATGATATGAATAGC
>JANNCO010000123.1:0-2484 GCA_031386655.1 Polaromonas sp. | reverse complement strand
GCTGCCCGATGGCGAGGCGCATAAAACTTGGGAAACGTTGAATTTAATATTCGACGCGCTGCTAACCCACGGCTGCGACCGCAAAACCGTGCTGTTTGCTCTAGGCGGCGGTGTAGTAGGGGACATGACGGGTTTTGCCGCCGCCAGCTACATGCGCGGCGTGCCGTTTGTGCAAGTGCCCACTACGCTCTTGGCGCAGGTAGATTCGTCGGTAGGCGGCAAAACAGCCATTAACCACCCGCTGGGCAAAAACATGATCGGCGCGTTTTACCAGCCCGCGCTGGTGGTGTGCGACATTGCTACGCTGGCTACGCTGCCTGCGCGGGAGGTGTCTGCTGGCTTGGCCGAGGTCATCAAATACGCGCCCATTGCCGACATGCCGCTGATGGACTGGCTAGAAAATAATATAGACGCTTTGCGTGCAGGTGATGCTGCCCTGCTAGCCCACGCGGTGCAGCGCAGTTGCGAGATCAAGGCACGCGTGGTAGCCGCCGATGAGCGCGAACAGGGCCTGCGCGCGATACTGAACTTTGGCCACACCTTTGGCCACGCGATAGAAGCAGGTATGGGCTATGGCGCGTGGCTGCATGGCGAGGCGGTGGGTTGCGGTATGGTGATGGCGGCGCATTTGTCGCAAGGCCTAGGTTTGGTGGACGCAGCATTTGTGCAGCGGCTGACCCAGCTGATTGCACGTGCTGGCTTGCCCACCGCTGCGCCGCATTTACCATTAGCTGGTGCAGCCAATGTAGCCGAGCCTTACCTGCAGCTGATGCGGGTGGACAAAAAATCTGAAGCCGGTGCGATTAAATTCGTCACCATCGACCGTCCCGGCCAAGCAGGCGTGCGCAGCGCACCCGATGCGCTGGTGCGCAGCGTGATTGCGCAATGCCTGGATACTAATTAGTGCATAACGCTATAAATTTCATAGCTGCTTGAGCAGTATCTACCGCCTGAAACCACTAAAACGATCTTAATTACTGCTGCTCCATGCCATTAGAAAGCTACGCCTGCGACCCCGCCCACACCCGTGGGCGGCTGCACGCCGAGCCTGGGCAGCGGCATACACTGCAGCCATCGTCCGCACTGCAATCGCAGGCACCACTAGCGCAGCGGCTACCCAAACTACAGTCACCACCCGAGCTTCAGCCATCACGAGAGCTTCAGTCATCACGAGAGCAGCGCAGTGCCTACCAACGCGACCGCGACCGTATTGTGCACAGCAGTGCTTTTAGGCGGCTGGTGTACAAAACACAAGTGTTTATCAACCACGAAGGTGATTTGTTTCGCACCCGCATGACGCATTCGCTGGAAGTAGCCCAACTGGGCCGGTCGATTGCGCGCGCCCTGCAGCTAGACGAAGATTTGGTCGAAGCTATTGCGCTGGCGCATGACTTGGGCCACACGCCTTTTGGCCACGCTGGCCAAGACGCGCTGAACGACTGCATGCAAGACCACCTGGACGCGCTGGGCGGTTTTGAACACAACCTGCAAAGCCTGCGCGTAGTAGACACGCTAGAAGAGCGCTACCCCCAGTACGACGGCTTGAACCTTACCTTTGAAACCCGCGAAGGTATTTTGAAGCACTGCTCAGCAGCCAACGCCCGCCGCATCGAAGCCGATGAACCGCACGGCGTGGCCCACCGATTTATCCACGGCACCCAGCCCAGCCTAGAGGCGCAGCTGGCCAATATGGCCGACCAGATAGCGTACAACGCGCACGACATTGACGACGGCGTACGCTCGGGCCTGATCACCATGGAGCAGCTGGTTGAGGTGCCTTTGTTTGCCAGGTTCCACGACCAAGTGATGCAAGACTATCCCCGATTGCAGGGCCGTCGCGTGCTGTTTGAGACGATTCGCCGCATGCTGAGCGCGCAGGTGCACGACGTGATTGCGGCCACCCAGCAAGCTATTGCCCACAGCGGTGTGCGCAGCGTGACCGACGTGCGCGCTGCCAAGCCTTTAGTACAGTTCTCAGCTGCCATGCAAACCGAATCAACCGCTGTCAAGCGCTGGCTGTTCCGTAACCTGTACCGTCACCCGCAAGTGGGCCACACTACCGACGAGGCCCAAGCGTGCGTGCGCGCCTTGTTTGGTAATTACCTGCAGCACCCGGCCCACATGCCCGCAGCCTACGCCCAGCGTGCTAACAGGCCCCGCGCGGTGGCCGACTATATTGCCGGTATGACAGACAGGTTTGCCATCAAAGAGCATGACCGTTTGCGGTAATCAGCACGGCTGCAGCCCGTTAAAATCAGGCTGGGCAGCGGCTTGAGGCCTCCAAGCCCGGCGCGCTGTTGACTTATGTGCAGCAAAAGCTCAATCTGCAGATCGACCAGGGTCTGAGCGGCAATGGCGCAGGCGCGGTGATCATCAGCGGTGACCTGCTGCCGATGGCGACTTCAACGACTGGCGTGGGGTTGAGCAGCAGCCCCGCTGCGGCTGCGGCCAACTTTGCCAGCACCACGTTGCAGGAAGGCGGCG
>JANNCO010000085.1:0-13857 GCA_031386655.1 Polaromonas sp. | reverse complement strand
ACGATGCCGTGGCATTTGCCAGAAGACTTGGCGCACTTTAAACGCACCACGCTAGGCTGCCCCGTCATCATGGGGCGCAAAACATGGGACTCATTGCCACCTAAATTTAGGCCCCTGCCCGGCCGAGCTAACGTTGTTCTTACCAGGCAAACCGATTGGCAAGAAAATGGCGTGCAACGCTACGCAGATCTACGCAGCGCGATCTTGTTTTGCGAGCAACTACAGCCCGCTGTGCCCGCAGTGTGGGTGGTCGGCGGTGCGCAAATTTATGCGCAGGCCCTGCCATTGGCCCACAAAGTTGTAGTGACCGAAATTGACGCAGCGGTTGAAGGCGATGCCTTTGCGCCGCCACTCGGCGCTGATTGGCACGAGACGCAACGCGAGGCGCATACGTCCACCACGGGGATGGCCTACAGTTTTGTCACGTACCTTCGCACTCCGCACACCCGTTAACCAAGCTGCATGCACTAGCATTGACCTCAGCTTATATACTATTGATTTAATAGCTGCTCGAGCAGCATTTACTTGGGTTACAAGCCACTATGACTGTAAAAATCGCCACTTGGAACGTTAATTCGCTGACCATCCGCCTACCGCAGGTTATTGACTGGCTGGCAGCTAACCCAGTGGACGCGCTGTGCCTGCAAGAGCTTAAATTAACCGATGAAAAATTTCCGGTGGCTGAGCTGGAAGCTGCAGGTTATCGCAGCCATTTTTTCGGCCAAAAAACTTACAACGGCGTCGCGCTGCTAACACGCCTAGAGACAGTGGCCAGTGTCGATGCGGTGGTTAAAAACATCCCAGGTTTTGATGACGAGCAGTCGCGCATTATTGCGGGCACTTTGGCCACCAGTGTGGGTGCGGTGCGCTTGGTCAACGGTTATTTTGTCAACGGCCAAGCACCGGGCACCGATAAGTTTGAGTACAAAATGAAGTGGCTTAGCGCCCTGCGCACTTGGCTGCAAACCGAGCTGGCAGCCCACCCACAGCTGGTGGTAGTGGGCGACTTCAACATCACCACCGACGACAAAGACACCTACGACCCCGTAGGCCTGCGCGAGACTATTCACCACACCACCGAAGAGCGCGACCACCTGCAGGCCTTGTTCAGCCTGGGCCTTCACGACGCGTTTCGTTTGTTCGAGCAGCCCGAGAAAAGCTACAGCTGGTGGGACTACCGCGAGTTCGCCTTCCGACGCAACCGCGGCATGCGAATTGACTACACGCTGGTCAGCGAAGCACTTAAACCGCTAGTCACCGCCTGCGTCATTGACAAAGTACCGCGTAAGAACGAGCGGCCTAGCGACCATACGCCGGTAGTGGTTTCGCTGGGTTAATGAAAACAATGCGCTAAGGTAAAGCTGCCTTAGCGGCAAAGTGGTGCTAAGTACCGCGACCACCACCGAGCAAAACTCCAGCCCCACTACAAGCGTGCTGCTTTGGTGTGTGTCCTATGACAAACAGTAAAGGACCGCAGGTCCGTTTGGCATGGGACACACGCCAAAGCAGTGCGCGCTTTAGAACAACGAACCCAGCAAGAGGCTAACTCAGCAGAAAACGCTCTCAAGCCGCTTCTAAAAAGTCTAACTTCAAGCAGCGGTTTTAAACAACGCCGCCACCGTCTTTTTACTTTTGATATTGGACGATATGCGTGAGCTGGTGGCGGGTTTGACAGTATCTGGCGCAGGTGCTGCACCCGATGGCACAGCGGGTGCTTCGTAAGGTTTGTCAAAAAACGGATCGCGCGAGACGGGCGCAGGGCGAAAGGATGACCGTCCGCCTTCGCGCGGGCTGCCGGGCTGGCTGTCTCTGTAGGTATCGCGGTAGCTGTCACGGCCACCGTCACGGTAGCCATCGCGCTGGGGGCGCGGCGCACGGGGCATGTCACCGTTGACGCCATTGCCACCGCTGCCGCCATTGCCGTTGCGTTCAATCCGCTCAACGCCCTCTTCGTCACCCCAGGCGCGGCGGCCATTGTTGATGCGGCCTTCGCGGGCAATGTTGGGCAGGTTGCCCTCAAACTCAAAACCTTCGACTTCAAGTTTTTTTCTCAGCAGCTTTTCAATGTCGACCATCAAGCGCTGGTCAGACGACGACACGAAGCTGACCGCCAAGCCCGATGCACCTGCGCGGCCTGTGCGGCCAATGCGGTGCACGTAGTCCTCGGCATTAAATGGAATGTCAAAGTTAAACACCGCTGGCACGTCTTTAATGTCTAGCCCGCGTGCGGCTACATCGGTGGCTACCAGCATGTCTACTTCGCCTTTTTTAAACGCTTCTAGTGCTTTTAAACGCTCGTCCTGGCTCTTGTCGCCGTGCAGCGCGGTGGTGCGCATGCCTTCGCGCTCGAGGCTGCGGGCTAGGCGCGCGCAGCCTAGTTTGCTGTTGACAAACACAAACGCTTGCGTGATGCCGCGCGCTTTGACGATTTGTTGCAGCGCGCGGCGCTTGTCGTCAGCGTCCACGCTGTAGAAATGCTGCTCCACGGTCGATGCCGTCTCGTTAGGCCGTGCGGTTTCAATCAGCACCGGGTCTTGCAGGTAGCTCGACGCCAACCGCTTGATCTCGGGCGAGAAGGTGGCGCTGAACAGCAGCGTGGTGCGCTGTTTAGGCAAGTAGCTCAAAATGCGCTGCAAATCAGGCAGAAAGCCAATGTCCAGCATGCGGTCGGCTTCGTCCAGCACCACGTATTCCACTTGGTTCAGCGCAACGTTTTTAGCCTCAATATGGTCGAGCAAGCGGCCCGGCGTAGCCACTAAAATTTCGACGCCTTTTTTCAGCTCAAGCGTTTGCGGCTTCATGTCCATGCCGCCAAACACCACGGCCGTGCGCAGCTGCGTGTATTTGCCGTACAGCTTGGACTGCTCGGCCACTTGGTCGGCCAGCTCGCGCGTGGGCAAAATGACCAGCGCCCGCACCGGGTGGCGCGCGGGCGAGGTAGACGCGCTCTCGTGTTTGAGCATGCGTTGCAGCAGAGGCAAGATAAAAGCGGCCGTTTTACCGGTGCCAGTTTGGGCCGCGCCCATCACGTCGCGCCCGGCCAGCACCACAGGAATAGCCTGGGCTTGGATAGGACTCATGGTGGTGTAGCCTTTTTCGGCTACGGCGCGTAGGATCGGCTCAGCCAGACCCAGGGAAGAAAATTGATCGCTCATGTTGTCGTATTGTCGCATTTTGGACGTGTGGGTCTGAAAGCTTGGGGGAATGCGCGGGTGCAGTCTGTGTATAACTAGTAAATGGGGGTGTTTGCATGCACTTGTCTGTGTTTTGTAGGAGCCATGTCGGTGGCGTACTCAGTTTTGTACAGGAGCGGGTCGGCGCAGTACTTAATTTTGTACGGGAGCGGGTCGACGCTGTACTCAGCTTCGCGGCTGTCCTCCATGGCGGCTTATAGCCGCCTATTCCCCCTTTATGCCGCTACGCTGAGTACACCATCGGCCCGCTCTTGTGAAATGCTGGGTGATTCACCGCTTTCCATCAACTGCTATCCCGACCATGTAAAGTAGTTTGCGATCTACTGCTGTTGCAACACCCAACTCTGTACGCAGCTCTGGTGCTTGGTGTGGACGGCGCAGCGGCATAAAGGGGGAGCCCGCAGGGCGGAGGACAGCCGCGAAGCCGTTCACGCCAAGCGCCAAAGCGTGCACAGCGCCAAAGCGCGCATAGCGCAAAAGCGTGCACAGCGCAAAAGAGCTCACACGGTCATCAAGCCTGCATCCACAAGGCACACACCACCCAACATCTCCAGAGTGACTGACACGACCCCGGCAGACTGGTTAACATACACACAATGACAACCCAAGCCAACGAAAAACTTCCCATGGTCCAACTGCTGCTGTGCGGCGCGCTGATTGTTACCCTGTCCATGGGCATTCGCCACGGTTTTGGCCTGTGGCTGCAGCCCATCACGCAGGCCAACGACTGGACGCGGCAAAACTTTGCGTTGGCTATCGGCATTCAAAACATTTCGTGGGGCATTTTCGGTATTTTTGCGGGCATGCTGGCTGACAAATTTGGCGCCGTTAAAGTCATCATTGCCGGGGCTATTTGCTACGCATTGGGACTGGCAGGCATGGCGCTGTCTACTACGGTCACTATGTTTACCTTAACCGCTGGCGTGCTGATTGGCGCGGCGCAGGCGGGTACCACGTATGCCGTGGTCTACGGCGTGGTGGGCCGCAATATTGACCCCGCCAAACGCTCATGGGCCATGGGTGTGGTGGCTGCAGCGGGCTCGTTTGGGCAGTTTTTGATGGTGCCTGCTGAGGGCTATTTGATCAGCCACTTTGGCTGGCTGCAGGCGCTGCAAATTTTAAGCCTGGCTGCGCTGCTGATGGTGCCGCTGGCGTTTTTTCTGCGCGAGCCTGGCTTTACCAAAGGCAGCGTGCCAGCCCAGCGTGACCAAACCATTGGCCAGGCCTTGACCGAGGCATTCAAATACCCCAGTTTTCAGCTGCTGATGGCGGGCTATTTTGTGTGTGGTTTTCAAGTCGTGTTTATTGGCGTGAACATGCCCAGCTACCTTAAAGACAAAGGCCTGGATCTTAGCGTGGCCAGCTACGCGCTGGCCCTGATTGGCCTGTTTAACGTGTTTGGCACCTACATTGCGGGCAGCTTGGGCCAACGGCTGGCTAAACGCAAAATTTTGTCATTTATTTACTTTAGCCGCGCAGTGGTCATTGCAGTGTTTTTGATCGTGCCGCTGTCGCCTGCCAGCGTGTACATTTTTGCCAGTGTCATGGGTTTGCTGTGGCTGTCTACCGTGCCGCCTACCAATGCGGCTGTGGCGCAGATTTTTGGCATTCAGCATTTGTCCATGCTGGGCGGTTTTGTGTTTTTCAGCCACCAGATCGGCAGCTTTATGGGCGTATGGCTGGGCGGTTATTTGTTTGACAAAACCGGCAGTTACGACATCGTGTGGATCATTGCCATAGTGTTGGGTGTGCTGGCAGGTTTGGTCAATTTGCCTATCCGCGAGGCGGCGATTGCGCGGCCTGCCCTGAAACCTGCCGCGGCTTGAAGTTGAGCATGTCTACGCCCCGCGAACTTGCCATTTACTCTGCTGCCGTGCTGGCCTGCATAGGGGTGTTTATGCTGTACACACAACCAGACTTTATGGTCACACTGGCTAACCAAATTTGGGCTTGTTTTTGACACTTTTTATATGACAAATCACTGTTCTAGGCCACAGAACCTGTTCAACCAGCTATGAAAATAATAGTAATCACCGGGGCATCCGACGGTATAGGTGCCGAGATAGCGCGCCAATTGGCTGCTGCTGACAAGGCGCAAATTGGCTTGGTATTGGCAGCGCGCAATGTGGATGCTTTGAACGCCGTAGCCGCGCAATGCAGCATGTTTGGAGCACAAACTTTAGTGGTCAAAACTGATGTGGGCGTGCAAGCCGACTGCCGCGCTTTGGTAGACCACACGGTGCAAAAGTTTGGCCGCATCGACGGCCTTATTAACAACGCTGGCATCTCTGCACAGGCGTTATTCGAAGACGTCAAAGCGCAAGACTTGGGCTGGTACGAAGATGTGATGCGCGTGAACCTGTGGGGCAGCGTGTGGTGCACACATGCCGCGTTGGCGCACATCAAAACGGCCAAGGGCTCCATCGTGGCCGTGTCGTCGTTGGCCGGGCTGATCGGCGTGCCGGGCCGCACAGCCTACAGCGCCAGCAAATTTGCCATGACTGGGTTTTTTGAGGCACTGCGGGCCGAGCTAAAAGGTGCTGGCGTCAGCGTTACCACCGCCTACCCCGGTGTTGTTGCCACCAAAACACGCCACCGCGGCCTGAACGCCGCTGGCGTAGCCGCAGGCAGCAGCGGGCTGAAAGAAGACGATGCCATGTCGGTTGAAACCTGCGCAGGCCTCATCATTACCGGCATGCAGCACCGCCAACGCGAGGTGGTGATGACGGGTAAAGGTAAGCTGGGCCGCTTTTTGAAGCTGATAGCACCCGGCATGATTGAAAAAATGGCGCTGGCTGCGCTTAAAGACGATGTCAAACCCAAATCCTGAAACACCGGAGTTTAAAACCCCAGCCACCAGTGCGCCCCAGCATGGGAGCGAGGCTGTATCCAGCTGGATAGCACGCTGGGCGCACTTGGTACCCGCTGGTACTAGCGTGCTAGATGTAGCTTGCGGTTTAGGCCGCCATGCCGTGTACTTTTCTAAGCTAAATCACCCCATTACGGCCGTAGATATTGCTCAAGCAGCTATAAATAATGTAGCAACTAGGCTGCCTGCCAGCGCCCGGCTGGTGGTGGCCGACATTGAAAACGCACCTTGGCCTTTGACCGACAGTACTGGCGCGCCGCTGCAGTTTGGTGCCGTGGTGGTGACAAACTACCTTTGGCGGCCCTTGCTGCCCACCATCGTCGCCAGCCTGGCCACGGGCGGCGTGCTGATCTATGAAACTTTTGCCCACGGCAACGCCAGCGTAGGCAAGCCGTCGCGGCCTGATTTTTTGCTGCAGCCGGGCGAGCTGTTGCATGCCTGCGCGGGGCTGCGCATAGTGGCGTATGAAGACGGCTTTTGCACAGCACCAGATCGTTTTGTTCAACGCATAGTAGCCGTACGCGAAACAGCAAGCGGTGCTACGCATCAAGATTTACCAAATCCAGCATCAATTGCACCTCCGCGCTACCCGCTGGCAGCCCCTTGACGGGCTAAAATCAGCGCATGAAACAAATTACTGGCAGCATCGTTGCACTGGTCACCCCCTTTCACCCCGATGGCAGTGTTGATTACCCCACCCTGCGCAAGCTGATCGACTGGCACATAGCCGAAGGTACCGACTGCATCGGCGTGGTAGGCACTACCGGCGAGTCACCCACTGTCAGCGTAGAAGAGCACTGCGAGATTATTCGTGTGTCGGTGGAGCAGGCCAAAACCCATGGCGAGAAGCGCGTACCCATCATGGCCGGCTGCGGTGCTAACAGCACCAAAGAGGCTATCGAGCTGGCGCAGTTTGCCCGCAAAGTGGGTGCAGACTGCCAGCTGCAAGTAGTGCCCTACTACAACAAACCGTCCCAAGAAGGCCAGTACCAGCACTTTAAAGCCATTGCCGAAGCTACCGGCGACCTGCCGGTGGTGCTGTACAACGTGCCCGGGCGCAGCGTGGCTGATATGGCGCACGACACCGTCATGCGCTTGGCGCAAATCCCCAGCATCGTCGGCATCAAAGACGCTACCGGCAATGTGGAACGCGGCCAGTGGCTGATCAAAGACGCGCCACCAGGCTTTGCTGTGTATTCGGGCGACGACGGCACCGCGATTGCGCTGATGCTGTGCGGCGGCCAAGGCAACATCAGCGTCACGGCCAACATTGCCCCGCGCCTGATGCATGAGCTGTGCGTAGCCGCCATGGCAGGCGACACAAAAACAGCCAACCAAATTCAGCGCCGCCTGCTGCCCGTGCACAAAAATCTATTTGTCGAGGCCAACCCTATCCCGCTAAAGTGGGCCATGGACAAAATGGGCCTGTGCGGCGGCACCATGCGCCTGCCTATGACCGGCATGGCACAATTGCATGAACCTACCGTGCTGGCTGCACTCAAAGCGGCAGGCTTCTTGTAAAACTCGTGTTACTTGGCTTGCGCCGCTTTCTCACCTATTGAGGCGTCTAGAGTCACGTAACCCAAAGGATCTATTTTGGTAAAAGCATTCCGTTCATATACCCTGAAACTTACCGCGGTAGCTTTGACTTGCGCCGCAGTGGCAGGCTGCAGCGTATTTTCTAACGACAAAATCGACTACAAAAGCTCTGGCCAAGGCGTGTCACTCGACGTGCCGCCCGACCTGACCGCTTTGTCGCGAGACAACCGCTTTGTAGTGCCTGGCGGGCCAGTGACCGCCAGTGGTTTTGCCGCAGGCCAGAACACGCCCGGCACCCCCGTAGCAGCCACTGCGCTGGGCGATGTCAGCATTGAGCGCGCGGGCACGCAGCGCTGGCTGGTAGTCAAACGCCCGGCCGACCAGCTGTGGAGCCCGATTCGCGACTTTTGGCAAGAAAACGGCTTTTTGCTGACACAAGACCAGCAAAACCTGGGCATTCTAGAAACCGACTGGGCCGAAAACCGCGCCAAGCTGCCGCAAGACTTTATCCGCGCCACGCTGGGCAAGCTGCTGGACAGTTTGTACTCTACCGGTGAACGCGACAAGTTTCGCACCCGGCTGGAGCGCTCGGGCGAGACCACCGAAATTTACGTGAGCCACCGCGGCATGGTTGAAAAAGTGACCGGCGGCTCATCGTCAACCTCCACCGGCACCGTGTGGGAGCCGCGCCCAGCCGACCCTGAGCTGGAAGCCGAATTTCTGCGCCGCCTGATGGTCAAGCTGGGTGTGCCGCAAGAGCAGTCTAAAGCCCTGATCGCCTCGGGCGCTGCCAAGCCCACTTCGCGCATTGCCGATGTAGGCGGTGTGCCTGTGGTGCAAGTTGACGAAGGTTTTGAGCGCGCTTGGCGCCGTGTAGGTTTGGCGCTGGACCGCACCGGCTTTACGGTAGAAGACCGCGACCGCGCGCAGGGAATTTATTTTGTACGCTATGTTGCGCCGACGGACAAAAAAGAGCCTGGCTTTTTTGCAAAGATTTTCAGCAGCACGCCAGACGCAGCGCCATTGAAATACCGCATTGTGGTCAAAGGAGCGGCCGAATCGACCACGGTGTCGGTGCTGAACGCGGCGGGAACGGCTGACAGCTCAGACAATGCCAAGCGCATCGTCAAAGTGATTGCTGACGATTTGAAATAACGCAGACACAATCTATAAAAAATCCCGCAAACCACCTAAGGTTTGCGGGATTTTTTATGCTCTGGCAGGCTTGTGGCTTAGGCTGAAATTTAAACCCTAGCCAAGCCGCACTGACCTTACAGCCCAATCGCCGCGATGCCTGCGCGCGCAATCTGCGCGTCTTCTGCCGACTTCACGCCGCTGACGCCTACTGCGCCCAAGCAATGGCCGTCTTTCATCACCGGCACGCCGCCCTCTAGCATGCCTTCAATCACGGGCGCGCTTAAAAAGCTGGTGCGCCCACCATTGATGATGTCTTCATAAATTTTAGTCTCGCGCCGGCCCAGCGCGGCCGTGTGTGCCTTGGCAGGGCTGATGTGGGCCGACACGGCTGGTGCACCGTCCAGGCGCAGCATGCCCAGCATGTGGCCGCCGTCGTCTACCACGGTGATGGTCACAGCCCAGTTGTTTTTGGCCGCTTCGGCCTCAGCAGCGGCCAGGATGGCTTTAACGTCGGAGATTTCTAAAAATGCTTTGTTTTTCATACAAGTGGTGGGTTAATTTGAATCAAAATGACCAGTTAAGCATAACGCCTTAGCGCTGTGCAGATGCATGCAGCCCAGTTAAAAGAATCCATACAAAAAGTAGGTCACCTGCTGGCTGACGGTAGCGCAGATAGTTGGTTTAACTTTAAAATGTGGCGTGGCGTATAAATATATGCTGTACTACGGTTTCAAAGGAGAATTTCATGTCCGATAACGTTCAGTCCATCGACTATTCCAATGGCGCGCTATCTAGCGGCGCACAACGCAACAAAGTGTTGCGCAATACCTACTGGCTGCTCGCACTGAGCATGTTGCCCACTGTCTTGGGCGCTTACTTGGGCATAGCCACAGGCATAACACGCTCACTGGGCGGTGGCTTGGGCTTGATTGTGTTCCTGGCGGGTGCGTTTGGCTTTTTGTACGCTATTGAAAAGACCAAAAACTCTGCCGCGGGCGTGCCTGTGCTGCTGGCCTTTACTTTCTTTATGGGTTTGATGCTGTCTAGCATGCTTTCCAGAGTTTTAGGCTTTAAAAACGGCCCTTCGCTCATCATGACCGCATTTGGCGGCACAGCAGGTATCTTTTTTGTCATGGCCAGTTTGGCCAGCGTCATCAAGCGCGACCTCTCCGGCATGGGTAAGTGGTTGTTTGTGGGTGCTGTAGTTATTTTGGTAGGCGGCATCATTAATGTGTTTGTCGGCTCCACTATGGGCATGGCTGTGATCAGCATGATGGCCATGGCAGTTTTCTCTGCTTACATGCTGTATGACCTAAAGCAGATCATGGACGGCGGCGAGACCAACTACATCAGCGCCACGCTGGCTTTGTATCTGGATATCTTCAACGTGTTCCAGAGCTTGCTGGCACTACTGGGCATCTTTGGCGGCGAGCGCGACTGATAGCCTGTACTGTCTACCAGCAAAAAGCCTCAGATTTCTGAGGCTTTTTTTGTTTCTAACCTATGTAAAATCTGCTCGAACAGCTCTTTTTTAATAGCATGATTCGTTATCAAATAGTACTTGCCAACTACCTTTAGCAGATATCTTGCAGATTCAGCAGGCGTAAAAAAAGCCCCCGAAGGAGCTTAATTTAAGCTTCCCGAAGGAAGCATATTTGCTGAAGTTCAGAATTACTTCTTAGCGTCGCTTGCAGCGCCCATGGCGGCTTTGGCAGCATCAGCAGCAGCGTTACCGGCAGCTTTGGCAGCGTCGCCAGCAGCAGTAGCGGCAGTGCCAGCAGCTGTTTTAGCGGCATCGGCAGCAGCACCAGCAGCGCCAGTAGCAGCAGCGGCTGCAGCACCGGCAGCGGCGCCTGCGGCAGATGCGGCGCTAGACGCGGCACCAGCAGCAGACGAAGCTGCGTCTTTAGCGGCTTCAACAGCAGGCGCAGCAGCTGCGGGGGCAGCAGCAGGTGCAGCAGGCGCAGGAGCCACTTCTTTTTTGCCACAGGCGGCCAATGCAACTGCAGCCAACAACGATGCCAATACGAGGGTCTTTTTCATTTTGATTCCTTGATTAAACTAATTAAAAAACAATTTCCGGGAAATTGTCAAAGCTGTAAGCCTTGACGAGCACAAAGGACTCGAGCTCTGTATGCTCAGCCTCAGATTATAGCTTGAGTCACGTTACAACTTCAAATACATAGCAATCAACCCGCACAAACGCGTGACTAGCTGTAAGCAGTGGGTTGATTTGCAGCATTTTTGCATCAGATCAAATCACTGTGGATCTGGGCTGAATCTTGGGCTGTTAAAAATGCCTATAGGCACGAACGCAGCCTGTGTGCTGGCTAGCTTTGCTCAATCCGCTTACGCCCTGCTGCGGGGATGCTGCAGCCGCCACACACGGTATGCCGACGCGGTAGCTGCCAAGGCAATGGCCAGCGTTACCCAAAACACGCTGGCCAGGCCCCACTGCGTGGTGAGGTAGCCACCCGCTACACCACCCAGTACACCAGGCAAGCCGTAGCCAATCACCGTATACAGTGCCTGCCCACGCCCACGCAAGTGGCCCGGGAAATGGTGCGACAGCAGTGCAATGCACACAGTATGGTGCGCTGCAAAAGTAATAGCGTGCAGCGCCTGGGCCAGCAGCGCAATAACCAAAATTGATGCGCCTGCAGCGGTTAATCCCATGCGCAAGGCGGTAACCGCCGCTGTAATGACCAGCCACGCACTGAGGCTAAAGCGCGGCAGCCAGCGCCCTTGGCTGTAGAACCAGGCAATTTCCACCACTACCGACACCGCCCACAGCAGGCCAATGGTGGTTTTGCTGTAGCCCAGCTCGTCCAAATACAGCGACAGGTAAATATAGATACCCATGTGCGCGAGGATGTGCAAAAACACGGTAATGAACAGCCAGCGCACGGCGCTGTGTTGCAAGATAGGCCAGATAGCCACGCGGTGGTGCGCTGACGCGCGCTCTTCTTTCACATCGGGCAGCCACCAGGTACTTAACATCAAAGCCGCCATGGTCACCACCGACCACAACGGAAAAGCGCGCATGCCAAACCGCTCAAACCACCAGCCTGCGGCAAACACCGTGACTAAAAACCCTGCAGATCCCCACAACCGCACACGACCGTAACGTTGGGTGTCAAAGCTGCCGCCGCTGGTGACCATCTGCGCCATGGCTGCCTCGCTCATGGGCATCATGGCGCTGGAGTGGATGAGCATCACCACCAGCACCACAGCAATCCATACCACGCTGCCCTGCGCCCACCACAGGCAGGCTGACGCCACCAAAGCGGCCAGCGCGCTGTAACGCAGCAGTTTCACCCGCTCGCCCGTACGGTCGCTCAGCCAGCCCCAGCCGTAGGGCGCAAACAAACGCGTGGCCGATTGCAGCGACGCCAGCACACTGATCACTACGATACTGAGCCCCAAGTCTTTAAGCCACAGCGACAGGTAGGGGCTGAAAAAACCCAAGTGCGCAAAATAGCAAGCCGACAGTGCGGCAAAGGGCATGAGCTGACGAGTTGGGCTAGAACTCAAGCCTGTGCCTTGGTTGCAGCCATCAAGCCTGTGCCTTGAGCCACGGTAATCAAGCCTGCGCCTTGATGGGAGGCGTGGTGCTGACCACGTCACCGCATTGCGCGCGGTGCGCCAGCGCGTGTTCCATCACCACCAAGGCCAGCATGGCCTCGGCAATGGGGGTGGCGCGCAGGCCTACGCAGGGGTCGTGGCGGCCTTTGGTAATTACCTGGGCTGAGTTGCCGTCGATGTCCATCGTCTCGCGCGGCACCAGGATAGAGCTGGTGGGTTTGACCGCAATGCTCACTTCCAGATCTTGCCCCGTGCTAATGCCGCCCAGCGTACCGCCTGCGTTGTTATTCATAAACCCGTCTTTGGACAATGCATCGCCGTGCGTGCTGCCACGCTGCGTGACGCTGGCAAAACCTGAGCCAATCTCGACGCCCTTTACCGCGTTAATGCCCATCATGGCATACGCAATATCAGCGTCCAGCTTGTCAAACAGCGGCTGGCCCAGGCCCACTGGCATGCCGCTGGCTGTCACCCGCAGACGCGCACCACACGAATCACCGCTTTTGCGCAGCACATTCATATAGTCTTCTAATGCAGAAGTGTCGGCAATAGGTGCAAAAAATGGGTTGTGGTGCACATGGCTCCAGTCTTCAAAACCTATGGCCACATCACCAATCTGCGTCATGCAGCCGCGAAACACGGTGCCGTATTTTTGCAGCAACCATTTTTTAGCCACCGCGCCCGCTGCCACCATGGGCGCAGTCAAGCGGGCAGACGACCGGCCACCACCCCGCGGGTCGCGCAGGCCGTATTTTTGAATGTAGGCATAGTCGGCGTGACCTGGCCTGAAGGTGCGGGCAATGTCGCTGTAGTCTTTGCTACGCTGGTCGGTATTCTTGATTAGCAGGCAGATAGGTGTGCCGGTGGTTGTGCCTTCGTACACGCCCGAGAGAATTTCTACCGCATCAGGCTCGTTGCGCTGTGTGACAAACTTGCTGGTTCCCGGGCGGCGACGGTCCAGGTCTGGCTGAATGTCCGCCTCCGACAGCGCCATGCCGGGCGGGCACCCGTCAATCACGCAGCCAATAGCCGGGCCGTGGGATTCACCAAAGTTGGTGACTGCGAATAAATGTCCGAAAGTGTTGCCGCTCATAGTGCTTGATTATCTCTGAGTCTGGCGGGTTGGTGGTTGGCTTGGGTTGGGTTGGAGTAATTTACTGAGGATCGAAGATTGATATTGTTATTCTTGGTTGCAATCTGGCACTGGCGTACTCAGCACCAAAGCTGTCCTCGGGCACTGTGTGGTCTTGTACCTTAACTGGCAGGTGGCGTACTCTGCATCAAAGCTGTGCTCGGGGACTGTGCAGGTTTTGTACGGGATCTGGCAGGCGGCGTACTCAGCATCAAAGCTGTCCTCCGTGGCGGCCTAGGGCCGCCAACTCCCCCTTTATGCCGCTGCGCTGAGTACACCACCTGCCTGCTCTTGCAAACATGGTAGGTAATCCACGGCTGTATTCACACTTTGCTAGTACGCAGCCTTGGCGATTGGTGTGTACAACGCAGCGGCATAAAGGGGGAGCCCGCAGGGCGGAG
>JANNCO010000104.1:0-2199 GCA_031386655.1 Polaromonas sp. | reverse complement strand
GCCCGTGGTAGGGGTCTTGGCCCAAAATCACCACACGCACATCGGCCAGTGCGGTCAGCTGCAGGGCGCGGTAGGGCTGTGGCGGGTAGATCTGCGCGCCGTCTGCCAGCCGCTGCCGCAGGTACTGGCCCAGCGACGCAGCGGCGGCGCTAGTGGCAAAAGCCTGCGTGGTGGGCAGCCAGTCGGGTGCTACGGGCCAGTCTGCGGGGCTGAATGACTGCAGGGTCGGCGCGGTCACGGCGCGGTCTGCAACAGGGTGCGCAGGCCGTGGCGCATGAGCGGCGTCCCGTAGCGCGCGCGCGTCGTCATCGCCGAATAAATTAAGTGTCGAATGTGCCATGGAAGCCGTAGAACCTGCTCAAGCAGCTATGAAATTAATAGTATTTGGAATGTCTAGCTGTGCGCGCTGCTAACCTGTGTGACTGCCAGCGCCTGTGCCAAACCGCCGCATCTAGCCAAACAACTGCGCCAGCGCCAGCCCCGGCTCGTCTGCGCGCATGAAGGTCTCGCCTACCAAGAAGGCGTGCACGCCAGCAGCGCGCATTTCTTGCACATCCTCGCGGGTGGTGATGCCGCTTTCGGTGACCAGCAGCTTGTCCTTGGGCACATCCGGCAGCATGTCCAGCGTGTTCTGCAGGCTGACCTCAAAGGTTTTGAGGTTGCGGTTGTTGATGCCCAGCATGGTTTTGTGCGGCACATTCTTCAGCTTTAACGCACGCTCCAGCTCAGCCCGGTCATGCACCTCCACCAGCACCGCCATGTCTAAACTGAGCGCAATGGCCTGCAAATCCGCCATCTGCGCGTCGTCTAAACAGGCCGCAATCAGCAAAATACAATCTGCGCCCATGGCCCGGGATTCGTAGATTTGGTAGGAGTCGACTATAAAATCTTTGCGCAAAACTGGCAGCTGGCAGCTGGCCCGAGCTTGGCGCAAAAAGTCAGGTTCACCCTGAAAAAACTGTCGGTCAGTAAGCACTGACAAGCACGCAGCGTTAACCAGAGCGTCAGTTTTCTTCTTTACCTCGGCATTGCCGTCGGCATAGCTTTGCGCAATATCGGCCGCAAAAAACGCCTCACGCAGCACGCCTTTGGACGGGCTAGCCTTCTTCACCTCGGCAATCACCGCCGCCTGCCCCGTCGCCATCTTGGCCCGCATCGCACCCACATAGTCGCGCACCAGCACCCTGCTTTCGGCGTCTGCGCGCATGGCGGTCAACGGCATTTTTTTAATCGCCGCTGCGATTTCTTGGTGTTTAACTTCTACGATTTTCTGGAGGATGTCGGACATGGGCAATAGAGTAAAAATGACAACGGGATTAAGACTTGCGGCGCACCAACAACCAAGGTAACCGGATCAAAAACTCGGTAAACAAGCGGGTGTGCATCCAAGTCAACAGCACATTGTCGCGCAGATACTTAAAGTGGGACACGCCGCCTTCGCTCTCGCTGAAATATTTGACAGGGGCGTCGATGTTGATGGGTTTTAAGCCCTCCCAGCACAGACGCACAGCAACTTCGGGATCAAAGTCGAAGCGGCGCATCCAGCGGCTGCGCTGCATCACCGTCTGCAAGGGCCGCATGGGGTAGACGCGAAAGCCGTACAGCGAATCGCCCACGCCAGCGCCCAAGGTTTCTACATTGGCCCAAGCGTTGGACACCTTGCGGCCGTTGACGCGCAGGGCGGGGGCGCTAGCGTCGAACACGGGTTTACCTAAAATCAACGCCTCGGGCTGGGCGATGGAGGTGGCCATGAACTGTTGCACCAGGTCGGTAGGGTGCTGGCCATCGGCGTCCATGGTGAGTGCGTGGGTGTAGCCTTGCTGGAGGGCTTGGGTAATGCCGTGCAGCACGGCGCTGCCTTTGCCACCGTTTGTGGGCTGCACTAGCACGGTGAGCCCGCTGTCTTGCAAGGCAAGCTCTTGCAACAAACGGGTGCTTTGGTCGGTGCTGCCGTCTACTACTACCCACACAGGAGCCCAGTGCTGGCGCACATTGCGCACCATGTCTACTACCTTGGCCCCTGGGTTGTAACAGGGGATCAGTACCAGATGGGTGACAGAAACTGGGACAGTGGCATGAATGGTCATGGTTAAAAATAGTGGCTATTAGCGTTAAAACTAGGCACGTCTGGGGTTGTAGCGCATGCCGTGGCCAAGGCAAAAACGCATGGCGAATGATAAAATACTGTAAATGGTATGC